>NZ_CAJHBC010000006.1:0-163070 GCF_904846535.1 Psychrobacter muriicola 2pS
TTTTAATTCTTTATTATCTATATCTTTTATAGATTTTTTAACAATAAAAACGATATCTTTGTTTTCTAAAAAACTAGCCTTGACACGGAACTGCTCACGTATTTGACGTTTGATTAAATTTCGCGCGACAGCAGTAGGAACCTTACGCTTGGTAATAGCCATACCGACTCGTGGCTGCTCGTGATTATTGGTACGCACAAACGCCATTAGATGGCTCTGATGAAGCTTACGCTCAGGCGCATCAAAAACCTCACGGAAGGCTGCAGGCGTGAGCAGGCGCTGCTCTTTGGTGAAGCGGGCATTAGCTGCCACTGAAACAGTATTGGACATAGTACAACCTAGTATAAGAGCTAATAACGATAGCAGAAATAACAACAAAGTACAGAGACAAAAAAAGCGCCGATGTGGGCGCTTTTAATATATGGCTAAGTGTCAGTTGTGGTGATTGACTATCGCAATCTATAAATAATAGAAACACAACAAGCACTATAAGCCATGCTTATCGCAATCTACTGATTATACAGTAAGGCGATGACGTCCTTTAGCGCGGCGACGAGCTAAGACCTGACGGCCTTTTTTAGTTGCCATACGAGCACGGAAACCGTGAGTACGTTTACGCTTGATCACGCTTGGTTGGAATGTACGTTTCATAACTCACCTATCAAAATAATGGACTAAATTCGTAATAACGGAGGATTATACCACCGCATAGAATCTTGGTCAATGAACTAATTTAATCTATGTCTATGCAGACAGGTATTTTGACAGAGAGAATGTCATTTTAAATGATTCATCTTCTATAAAATTAATATTTATAACTAAAAATTAACTGCTCAGATGATCCGTTCAGCAATGAATTTTTAAAAGTTATCCACAGTTTGTTTCGAACTCTATAATAATTAACTATTAATATATATAAATATTGTTGTTATTGGGGGCTTAATTATCTGTGCCTAAGTATATTTTTGTTTTTATTATCAACGTATTATGCTATGGGTAAACCTGTGGATAACCTGTGGGTTAAATATGGATAACTCACCTTTTTGAGTTATCCACAAAACTATCCACAGCCTTATCCCCAAAAAACAAGGTTTTATCCACAGGGTATTTGTGTTAGATTAGCCTCTACTTAATATGTGGCTTCGTATAGTTTACCAATGTGACTTTTGACGGCAATAATTTCGAGCAATATTAAGACCTGCGCAACAGATCACACTGTTAAAACACAAAGATTATTTCAAATTATAGGGTTAGTATTTTTCATGATAGACACAGCAAGTATTTGGGATAAATGTCTAAATGACCTACGGTATAACGTCAAAGACAACGTATTTACTATGTGGTTGAGACCATTGTCAGCTCATCAAGAGGCGCAAACGCTGACTATACTTGCTCCTAATGATTATTTTGTGACTTATATCAAAAAAAACCATTTGCAAGAGATACAACAGCTGGTTGCTAAGCACAGTCAGGGAAGTATCGAAGAGGTTGTTGTGCGTGTTGATAACGCTGGCCGCGATAACGAAGACAACCGCCAATTGCAATCAGGGTCTTTGTTTGAAGAAGATAAGCCCTCCCCTCCCCCTGCAGATCATAAGTTTGAAACCATTCATCATAACAATGCAAAAGCAGATATTGATGCCAATATGCGTCACGCAGAATTGGTTGATTCTGCCGATGCCAAATCGTTAAGTTATCTAAACCCTGACTTTACTTTTGAAACTTTTGTCACTGGTAAATCTAACAATCTGGCCTATAAAGCGTGTTATGAGCTTGGTAAGCGTCAATCAAAAAATCGACACAATCCTTTATTTATATATGGACCTTCTGGTTTGGGAAAAACGCATTTAATGCATTCTGTAGCACATCGCTATTTAAAGAATAATCAAAGTTTTTATTATTTCACTTCTGAAAAATTTATTAATCAATTAGTTTATTCATTAAGAAATAATAAAATAGAAGATTTTAAAAAGAAAATTAAAAAAGTAGATTTGTTGATTGTAGATGATATTCATGTGTTAGCAGGAAAGACCAAAAGTAGTAATGAGTTTTTGACATTATTTGCAGATTTTACCAGTGGCGATAAACAACTGATTTTGGCTTCAGATCGTCACCCCTCGCAAATGACCGAATTCGATGAACGTTTTAGATCGCGATTTTCTTGGGGGTTAACCGTAGCAGTTGATCCACCTGAAATTGATACTCGTGTACAAATTTTGCAAAAAAAGGCAGCTTCATATGGTATGACACTGCCTAAAGAATGCGCATTATTCATCGCTCAAAATGTGGTTTCAAATGTTAGGCGTTTAGAAGGTGCTCTAAATCAAGTCTTTGCTAATGCTAACTTGACGGGCGCACAGATTACCCTTGAAATGGTGCAATATGCGCTAAAAGACATTGTTGCGATGCGTGTGCAAGCTGTGAATATGGATAATATTCGCAAAGTGGTCGCTGAGTACTATGATGTGACTATCAAAGATATGATGGGTCGTAAACGCACGCGCAGTATTGCTAGACCGCGTCAAATAGCGATGGCATTATCGCGTGAGTTGACTGGTGATAGCTTTCCTGAGATTGGTCAATCATTCGGTGGTCGCGATCATACAACGGTGATGCATGCTTGCGATAAAGTTAATGAGCTACGAGCCGCAGATCCTGCCTTTGATAAGGATTACAAGACACTGGCGTTGATGTTGCAAGCGGGTTAGCAGGTCACGGTATCACTATGTTTTAGTGGATTGGTATGGTTTATAATATTAAAAATACGAGTAGACAGACAGCGAATGGATTATAGTCAATAGACAGGGTATGATTAAGCCATTATTGTTAAGTTTTATAATAAAAATCATTTAAATAAGAGTAACCAAGCATGCAATTATCGATTAATCGAGAGTCGTTACTAAAAGCCATTAATTTGATCGCCAAGGCTGCTGATAAACGGCACAATATGGTTATTTTGGGCAATATCAAGCTACAGCTATCCGAGTCAGCGCTTATTTTGACAGCTTCTGATTTAGAAGTAGAGCTGACATCGACTTTGAAATTGCCTGCTGGTGCTTGTGTTGAAGCTGGTACAACGACTTTACCTGCAACAAAGTTAAAAGATATCTGTAAATCATTGCCGGCACAAGCTCAAGTCAATCTAGCGACTCAAGCGAATGAGCGCTGTCTGCTAACCAGCGGCAAGAGTCGCTTTACCTTAGGGACATTGCCTAGCGAAGATTATCCGAGTTTGGGCAATCCCGAAAATATCACACCATTGACCATCAGTCGCAATCGTCTTATCGATTTGATTCATAAAACGCAGTTTGCGATGGCGATTCAAGATGTTCGTTATTATCTCACTGGTATGTTGTTTGACGTGTCGCAACAGCAGCTGACGACGGTTGCAACCGATGGGCACCGATTGGCTTTGGCACGCAGTGTTATCGATGTCAGTGCTGATTTAAATATGCAGGCTATTTTGCCCCGTAAAGCTGTGATTGAGCTGGAGCGCCTAGCCTCTGAGCTAGGAAAAATGCTTGGTGAGCAAGACAATCAGGTCACCTTGAGCTTTGGTCGTGAGTTTTTGCAAGTGAGCTTACCGTTTGGTGACGTTGATAGTGCAGGACAGGTCAATCAAAACCTGATGGTTACTTTCACTGCGCGCCTGATTGATGGGAAATTCCCTGATTATCGCCGAGTGATGCCAAGTAATACGGATAAACTGGCTTTATTCAATCAAGAAAAAATGACGGACGTATTGCGTCGTGTCGCGATTTTAAGCAATGAAAAATCTCGCGGTGTGGTGTTTAATTTTGCCAGCGATGGCATGGTAGAGGTGCGTGCTAATAATGCAGAGCAAGATGAAGCGGTGGAGATGATACAGGCGAAGTATCAAGGTGAGCCAATGGAGCTGTCCTTTAACGCTGCTTATTTACAAGATGTGCTTGGCGTTATTCAAGGTGACTTGCAAATGCACATGAGTCAATCAAACGCGTCGGTGCTAGTCAATCAGCTGAATGATGAGTTCCATCAGTATGTCATCATGCCAATGCGTATATAGTTTCTACAGGTCTTTGACAGCCTTAAGAGCGAGTACTAAAGAAACTCAGTTTGCACTTAAATATTAAGGTAAACAGGGTTTCTTTGATTAGAATCCAGTATTTTAAATTCAAAAATTATTAAACTTTTGCCTATTTTTATAGGTAGATTCAATAGGCGGCTGTCGGTATTATGATTGAACGTCTACAAATATCCAACTTACGCAACCTGACGCAAGTCAATCTACACGCAACAGCTTGCAATGTCATTGTTGGTGCAAATGGTAGCGGAAAGACCTCATTACTTGAAGCCATATTTCTGCTATCAAGAGGAAAAAGCTTTCGTCATCACCAGCCAAAACGCTATATTCAGCACTATCAAAATACAGTGACTGTGTATGCCAATCTCAATGATAGCAGTACCTTAGCTATCCAAAAACAAGCTGACGCGACTACAATTCTACGTTTGAATCAAACCACTGTATATAACCAAAGCATCTTAACTGAGCAGTTGCCAACGCTACTGATAGATCCATCGACGATGGATATGTTAGAGCAGGGTAGTGCTAGTCGTCGCCAGCTACTAGATTGGCTGGTGTTTCACATGAAACAAGGTTTTTATCCGCAATGGCTCGCCTATCAGCGCCTATTAAAACAGCGCAATAGTTTACTAAAAAAGACACGTCATTTGACTCAAGTGCAGCTCGCTGAACTAAAATCGTGGGATAAAGGACTTAGCAATCATGCGGCACTTATTCATCATTATCGCGAACGGATATTCCTAGAGTGGCAGCCTTATTTTGCTGAAAGTATCGCGCAGTTATTGCCCGCTTATGCAGAGCAATTAAGCCTTAGCTATAACGCTGGTTATGATACTAATGTTGCGCTGGATATACAGCTTAATGAGCGCTTAGAGCAGGATTTGCAGCTGGGATATACTCGTATCGGTAATCACCGTGCTGATATTCATGTGCATTGGCGCTCTAATGACTCAACAGCGTCGAATAACAAGCTCTCAGATACAAGATGTGAAGCGGACACTAACCTCAAAGTACCTGTTCTAAAAGAGCAGGCAGCCAATGTGTTGTCACGTGGTGAAAAAAAGCTATTAATCACGGCACTGCGTTTATCGCAACTGCCATTACTGCTAAACACTCAAAAGACTAATGATCTATCAAATGATAGCGCTCATGCTCAGGTGACACCAGTGGTATTGCTAGATGATATTACAGCAGAGCTGGATGATAGGGCGATTGAGATTTTATTATCGACTTTAGCACAGCTGCCATGTCAGGTATTTATGACTAGCTTGACCGACGATATTTTACCTTTGGTCTATCAATATTGGTCAAAACCCAATACGTTTCATGTGAAAGAAGGTCAAATTCTAATTACTACATAATCTCCCTTATATTACTATTTTCTATTTTTCTGTGGTACTTCATATTTATCCTTATCTACCTGCCACTTTTTGATGATATAGACTTATCTTTCAAAGCTGGTTTTATAAGTATAAAACGCTCAGTAAACAGTGACTTAGAGGCAAAAAAATGCTAAAATAGGGCTTTATTTTTGTCCTATTCTCAGCAAGTTGTTTGATGACGTTATATAGGCATTTTTTAGTGTCTGTAAATTTCTAAGTATTTGATAAATATATGTTTTGTTTGCTCTACTGGTTTTTTATAATGTTTAAAAAAAGAAGCCGATATTAGAAAAATGAAGCGCTGATTTGAAACTCTTTTTAAGTCGCTATCAACACTCAAGAATTTTTAGCTAATCCTGTTTTAGCTGATGATGCTTATCAAAAGTTTTGACTATAAAAACTAAGTCTAAAATAACGTTATGAGGCGTCATCGTAGTGGTGCGCTAATAACAAACGGCTGATTATGGCTAGATTAAGGAATGCACATGAGTGATTCATTACCTACCGACCACGAGCAACTGACGTCAGACAGCATTGCTGAAACTACGGCACCAGCGGTGGTTCCTGAAAGTTTACCTTCTGATTATAGCTCCAAAGATATTCGTGTATTGCGCGGGTTAGAAGCGGTACGCGTCCGTCCTGGTATGTACATCGGTGATACTGATGATGGTACGGGCTTACATCATATGGTCTTTGAGGTGGTGGATAACTCTATCGATGAGGCTCTGGCGGGTCATTGTGATCAAATCGATATCATTATCCACGAAGATGAATCTGTGAGCGTCATGGATAATGGTCGCGGCGTACCTGTCGACATCCATCCAGAAGAGGGTGTGTCTGCAGCGCAGGTCATTATGACTGTATTGCATGCAGGTGGTAAGTTCGATGATAATAGCTATAAAGTATCAGGCGGCTTACATGGTGTTGGTGTCTCGGTCGTTAATGCACTATCTAAAAAGCTTGAAATGAATATCTGGCGTGAAGGCTATCACTATCATCAAACCTATACCGATGGGGTGCCTGATGCTGACATTCAGCAGATGGAGCCAACCGACAAGACCGGTACGCAAATTCGCTTTTATCCAAGCAGTGATGTGTTTACTGGTACCATCTTTGAGTACGATATTTTAGCTAAGCGTTTGCGTGAACTATCATTTTTAAACTCAGGTGTACGCATTGTTTTAACTGATGAGCGTATTGATAAGCGTCATGAGTTTGAACACAAAGGCGGCTTGTCAGAATTTGTTAGTTATATCAATGCTGGTAAAGATGGCATCAATGAAGTCTTTCATTTTGTGAGTGAGCAAGATGACGGCATCAGTGTCGAAGTGGCATTGCAGTGGACAGATACGTATAACGAAAAAGTATTGTGCTTTACCAATAATATCCCGCAGCGTGATGGTGGGACGCATTTATCTGGTTTCCGCTCAGCACTCACACGTGGCCTAAACAGCTATATGGATCGTGAAAATTTATTCAAAAAAGAAAAAGTAGTCGCAACTGGCGATGATGCTCGTGAAGGTTTGACCGCGATTGTGTCGGTAAAAGTACCTGATCCAAAATTCTCTAGTCAAACTAAAGATAAACTGGTTTCGAGCGAAGTGAAATCTGCTGTTGAATCAGCGATGCATGATAAGTTTAATGATTATCTATTAGAAAATCCAAGTGCTGGTAAAGCTATTGCCAATAAGATCATCGATGCGGCGCGTGCCCGTGATGCGGCGCGTAAAGCTCGTGAAATGACCCGTCGCAAGACCACGTTAGATATCGCTGGTCTGCCCGGTAAGTTAGCAGATTGCCAAGAAAAAGATCCGGCATTGTCAGAGCTTTATATCGTGGAGGGTGACTCTGCAGGTGGTTCAGCGAAGCAGGGTCGTAGTCGCAAAACCCAAGCGATCTTGCCATTAAAAGGCAAAATTCTTAACGTTGAGCGTGCGCGTTTTGACAAAATGCTGTCTTCTGCTGAAGTTGGTAACCTCATTACTGCGCTTGGTTGCGGCATTGGTCCAGACGAATATAATCCGGACAAAGTACGCTATCATAAAATCATCATCATGACCGATGCGGACGTTGATGGTTCACACATTCGTACCTTGCTATTGACCTTCTTCTTCCGTCAAACGCCTGAGCTGATTGAACGTGGTTATATTTATATCGCCCAGCCACCGCTATACAAAGTGAAAAAAGGTCGTCAAGAGCTATACCTAAAAGACGACGAAGCACTTAAAGCGTATTTATTGTCCTCAACGATTGATAACACTAAGCTGCATATCAGTGCGGATGCCCCTGCTATTACGGGACAAGCGCTAGAAACACTACTAAATGACTATAACCAAACGCAGCTGATCAAAGCCCGTTTGCAAATTCGTTTCCCAGCGGTGTTATTGGATGCACTGACGCATACACCGAAGCTTAGCACTGATATGACTTATGATTTGCCTGCGATGCAAGCTTGGAAAGACGCTATGCAAACGCAGCTTGATCATTTCGGTAGTGATTTGAGTCCTGAGATTGAACTGGTTAATATCCATGCGCCACAGCCAAAAAATATGGACGCTGCTGCCGCTGATTTACTGGGTATGAAGCCTGCTGTAGAAACTATAGATGGAGAGGCGTCTGATAGCGAAGTGTTATCTGCCAAAGCACAATGGTTACCACGCATTACGGTTTATGTACACCAGTTAGCACATCATTACCTTCTAGATGCGAGTTTTATCAATTCGAGCGAATATAGCAAGTTGCTGCGTTTGTCTGCTGAGTGGAATACCTTGCTTGCAGAGGATGCCTTTATTCGCCGTGAAGCAACAGCGGGAACCACCAAAGATATCCCAGTACGCGATTTTGATTATCTCTGGCAGCAGATGATGCTTGATGCGCGTCGTGGTTTGGCCATTCAGCGCTATAAAGGGCTGGGTGAGATGAACGCAGATCAGCTGTGGGATACCACGATGGATCCTGAAAACCGTCGTATGTTACGGGTGACGATTGAAGATGTGATTGCTGCTGATCATATGTTTACCTGCTTGATGGGTGATCATGTAGAGCCACGTCGTATTTTCATTGAAGAAAATGCATTGACGGTGTCTAATTTAGATATCTAGATTGGACATAAAAAGTTGCTAAATAATTATTAATAGATGAAAGAAACCGCCGCTTTGGCAATCAAGGCGGTGGTTTTTTAATGTTAGAGTTGTTTCATGTGAAACTCACAATAATAAGCGAAAACAAGATGATTGAAGTCATATTACTGGCCATTGCTCTTGCGATGGATGCGTTTGCTGTCTCAATAGGACTGGGTGCTAAGGCTCAAAAATACAGCCATCAGTACGTACGGCGCTTGGCTATTTATGCTGCGCTTTACTTTGGTATTGCTCAAGGTGTGATGCCGCTCATTGGCTACCTATTGGGTGCGGCACTTTTGGGTTGGTTGGCGGCGGCGGCGCCTTGGATTGGCGGGATTATATTGATTGCTCTGGGTGGCAAAATGCTTTACGAAGTGTTTGCTGCTGACGAATCAGATGCGGATAGTGATGAGTTAGATGTCAATGATGATGCGATTAGCACTGATGGTGAAACAGGAGTAGTCGCTAGTAGCAATCATGGACATATCAATCATCGCACTATGCTTACGCTAGCGATTGCCACCAGTATCGATGCGATGGCAGCCGGATTTACGCTAAATTTATTGGCCTTGAACGCATGGCTAGCATGCTTAATTATCGCGGTAGTCACCGCTGTGTTTGGCTGGCTCGGGGTCTATTTGGGACGTCGCTCAGGCACATGGTTAGAAGAAAAAGCAGAAGTATTGGGCGGCGTGGTACTGATAGCGATTGGCATAAAAGTCATGTTTTTTGGCTAATCATTCAATTTACTTCAAGCTATTTTCTAATAAAAAGTACCGCCTTGAATATCAAAGCGGTGCTTTTTTGTTTCACGTGAAACTTAAATTAACTAATATATCTATAGGTTATTCTTCATCAGTATCAAAACGCCAAGCTAGTACACGCGTATTCTTTTGACCTTGGCTCATCTCGATGATACGCATCTGCGCGACATCAAGCTGCTTCAATAACAGTTGTAACGGTTTCACGTTTTCAGACTTAGAAACTAAAGTAGTAAACCAGCCCACGTGCTCGGCAAAGTCTTGACTCTCTTTCATCATCTTGGTCAAAAAGGCAATCTCACCGCCCTCAGACCATAGCTCTTTATGCTGGCCGCCAAAGTTTAGGTTTTGCGAGGCATTACCAGCCTTGGTTGAGTGTCGACTGATTTGTTCGTTTTCATTCTTACCGCGATGTCGTTGTAAATTATGCTGCTTACGACTATTGGCTTCCATCGCTTCTTCTAATGAGGCATGGAATGGCGGGTTGCACACCACCACGTCAAAGTAGTCTTGGCGACCGATGATGTTTTTAAAGATAAATTTAGGTTCGGTCTGTAGTTTGACTTTAACCGCACTTTTTAGCTTTGGGTTGGTTTCACAAATCAGCGCGGCGGTATTGACCGAAATAGGATCGATATCAGTGCCGGTAAAGCGCCAACCGTAGCTTTGACTACCAATAATAGGATAAATCGCACTGGCACCTGTACCGATATCTAGGGCATGAATTTCTTTGCCAGTTGGCGGTGTATTGTCTTTATTAACATGCGTGGTTTGCGCAAGCAAATCGGCAATATAATGGATATAGTCGGCACGACCAGGGATCGGCGGGCAGAGATAGCCTTCAGGAATGTCCCAAAATTTCACGCCATAATAATTCGCTAGTAGTGCCTGATTGAGCACTCGTACCGCTTGATGATCCGAGAAATTAATCGTCGACTCACCTTTAGGGTTGGTAATGGTGTGCTTGGCAAGCTCTGGTAAGGCACGAGTCAATGCCACAAAGTCATAGCGACCTTGGTGCGGATTGCGCGGATGTAGCTGACCGAGTTTTTTGGCGGTCTCAGGCGATCGGTTTCTGTGATTATTGGCGGTCGGGCGACGGTTCATAGGCTTACTGGTCATAGTATCGGGCTTTGATGTTTGAATATAATGCACCATTTTAGCAGATTTCACGAGTCACTAGCGTCTTATCGACTACGTAAAATCAGATTTAATCCCAATATTATCATCGCTGTACCCAATACGCGGTCGATCCAATGTTCAAAGCGCTGAAAGCGACGATGAATGGCAGGAATAGACAGTAACATCACCACGGTACTAAACCATGCCATCTGCAAGACCATCATCCATACGCCATAAATAGCCAGTTGCCACAGTGGTATATCGGGTGATAGTACGAGGGTAAATATCGCGACGAAATATACTGGCGCTTTGGGATTAAAGACATTGCAAAAAAATCCACGGCGCAACGTGGCAAAGATAGATTCGGTGTGAATAGATGCACTTTTCTTAGACAATTTTCTAGGGGAAGGGCTTATGGCAGAAAGGGTTGCTCCGTTCTCTGTTTTTGACACATCAACAGATGTATTTTCTGTCGTTGTTAATTCTGCTGGCTGTTTAGGTTTGGCTTGAATGCCTTGCCATCCCAGATAAATAAGATAGCTACCACCGAGCCATTTAATCGCGGTTAATAATGGCTGCGAGTGGGCAATCAGCGTAGCTAGTCCCAGCACCGAGTAGATAATGTGTACGGCAAGACCCAAGGTAATACCCAAACTACAAATCAAACCAGTACGTCGACCTTTGGCTAACGTCTGCTGCGAGACCAACACAAAGTCAGGCCCTGGCGAGGCGGCGGCCAGCAAGTGAACGCTCGTGATCAGCAAAAATCCGTGCCAAAACTCCATAAAACCCTCTGTACCCTATCCAGTCTGAATTATAGTTGCACTTATCGTAAATGAGGTCAACTTTTATCTATTGTCGCGCCATTCGAGTCATTGCTATCGCTTGTGTTATCGCTATATGGTGTCTATATTAAAAGGTGGATTAAAAGCAGGTTTATCGATAAACCTCTATAAATAAGCGATCAAGATTCAACCATCAAGACTCGACGATATAATCACTCACTACATAAAAAATTACTTCGACAAGGACAGCACCATGACGACGGATAATACTCAAGACAAGCGCATCACTTATGACACGGACGGCTATATCTGCCTGATTGGGCTAAACCGTGCCAATAAACGCAATGCCTTTGACAGTCATATGATCACCCAGCTCTCTGATGCACTGACCCAATATGAAAACGATGAGCATTTACGCTGTGCGCTCATCTTTGCGCATGGCGATCACTTCACCGCTGGGCTTGATCTGGTCGAACTGCAAGACAAGCTAAACGATGGTGTGTTTGAGTTTGATGACAACCAAATTGACCCGTGGGGCATTAGCGGACGCTTACGTACCAAACCTGTGGTGGTGGCGGTAAAAGGCACGTGCTTTACCGTGGCTATCGAGCTGATGCTAAATAGTGACGTGGTCATCGCCAGTGATAACTGTAACTTTGCGCAAATGGAAGTCCAGCGCGGCATCATGCCATTTGGCGGAGCAACGGTACGGTTTGTCGCGGCGGCAGGCTGGCAAAAAGCCATGCCGTATTTGCTCACGGGTAAAGCATTCGATGCGCAAACGGCTGATCGACTGAACTTGGTCAGTGAAGTGGTGGCAAATGGGTCTGAATACGAGCGTGCATTGACGCTGGCACAAGAGATCTGTAAAGCCGCGCCGCTGGGCGTCAGAGGCGCGCTGTCCTCCGCACAAGATGCGAGTCGCAATGGAGCCGCGACGGCACTGGCCAATATCCATAGTTATCTGCCGCCGCTCTTTCATTCAGAGGATGCGAAAGAGGGTGTGATGGCGATGGTTGAGAGACGTGAGGCTGAGTTTAAGGGGCGTTAAGTATAGGTTTTTCTAATATTAAACTCTAATATTAACAAACAGATTTCGGTAGATAATTAGAGTTGGAATAGGTAGGTTGATATGGGTATTGAAACTACAGGAAGTGTCAAAGAAATTAGAGACGTCTTTGTAGAGGTTAGTCAGTTTGTTACTAACTTTATTGGTAAGGACTATCAAAAGTTTGCTACCAAATACAACTTTGCTTTGAGTGACTACTTAGAAGCTAAGCGAAGTAGTCTTTCTAAAGTCAAAATGGCTTTCTTTTCCTCACAAGTAGTTGAACTTGATGAAATTTATGTCCCGCAGTTCATTTATGTAGGAAACAAACTCTGCTCACAGGAAAGTTTTTTTAATTCACTCTTACAAAATAAAAAAATGGTAGTTAGTGCCACAGCAGGCTCAGGAAAATCCTGTCTTCTGAAGAGTATGTTCATAAGTGTAATAAGAGATAAGAGTAATCTACTCCCTTTATTCCTAGAACTTAGAAAAGTGAATGAGACTAACGACTCTATTTTCGAAACGCTCAGGACAGATATAGCAATATATAACGAAAAGTTTAATAAAGATAATTTGAACTATTTACTTGATAGAGAGGGGACAATAGTATTTCTAGATGGTTTTGATGAAGTGAACCATGACTTAAAGGATAGGTTCACGAAAGAAATTAATAACTTAGCAGATAAGTATCCAAATCTTATTATCCTAGTTTCATCAAGACCAGAATACAATCTATTCTCTGATTGGTCGCTATATAACGTCGCTCATATTCAGCCTTTAGTCTTGCCTCAAGCAATAGAGGTAATAAAAAAGCTAGTTTACGATGAGGATGTAAAAGCAAGATTTGTATTAGCATTACAAAATAGTCTTTTTTACAAGCAGGAGGGATTTTCTAGTAATCCCCTCCTGCTCACAATTATGCTTGTAACTTATGAGCAGTTTGGAAGTATACCTGATAGAGTTTATATATTTTATGACTTAGCCTATCAGGCATTATTCAATAAACATGATGTATCTAAGCAGGGTTTTTTAAGAAAAAGTTCAACAAACTTAGATATGTATGAGTTAAGGGATATCTTTGCTTTATTTAGTCTATTTACTTATAGCAAACAGATGTTTGAGTTCACAGAAGATGAAATTAATACGTTATTAAGAAAGTGTCTAATACATCTAAAATCTGAGGTAAGTTACAAAGATTTGAAATTAGAGTTGTTAAATAATGTGCCTCTCTTAATGCGAGATGGCTTAAATTATTGTTTTACTCATCGTTCATTTCAAGAATATTTTACCGCATATTACATAGTACATCATGCAGTCAAACAACAAGTTTTTGAACGTGTGTGCGGAAAATATTATTTCGATAATGTTGTGGATATGGCATTTTCTATGAATAAAGACATAATAGAGGACAATTGGATACTTCCAAAAATTAATAAAATTTTAGGTTTGAAACCAGTAGGTGCAGAAAATATAAATAAAAAAATACAATTATTATCAGTTTTCTTTAATCAAATTGAAGAAATAAGTGGTAGGGAAAAACAGGAAATAGGATTTACACATAATGAAAATTCTTACTTTCTTAATTATTTGGTTCGAAAATACGATTGTCAAAACCACGTTGATATTTTGAATGATAAGTATCACTCTCGTGATTTTACTTATGAAGAAACCGACTTTTTAGAATTAGTATTAAATGATAAGAGAGTATTGATGGTCGAAGAGTTAAACGATTTTGAAAAAAATCTAGTTTGTCGTATGGGTGGTGAACGTTATGGAAAGTTGAGTTTTGAACTAATTGAATATATTAAAAACCTAATCCTTACTAATAGAAACGATACTCTAAATGATGTGGAAGATTTTATTTTTGATTAGAAGCTTATACAAAGCTATGCTTTTATGACATAAACTAATATAAAGCTTTTATCTTAAAGATAATATTTACCTTCAAACCTCCCCCAAATCCTCCAAATCCACATATTCCTTTTGACCGCGAATGTTATACATCCTGCGGTCGATATCAGGATAGTTGCAGATATCAATATCAGGTCGGCTACCGCCCATCAGATAGGTGGCGTCCCTATCGCTATCATTACGCATCGAATGTGGCGCGCCATGTGCGGGGAAACCGACAAAGTCGCCAGCCTTTAGCGCATACTGCTCATCGCCATAGCGCAGCGACAGCTCACCTGACAGCACATAAATGAACTCATCCGACTCTTCATGATAGTGATGCGTCGTCGTCTCATCGCCCGCTTCTACACGTACGAGGTGCAAGCCAAATTTCGTCAGACCAACGATATCACTGAGCGACACTGTATGGCGAATGGCTTGCTCATTGAACTGATGGACATGCTTAGTCTCAGGCGTGCTATCGATATCGGATTTGGTCAAGACGTATGCTTGCGTGTCCTTACGCGGCTGTTGGTCTGGTGTCGTCATCATCTGTCTCCTTGATTGATGCTTTGAGTGTATACCACTATTAGCCAATAGTATCAGGTTTTAAAAGGGACGAAATAGGCATGATTTTGATAATCATTTAGCGACTTAATATATCCTGCATAAAGCGATTGTTGATGACGCTATTCATGTTGTACCCTGAACCATTATTTTTAAATAAAGGAGAATGCGGGTGTTGTATAACTTTGACGAGGTCATCGATAGACGGGATACAGGATCACTCAAATGGCACTATAGCGATGACACGATTCCGCTGTGGGTGGCGGATATGGATTTTAAGGCCGCGCCGCCTATCTTAAACGCGATTGAGCAAGCCGTGCAGCATGGCATATTGGGCTATACCAAACCTACCGCGGCGCTGTATGACGCGATTATTGATTGGCATGGCAGTCGCTATGAGTTGCCGCTTGCTAAAGAAAATATCTTGTTCTCGCCAGGTGTCGTGCCAAGCCTAGCGCTGATGATGAACGTCTTTACCGAAGTAGGGGATGCGGTACTGGTCAATGATCCTATCTATGCGCCATTTATGAGTAAAGTTGAGCAAAATGGTCGCACGCTCATCACCTCGTTATTACAAGAGAGCGAGGGCAAATATCATTTAAATTTAGCTGATATCGAAGCTAAGATTATCGAGCATGATGTGAAGCTGTATTTACTCTGCAATCCGCACAATCCGGGCGGGCGCGTGTGGACAGCGGATGAGCTTGAGGCGCTACTGACGATTTGCAAAAAGCACAATGTGGCGATTGTCAGTGACGAGATTCATCAGGATTTAACCTTGAGCGGTCACACTTTTACGCCGTTTTTGACGCTAGCAGCAGGTTATGAGCACAATGTGGTCAGCCTGACCTCGATGACCAAAACCTTTAACATCGCCGGTATCAAAGGCTCGATGATCTTTGCTAAAGATGAAGGTTTACTCCAAAAAATTAGCCAACAGCAGCAGTTAAATGACGAATATGAGCTGAATTTATTTGCGTATACTGCGATGCGTCATGCGTATGAGCAAGGCGATGAATGGTTGGCACAGGCGCTGACGTATATTGAGGCTAATATTGATTTAACCGTGCAGTTTTTCGCTGAGCACTTGCCTAAAGTCAAGGTCATGCGTCCAGAAGCGTCCTATCTAATTTGGCTGGATTGCTCGGCATATAGTCAAGATGACCAAGTACTTTATGACACGTTAAGAGCGGCGAAAGTGGAGCTAAACGCTGGGATCAAATATGGTGAGGAAGGGCATCTTAAAATGCGTTTGAATGTGGCGTGTCCTAAAGCGCTGCTGATAGAAGGGCTAAATCGTATGCACACAGCATTAGATAGCGATGTTTTAAACAGTAATATCATTTAGAAGGATAACCCGTAATATCTTGAATGCTTTGATATAACGGCTTTAGGCGCTTATACATTTTGAGATAAACCTCATTATAAAGACGTTTGTAGAGCTGGACATTGACGTCAATGGGTACAAATTCATCACCCAAATGGGTCATTGCTTCAGTAGCTGCTAAATGGTCGGAATAAACGCCAAGACCCACTGCACAGTTGATGGCAGCGCCTAAGCCTGAAGCTTCATAAGTATGCGGTCGATAAGCGGGCATACCAAAGATATCTGCCGTCAGCTGCATGGCGGAGTCACTTTGGGAGCCGCCACCAGACACACGCAGGTGTTTAATGGGTTTGCCTGTACGCTTCTCAATAGTATCAAAACCAAGCTTTAGCTCGTAGGCAAGTCCTTCCAAAATAGCGCGATAAACATGCGCTCGCGTGTGCACATCGCCGAAACCAATGAGCGCGCCTTTGCCTTCAAGACCCGGATGACGAACACCGGGCGACCAATATGGCTGCATCATCAAACCCATACAGCCTGCTGGAATGTCTTTGACTGCCTTGTCGAGTAATTTTTCAGTATCAACACCCTGAGTTTTTGCCAGTTGCTCTTCATACTGGGCAAATTGCTCCTTAAACCAGCTGACCATCCAAAAGCCGCGATAAATCATATATTCATGATTGTAGTAATTCGGCGCGGCGGCGGTATAGGCGGGCATGTGCTTGAGTATCTCAAGATAATGGCTCGACGTGGTATTAATAGTCGCAGTAGTGCCAAAGCTTAAGCAGGCGGTATCAGCGGCGAGTCCAGCGGAACCCAACGCTTCGCAAGCTTTATCACTGGCGGCGGCGATCATTGGTGTGCCTTCCAGAATACCAGTAGCGGCGGCAGCGTGAGCGGTAATATGACCAAGTAGCTGCCCCGGTGCCATGAGTTTGGGCATTTGCTCTAGTCGGCAACTGAACAGTCGCCATTTGATATTGTTTGGCTTAAACCAAGTTTGCGCTTTGTAATCATAAGGCAGGTAGCCTAAGGCATGACCAGTAGAATCGGCAATCTCGCCTGTGAGTTGATAGGTGAGGTACGCTGATAAATTGACATAATAGGCTGTTTTTGCCCATATTTCTGGTTCGTGATGAGCAAGCCAATTACAGCGTGCTTTTTGCTGCGCCTCTTGTACCAGCTCACCCATACCGATGACTTTGGTGAGTGGATTGAGAAAGCCGATATCGTTGGTTTCGCCGCGACGCAAATCCATCCACACAATGGCGGGACGTAGCGGTTGTTTATCCTTGTCCAAACATATCATGGTATAGCGCTGGGTGGCGAGACTGATGCCGGCAATTTGCGCTGGCGTGATATCGCAATTTTGCCACAACTGCTGACAGGCCTCGCTTAATTTTTGCCAATAGTAGGCGGCATGTTGCTCAGCAAAATTGGGCTGCGTTGAAAAATACGGCTCGATAGCGACGCGGGCTTTGGCGATCTCAGTGCCAAATTGATCAAATATCAGCGCTCTGACGCTTTGCGTACCATTGTCGATGGCTAAGAAATAAATAGGAGCATCAAAGTTGTTGGTCATAGTCATCCTTAACTATGTAGTGATAAGCAGTAATAAAAATAGGCTTAAGCCGCAGGCAGATGATAGTAGCGTTGCCATAACTCTTGATAGCGGTCAACTTCTTGCTGCCATTTTTGCTCATCCCAGCCCAGTTCCTGCTGACATATTTGTTTGAGCCTATCACTAATCGGCCGCGTCATCGCGCCATGCAGCAGTATCAATCCTAAGCGCGTGCGTCGCAGTAATAAATCGTCCAAATGAATGACTTGCTCGTAATGCGCCGCAAAACGTATTTCCGCCCAAATGGTATTGCTGTTGGTCACATAAGCCAAATCATCGTCATGCGCCAGCTCAAGCAAGGCATCAAGTTGCCGACCATAAAACCCTTTTAAGCGCTGCTGTAGCGATGCGGGCAAGGTGGCAAATTTAGGGTTGGTTGGTACTAATTTGCTAAAGACTTGGTCGTTATGGTGAGTATGGTCTTGGATAGCGACGCCATCAAGTGCCAACACCTTTTGGCAGGTTTTGAGTACATCGAGGGCTATCAGGCGAAAAGTCGTGAGCTTGCCACCACTGACGGTCACTAAATTGTTATCGAGCCAAATGCTATGGTCGCGCTTTTCTTTACTTGGGCTGACGCGCTTGCCATCGCCGCCTTCAGATATCAGCGGACGCACACCTGCCCACGTGCTGATGACGTCTTCTCGGTTTAGATTAGCCTTGTCAAAGAGATTATTGGTTGCCGCCAATAGATAATCTACCTCTGCATTGGTGATACCGACTTCGTTATCGTCTAAGGGCGGATGATCCAGATCGGTTGTTCCAAGGACCGTACGGTTTTCCCATGGAAATACAAAAATGGCTCTTTTATCGACAGGATGCAAAAAGGTATAGGCTTGCTTGAGCGGCAGACGCTCTTGACTGACCACCAAGTGACTGCCACGCGATGGGCGAATTTGTTTATGAAAGTTTTGCTCCGTCTGAGCGCTCGCTTGCATCCGTAAAGTATCCGCCCAAGCGCCCGTCGCGCTGACCACCACTTTGGCATAAATATCATACGTGGCGGCGCTATTTTGCGCAGCAGTATCTACTAGACTCGCACCCACCACCAAGCCTTGCTCATTAGTCATTAATGATTCGGCTTTAAGGTAATTAATCGCATGCGCGCCATCATGAATCGCTTCGTCCAGCACCCGCATCACCAGCCGTGAGTCATCGGTCACTGCGTCACTAAACTGGCTGGCACCCAAGAAATTCTCTCGTTTGATGCCAGGATTTGAACTTAAAAAAGCGTCTTTTTTAAAGTATTTAAAGTAGCGCTGCCCTGCCAGTTTATCGTATACCCTAAGTAGGGTATTAAATATCCATGGCGGTGGAAACTTGCCTTTATAATGCGGCATGACGTAATGCATTTCATTAACCAGACCACTTGCTTCACTAAGCATACGCTCACGTTCACGCACGCTAAGCAAAGTCGTTTTATAGTCGCCTGAGGCAATATAGCGCAGCCCGCCATGTACCATTTTACTAGAGCGGCTAGAGGTGCCCCACGCAAAGTCTTTTTGCTCAATGAGTAACACCGCCAAGCCACGCCGTGCCGCTTCGCGCGCGATCCCAGCACCAGTGATGCCGCCACCGATGATGAGCATATCCCACGGTACTACTTGAGACGAGCGACGAAATAAAGGCGCTAATACTTGCTGGCGTTGCTGGCGTTGCTGATGTTGATTGGCTTGGTTCATAAACGACTCATCTCAAATGATACTCAAATTAATCAGCGACTTAACCTGTTTAAGCCAACTAGTGACGCTAAGGCGACCTTTTAATCTTCGATTAAGACGCCTGGATTCATATGCTGCTTGGGATCTAAGCTTTTGAGCATATCGCGGGTCACTTGAATACCTAGCTCGCCTTTTTCAGCAGCAAGGTATGGCGCGTGATCGCGACCAACACCATGCTGATGCGATATCGTCGATTTGCCATTAGCCAAACTGGTACTAGCGGCAAGTTTGATTTTTTGCCAGCGGCTTAAAGTGCTAGCGTGGTCTTGTGCTGCTCTAAAGAAGTAGGTGGTATAAAGGCTAGCACCTTGCTTATAGACGTGCGAGATATGAGTAAATGCCATCACCGCTTCGCCTTCATCGCTCAAAGCCGTTTGAACGCCTGCTTGCATCTGCGCCATTTGCTCATCGATATTATGCCAATTGGTTGCAGTCTCAAAGGTATCGACCATGATGCCCTTTTCCCACAGTGTCCCGCGCAAATAAGGGAATTTAAAGCGGCCGTGTGCCCAAATTTTGCCCATGATATCGGTCAGCTTGCCCGTGACACAGCCTTGCTGTTTTAGTAGCTGCTTGAACTGTTTAAGTGCCAGTTTATTCTGCGCTTCATCACCTGAGACGCCATAAGTCAGCATGACTTTGTTTGAGCTCAGTCCACGTGCTTTTAGATAAGTGCTAATGGCTAAAAACTGACTAGGCGTCGTACCCAGATGCAAGTGCGCGTCGGTCTCGACCGCATTGCTCAGACGAAGCATAGACAGGCGGATATTACTCTGCACGGCTTGTCTGAGTATGGCTTTACCCGCTTCCCAATTGGGTAAAAAGGCGACTTTAAACAACTCTTCTTCCGGTTGTGGCTGCACGCGCATTTTGACTTCGGTAAAAATACCAGCTCGACCTTCCGTGCCCATCATCATCTCACGCAGGTCAGGCCCTGCTGATGAGGCAGGAATATCAGCGATATTGAGTATGCCTTGCGGCGTGACTAATGTACCACCGGCAAACATCTGCTCGATACGCCCGTAGCCTAATGACTGCTGCCCACTAGAGCGCGCGGCAATCCAGCCGCCGAGCGTCGATAGCTCCCAAGACTGCGGATAATGTCCCAATCTATAGCCATGCTCGTCCAATTGTGCTTCAACGGCGGGCCCTTGTGTGCCTGCGCCAAAGGTAGCGATTTGGCTCTCATTGTCTAAACCAATAAGCTGATCCATCTTGCTCATCGCGACGGTGAGTACAGGGCGTGAACCCTTTTGCGGATTGATATGACCAACTACCGAAGTACCGCCACCAAACGGAATGACGATAAGATCATGTTCGCTTGCTAGCTTTAATAAGGTTTCGACATCAGCGGTCGATTTAGGAAAAGCGACGCCATCAGGGAAGACTTCAAAGTTACCACCATGCATGGCTATCCAGTCTGGAAAGCTTTGCCCACGAGCGTGTCTAAGCCTAATCTCACTATCAATAGAGACGATATCAAGATCGATAATGGCAGTAGGTAAGCGCGATGTGGGGACGGTTTTTAGTACCTGTTGTAAGCTCACCGACGATAGTTTTTTGGTTTTGCCAATATGTGATTTGATGAGTTTTGCGCCGTGCGGTGAGACTTTTTTATTAATATTGATATTGCCCCAACCGTTCCAGCGCGTTTGCTCGATGGGGGTATTGGACGTATGACTTTTTGAGGTGGCGTCTACACTGGTCTTATTGGTATTCTGATTATCAGAATTTACTGAAATAGCTTCGGATTGGTCAGATTTAGGGCGTTTTTGGATAAGGGATTTTATTTTGCTCATAGGGACATACCTGTCAATTTATTATGATTATTTATGACTATAATAAGTAACTGTTTTCTATACATTAGTCAACGAAGATTGGTGTACTGTCTCAACTTTATAAGTCTTTATTCCTCACGAACACAATCAGTCTATGCGCTAAGTAGTGCCAAATGACACCAATAAACCCTAGCATATAAAAATACCAATGCGGTGAGACTAAGCTTGAGAAGATTTCAGATGAAGTACATGTGTTGCCGAATAATACACGGTAATCATAGGCGACACTGATGCAAGTATTCTATATAGAATGCTATGTAAAAAAGTACAATGGCTACTTTGTAATAACGTCTACACCATAATTTAGGCGTTGCCCATAAAAGTATCAGGCTGAGAAGAAAGCCTAATAGCCAAGAGTATCAGTTGACGTACTAGACCTATCAGCCGCTTTTTTATGCTGTTCATTATTCTACAGTGCCTTATCATCGCTACCTAGATATAGAAAAATATAGAAGAAATGCATTTATTAATGAAATAAAGTAGGGGTTTATACTGATGAGTTATAAAGTTATATGCCAGTTAGCAGATTAGATTATTTTTATAGCCATTAATGTGCGGAAACTTGTTAAAATAGGGCACCAATTTATCTATTGATGGACATCGATTTATGACCACTGCCGCTGCCACTCCTGCAATACCTACTATCAAGCAAGATCGCATCTTAATTCTTGATTTTGGCTCGCAATACAGCCAGCTAATCGCTCGCCGTGTGCGCGATTCTGGGGTGTTTTGTGAGATGTTCCCTTATGACATCGACACCCAGCGCATCATCGATTTTGGCGCAAAAGGCGTTATCTTATCCGGTGGTCCTGAGAGCGTGCACGCTGAAAACAGCCCGCGTATCAACGATGCTGTATTTGACTTAGGCGTACCAGTACTAGGTATTTGCTACGGTATGCAAGCGATGGCAGATCGTTTCGGCGGGCAGGTTCATGCCAGTGATATCCATGAGTTTGGCGCAGCGACTATCAATATCAATGGTACTTCTACATTGATCAATGGCATCGAAGACGCAGCCGGTAAGCTGAATGTCTGGATGAGCCATGGCGACAAAGTCATCGAAGCGCCACAAGGTTTCGATATCGTCGCTAGTACGCCAAGCTGTCCGATTGCGATTATGGCAGACGATTCGCGCCATTATTATGGTTTGCAGTTCCATCCTGAAGTGACTCATACCGCCCAAGGTCAGGCATTACTAGGACGTTTTGTCCATGAAATCTGTGATTGCGCTGGCAGCTGGACGCCTGACAACATCATCGATATGCGTATCGAACAACTCAAAAAGCAAATCGGTGATAAGCAAGTATTGCTCGGTCTTTCAGGTGGTGTCGACAGTTCGGTCGTCGCAGCATTATTGCATAAAGCGATTGGCGACCAATTAACTTGTGTATTTGTTGATACTGGTCTCTTGCGTCTGCATGAAGGCGACCAAGTGATGCAGATTTTTGCAGAAAATATGGGCGTAAAAGTCATTCGTGTCGATGCCGAAGAGTTGTTCTTAACGGCATTGGCTGGCGAGTCTGATCCTGAAGCCAAGCGCAAAATCATTGGTAAAACCTTTATTGACGTTTTTGCTAACAGTGCCCGTGAAATCAGCGAGCAAAGCGATGGTAAAACGATTGAATTTTTGGCACAAGGGACGATTTACCCAGACGTCATTGAATCAGCGAAGTCGCATCAAGGTAAAGCCCATGTGATTAAGAGCCATCACAACGTTGGTGGTTTGCCAGATGATTTGGCGTTTGAATTGGTTGAGCCGTTACGTGATTTGTTTAAAGATGAAGTACGTAAATTGGGTATCACCCTTGGTTTACCAGCGAAAATGATCAACCGCCATCCGTTCCCAGGACCGGGTTTGGGCGTGCGTATCCTTGGTGAAGTCACCAAAGAGTTTGCTGATATCTTGCGCTCAGCTGATGCTATCTTTATGGAAGAGTTAGAAAAATCAGGCTGGTATGAAAAGACCGCGCAAGCGTTTGCGGTATTCCAACCAATCAAATCGGTCGGCGTGGTCGGTGATGGTCGCCGCTATGCGTGGGTGATTGCGCTACGTGCTGTTGAGACCGTAGACTTTATGACGGCACGCTTTGCCCATCTGCCTTATGATTTGATTGAGACGGTATCGAACCGCATTATGAATGAAATCGCGGAAGTATCACGTGTGACTTATGATGTGTCGAGCAAGCCACCAGCGACGATTGAGTGGGAATAACACTTAATAAAAGCTATCAAACTAAAAAACTGATTAGCATCGTCAAACTCGTTCAGCCTACTTGATGTAGTGCTATCACTCGTTTTCCTCGCTACTCAAATTTTTTGAATTGATATACAGCTTGTCGTAAATAAAAAAACACTCAACTTGGTTGGGTGTTTTTTTTGGTTAAAACAAACGGGTAGCTAAGAATCCTCTAATTTTTCATTGAACATTTGTCTTTATTATCTATAATATAGCAAACTTTAATTGACTTTTAATTATTGAAGTTGCGATAAAACCACAAACCGTTTGGTAAAACTAAGGGATAAGATGCTTTGTAATAACTGTAATCAAGAAAATTCAAGTGAGGCAGGAGTTTGTTCAAAATGTGGGCATCAGATCTCTGACGTTCAAGCACAAACACCGCCACCGTTAACGGCAGTTAATATTTCTAAAGATGCGCAAAGCACGAAAAACACATCATCCTCTGACTCTGAGACAGCTGATACTTTACTGGCGGCCTTCGTTGGTAAAAAGTATGATGATTTCTACCGTAATAAATGGTTTAAGGACAGTGAGCCACGTTTAGAAGTCAATAATGATGGTTCGAGCATTCACAGTTTTAATATTGCCGGACTGCTATTGGGAACATCGTGGTTATGCTATCGTAAAATGTACCTAGTAGCCTTGTGTATTGTGGTTGGTATAAATACGGTCGATTTGATTTTAATGCATCTGCTCGGTATGGAAATGTATAGCTCGATAGGTCAAACCAGCTTTTTTATCGCATGGGCAGTATTAACAGGACTTTTAGGTAATTATTTTTACTTTAATCATAGCGTCAAAAATATAAAAAAAGTCATGAGCAACACAGCAGACCCAGCGATGCTTGAACAGGAACTAGCGGCAAAGGGTGGTACGTCATGGGTTGGCGCAATTGTGGGTAGTATATTGGCGGTTTTACTATCAATGGGTATGTCCTACTTGTTTGCCCCTGATTGGTTTTGGTTGGTGTAGTACGTCTAATCAATAAGGTTAATCTAAGGATGCGAGACAAGAGCAATGGAACCATTAAAACAAGCATATGATTTGGAGCTAACGGATAACAATCACGGACAAGGTTGGGCCTTTGGACGTCCTGTTGGTATTACTACTGATCAATGGCCACGAAGTAGGAGCAACGGTCTACCGATGGCGCACTTATGGACGATATTAGTACCTGAAGTGTATCGCGTAAAAGGTCAGGACTTTGTGGCAATCTCATTCTTTCAAGCGGATGATCATACTGCTGACACTATAGATGGTGTTGAAGATTTGATTACGAACCTCACTGAGGTGAATCATACAGACGCTGAGAATTTTTGGGTGTCACTGAGTCGCTATGCTAACCATCGTCACCCTCAAGAAATATATCTTGAAGATATTATTGGTGGTGGCTGGGCGTTAATTTGGCTAACGGAAGCAGAGTTCCATGGTGAATCTACACCACTGCCTGATAGAGATAAAAGTGTGCATCCAAACTATGCAGTAGAAGAGTGGGGGAGTACCTGTTTTATTACAGATAAACCCGCTCAGTTCATTAAGCAAGTTACTCGAACAGATGATCCTAATATTGGTAAAGCGCTAACTGAATGGGCAGATGAAGACGATGAGAATGCTTATGTTCCTATGTTTTCTACAAAAGGCGACGTATTAAAACTTGATAGATTTCATGCAAAAAATCACTTTGGTGGTACAGCCAATCCTATTCAAGCAATGCCAGAATTTAGCCCTTTTTATATTGAGTTTGAAGAAGCACTTGGCGATGCCAATATGGGCGGTGGTAATGGTCAAATTGATTTGCTGAATAATAATTTTGACTGGGCGTGTGGCTAGTTGTTGAGAAAGTTATGACAGTTAGACTCATTCTGTATCGCCATAAAAAACACTCAACTTGGTTGGGTGTTTTTTTTGATCTAAAAACTGTTCAATGCTGGGGGTTATATATGCGGGCTAATGCTAGTAGGACCGCTCCACTGAAAACTATTAATTAAACTCTGAAATAAATCCGCTACTTTGCCAAGAGTAATCTCACTAACCTCGAACTCTTGATAAGATCCATCGTCTATTGTGTACCCAAGTCGATTACCATTCAAATTACTAAGCGCTAGAACCCCACCTTCTGCTTTAATAAATCCATTGTCAATTGGCTTCAAATCCATCTTAATCTTTTTTCTTAAATCTGCAGGCTTACCATATCCTCTAATTCGATCCTCAGAATGTTGAGCACTATTACGTATTTTGGAAAGTGTGGGGAAAGTATCTTCAAATTGCTGTTTTATAACTTTGACATTTTTAAGGTTTTTTTCTCTTGATAGAACAGACAAGTATTTATAGAATGTATCTGCTGAAGATAGGAAGCTATGGGCATGGATGAATGAAAAGCGGTTCTTATAACTTCTTGGTACTTCTCCCGAATTTAACTTTTCCTGTCTATAGAGTTTTTCAGTTTTAGCTCGATGATATTCATGATTAGTATAAAAATCATTTTCATCGTCTAATCCATCACGATAATCTTTTTCTATATGCATGCGTAACTGCCTATCGCGCTCCCATGGATCCTCCACATTATCTGAAGTATGTTCCAAATAAGATTTTTGCTGACAATCCATGAACATTGTAAGGGTAATAGCCATATCTATTATTGTTGTTTCCATCGATGAAATAATACTTGTTAGCTCAGATACATCTTCTCTATTTGGCAATTCTAGCCAAGTTCCTGGGTATTCGATATTTACTATAAACATAATAATTCCTTGGCTAAAAAACTTACAACTATTCTTTAAAATAAAAAAGCGGCGCTCTTCAAAATAAAGAACACCACCGATGATAATATAGTTTAGCTTCTAAACCAAAACCTAACCCTTCACATTTACCACATAACGCCCAACTACTTTGCTAGACATAAAGCGATCTAGGTATTCTGGCGTTTGCTCTAGCGTAATCTCTTCGCCATAGCTTTCAAGATTAGGCAGTTTCATATCAGTCGCGACACGCTGCCAAATAGCTTCTTTATCAGCCAGTGGAATATACACCGAATCGATACCCAATAATGACACCGCGCGGGTAATAAAAGGTATCACCGACATCGAAAACTCAGCGCCGCTTGCTAAACCACAACTGGTCACCGCACCGCCAGATTTGGTTTGCTTTAGCAGGTTGGGTAAGTAGTCGCCGCCAATGGTATCAATGGCGTTTGCCCATAGCTCACGGCCGATAGGCTTGTTACCGATTTCATTGATGGTATCGCGATGACGCACTTCGCTCGCGCCCAATGCTTTTAAATGCTCGCTTTGATCTGGCTTACCTGAGAAGGCAATCACCTCATAACCCAGCTGACTCAAAATAGCGATGCTGATGGTACCGACGCCGCCTGTTGCACCAGTTACCGCGACTGGACCATCACTGGGTTTTGCGCCCATTTTTTCTAGTTTTTGGATACTGAGTGCTGCGGTTAAGCCGCCCGTACCGTAAGTCATTGCTTCTTTTAACGTCAGCGTTTCTGGGCAGGGTAATGCCCAATCGGCAGGTATAGAGATCATCTGACCCAGACCGCCATCCGTATCCATACCGAGATCATAGCCGAATACCAACACTTCTTGCCCTGCGGTAAACGTGCCTGATTTGTCGCTGACAACGACGCCTGCTGCATCGATACCAGGAGTATGCGGATAGTTTTTGGTAATCATCTTATTACCCGATGCCGACATGGCATCTTTATAATTGAGCGATGAATAATGCACTTCTATCAACAAGTCATTTTCTGGCAAGTCGCTGACGTTGCGTTCTTGGATACTTTTGCTAAAGGTGCCGTCGGTATTTTCTTCGACGACTAAGGCTTTAAAGGTTTTATTATTAGACATAATATTATTCCTAATGAGGTTTTTTGGTGTGCGTCTTTATTTGCAATTACATAGAGGTATGTAAGACAGTCATTCATGCTTTTAACAACACCTTACCATTCTTACTTGCCTGCAATTTGCCATCGACGGCCTTGACGATATCCGCCAAATCAAACGTTGCTTCAACGGGCAGTTTTAAATTGCCATTGTTAGCACGTTCGATCAGCTCATCAATCAAACGCTGTTTGTTTTCAACGCTCATCTCTTGACTGATTTTACTGCCCCAAAAGCCTTTAATTATCGCTTGTTTAAAAATAATATGGGTTGGATCTAGCACCATGGGTTTGCCTGACATGATGCCAAACGAGGCCAATGTGCCACCATGACCCAGTAACGCTAGCAGATCATTACTAGACTCACCACCGATAGAATCAACCGCGGCACTGATTTTTTTATCACCAAGGATGGCTTTTACTTGGTCTTTCCAGTCATCATCTGAGGTGCTGATATTATGCTTGATACCCAGTGCTTCTAATTCCTTGATAGCATCGCCACTTCTCACGACATTAATAGTATTAATACCACGCGCGGCGGCTAGCATGGCGAGTGATTTGCCGACCGCACCATTGGCGGCATTATGGATCACCCACTGGCCGCTTTCTAGTTCTAAAAACTCAATCAGCATCAGCGCGCTAAGTGGCATCGCAATGAGCTGTGCCGCCATTTCGTCAACTAAGCTGTCAGGCATGACAAATACCATGTCCTTTGAGGCGACAAAATACTCTGCCCATGTCGCTTGTACGCTCGCTGCCGCCACGCGCTGACCAACTTTTAAGTCTTTGACATCCTGACCGACGGCATCGATAATGCCGACCGCTTCGCTACCACCAATCGCTGGCAGCTCAGGTTTGAAGCCATATTGACCGCGAATGGTTAATAAGTCATGGTTGTGGATAGAGGCGAGTATGGTTTTGACTCGGACTTCATTGGCTTTTGGTTCAGGAATAGGCGTGTCACCTAAACTGAGGACGTCAGATGGTTTACCGAAGGTACTATAAGTTGCGCTACGCATAATCATTTCCTTTATTTATTTTTAAGTCGTGAGCAACAGTAACAAGTTTGTCTCAGTACCCTCAATGTTACTTTAGTTAAGGAATGTTATGCGTTGCACGTATCGTGCTTAATAATGAATAAGAAGTAACGAATAAGAAGTAACTTATGAACGTCTAATGAGAGGCTTTATCCTCTTGGCTTATGTCGCCGACGATGACTGTAAAATCAGCGTCTACCATATCCGTGAGTAATGGCTCGCCTTTGTCATTCACACGAAACAGACCATATTCAGCCGCTTCAAACGCCTTAGCATGGCCTTCTTGAAAGAAAAATGCGTTGGTAGCCAGCTGTATGTTGCCATTACGGGCGCGGTAATGAATGGCTATTTCATCAGCGGCCAATTTATCACCGTCATTGCTATCTGCTAGGCGCACAAAATGCCCCACATTATTGCCATCAAGTCTCACAATCACATAACCGTCGCTTGGCTCATAAATACGAAAATCTGCATCAAGATCGTCTAATTCTACATCTAGTTCTGAATCTAATTCGTCTGGTGTTGAATGAGGATGCTTTGAGCGCATGGCATCAAAAATATCGCGCTCCAGCGCATAACTTAACGCCATATAATCACCTTGCATAAAGCCACGGGGATCAATCGGTGCGAGCGCTAATAATACCGTTTTGCCAGTGGTGAGATGGGTTTCGTATTTGATGATATTCATCGTCATTACAATCAATATCAAGGCTAATCCAAGTAGGGCAATGGTAATCGTAACGGCTCGTTTTTTTAGCCAATGGGTGGATGGTGACGTGTCATTAATCAAGCGCTTAGTCAAAATCTTATTTTTCATGATAGGCGCTCCTGATGATCGTTGGCGCTTATTGTCAAATCAGTATCGTTGATAAGGGAGTTTGCGAAATAGCGTTTGATCAATAGCCAACGCACCATCAGCATGGTCAGTCCGACGATGAGCATTGAGAGAGATTTGATTAGTAATGAAGTATCGAGCTGGTAGTAATACCAAAATATATAGCTGACTAAAGCGATGATAGCAAGTCCCAACAGCGCACGTTGGCTATTGGCCGTTGCGATGATAATAATCAAACTGGTCGCGAGCAGTCCTGAGATATAGACCGACGTGATACCTAATACAATGATAGCGCAGACAATGATACCACCTGCTGTTGATAGCAGTGTGACACGATAGCGTTTGAGAATAAGGTAAGCGGCATAAAGGCTGGCAAGGATGAGCAGCCCTTGAGCCAAATAGTAATGATAGCTGAAAGGTGCATTATAACCATTAAAGCTATTTCCATATTCAGCGGCGATAAAATAAACAGAGACGCATAACAGCATGAGCGCGCTGGCGTAACCCATCGCCTTGATTATGTCAAAACTACCCGCTCGCCATTGAGTCGGGGTTCGCTGTAATAACATATCGCGTTGTAAATTAGTGACGATCGCAATCATCGCCAATAGTCCCAAACTGACCTCAGGCAGATGATAGTAATTCAGCAAATAGACCATGAGGCTTAGCGTGACTAGGCTACCTAATATTCGATAGACACGGTTGGGCACGATAAAGGTCATAACGCCTTGTGCCAGTAAAAACAACCAAGCGTCTAAAGGCTGCGGTAAATCATTACTTAACAAGGCAAAAGCAATGTACGCTTGACCCGCAATACTGATGGCAAATGCCAAGCTGCTGATAAAGGTATTATCACCACCTTGCTTGTTTCTAAATAGCGCAAAACCAGCAGCGTTTAATGATGCCCCGATAATCAGTAAAGCAGGCATACTATCGAGCGCACCAGTGCTATCTAATAACAACGATAAAAAGCCAACAAAGAACAGACTGGCTAAAATCCCACTAACCCCAAAAAACACTTGTAAAAACCACGGGTGATCGTTATTTATTTGGCGGAGATCATCGCCATCTACCGTGGCAATATGTTCGTCAACCGTGTCAATATTGCCCCCCTTGGCATCAATCAGACCAAGGTTTTTTAAGGCAATCAGCGTCTGCTTATCACTATTCATGGTCAGCGCCTTTATTTATGGTGCCAGTTTGATGTTCATTGTCTAACTGTGACACGTGGCGCAGCCAGATGACCGCTGTAGAGCTCAGCCCAATCAGCACCAATGATAAAATCAAAAATCCGCCTGCGTCAAAGCCATCTAACAGCCATTTACCTAGCCAAAACATCACCACAACAATGATAGAAAATGATAGGTAAGTGAGCATGAGCAAATCAATGCGGCGCTGACGAAACTGCCAATATATAAAGCCGCACCAGCCTAACCACACAGTAACAGAGATAAATATTGCCCAGATATTAACACTATCAAAAACGGTGACAATCGCTAGATAAGTCATGAAGATGGTGCTTAATAGACCAACGACATAAGTGCTCCAGTGCAGGCTAGGGTTGGTATTAGAGTGACCAATAACATTGGTTGAGCTGAGTCGTTTATCAGTAATATAACCAGAAAATTTGCTAGCAGCAGGGCGTCTATCATCAAAACTCATGAGCCAAGAATACAGAGCAACGAGATTCACTAGCGCAAGGGTTGCTACATAAAACACGCTTTGCAAACTATCATCACTAAATTGAATGTTTGTGAGAGGCAAATAGAGGGTTAAGCAGGCATTGATTAGCCCTAACCACAGCAGCCATAGTGCAGGGAAGTGGGCGATAATTACCCAAGGAATAATCAATACTGCCCAACCAAAAAACAGCTGCCACGTATCCGCACCCGTTTGATACACCTGCCCAAATAAAGCCAACAAGCTACCAGTAATCACGCTGGCAATGAGCAATAATAATTGACGAATAAGCTGAAACCGTCGCCTAAAAGATAGTGCAACGTACAAGGCGATAGTGACAACCAACGCCCCTTCGACCAAAGCGAACTTGCCCATTTTGCCCATATGCAACCAGTTATAAGCGATAAAGAACACAAGGGACAATACCAGCGCGATTGCTCCGATAATCAGTAGGGTTTTATCAAAAAAGACCAGCCATGAGCGTCTACTAGGATAGACTTGCAAATGAAGCGCTGCATCGTTGGCGTGCTCTAATGGCAGTATGCCTTGCTTAAGCAAATGCTCGATAGTACGCCGTGGTTGGCTCATAGCGTCCTCTATATAAAAAGATGATATCGCTTATCTTAGCTTTTTTATGAGGTAGGGGTATACTAAAGTTTGTAGATGCTTACTTAATAAAACTCAATCTTACTAAGCACATGCTCTTGCACCATATAGGCACACACATAAGCACTCGGCCACGCAAAAATAAACGCCAGTCCCCACGAATGCATCAGCTCCGTAAAGAAGCCGTCGACATAACCTACTTTGACGAGTAGCAATGCTGACGAGATAATCAGTGACATCATCAGTGCCATAAGACCGGTAAAGATAAGGCGATAGTATTTGCGGCGAGTGCGGATTCTGATGGTGGGTATTTTGCTCATAGTTTTACTTATTTCGGTAATAAAAGGTTAGGGCATATTAAACATTGATAGGCTATTTGCATTGTAGCAATACTGCACAGTTCTCAAAAGCGGTACTACTACTAAACTCTCTGTTGCCGAGTACCCATATTAACGATAAATTGCTGTTTTGAGGGAGATAACGGTTATTGTCAAAGCTGACTTCACCGCGATCAATCTGATTGGCAACGATCATATAGCGTGAGGGCGAGCTAGTAAATGTATTATTCTTAACACTTAATTTTTGAATATTAAATTGCAGTAGCAGCTGACCACCTTGTTGTTTACCAAGGTCATTATTGGTGACCGTATTATTAATAAGGGTGATTTGTCTGACGCCGCCACGTTGCTCATCATAGCCACCGACTGCGAGACCAGCATAGCTGCTATTGGTGACCGTATTGCCTTCTACCCAGACTTCTTCTGTCAACTTTTGAAAGTTTTCACTGGCGACTTCAATACCAATATCATTACCAGTCACGGTATTGTTCTGAATAAATACTTGTTTACCACCATCGACATAAATACCACCCGCTGAAGGATCATCACCTTTGTAGCCGGGGTTACCAACGATGCTATTGCGCGTGACTGTATTGCCGATGATATCGCCTCGTCTGGCATAGTCATTATCGGTCTCTGCTGTCCCTTCAAAACCAATGATGTCGATACCAATATTATTGTTATTGTTGACTTGGTTACGGTTCACTTCAAAGTTAGTCACATCCCCATTGAGTACGATCGCTTCACTACGACCTAAGCTGAGGTTTTCGACTCGATTATTATTGACCTGAATATCCTTAATAGGCTTAGTACCGTACACCGCAATGCCATGCGCATTACCATCCTCAGTGTCAGCGCGCGTGCCTAGATTATGAATATAGTTATTTTCGATGAGGATATTATGACTACTACCAGTGACATAGATCGCAATGGGTGTAATCTGATCGTTGCTCGTCCAAAATTTGGTAAATTCTAAACCGCGAATGATCACATAAGCTTGGTTTTCGATATGAATCAAATGCTCATCGTCAGTGCTTGGTGTGCCTGTAACGACAACTTTTGCGGATGGCATTGGCTCAAAAACAATAGGCTGCGCTAGTGTGCCAGAATTTTCAATATAGACAGGCCCTTTATAAGTACCGGCGGCAATATGTACCGTTGTGCCAGCAGTGGCGAGATCTGCCGCTCTTTGTAGCGTCAGTACTGGCGAGTTCGCACTACCTGAAGCATTATCGCTACCTGTTGTCGCCACATAGATATGTTTACGCGTACTGTCATCGAGCGTTAAGTCATCAAGGGCTGAGCTGCGATCATAAAACGCTTGGCCACTAGATATTGGCGTCGCCGCTTCAGGCAGTGTTGGGATATTTGGTGTTGCGGGCGTGGCTGGTTCAGCAGTGGTAGGAGGCGTTGAAGCGCTTGAATCTGTATCTGAGTCGCCACCACCGCAAGCAGGCAATAGAACCACTATGGATGCAAGTAAGCCAATCGGTAATAATGTCGATAAATGAATCTTTGAATACAGCGTTGACTGAATCGTCTTCATAATACTTCCTTGTAGTGTAATAGGCATAGAATATTGGTGAACAAAAGAGTGAATAATATAGGAGTAGTTTTGATAGGGCAGTTTTAAAAGCTACCTCAAAAATAATAATGAAAAATAGTTCATTATTTATAGTCTATTTTTCGACGATAATCTATGATAACCAAGACTAAACTATAAATAGGAAAATCAAATGGCATATCAAGCACAGCGAACACTAGGCATCATCGGTGGTATGAGTTGGGAGAGTACCGAAAGCTACTATCGCATCATTAACGAAGGCATCAAAGCTGAATTGGGTGGATTACATTCAGCGGATTTATTGATTCATAGCGTGGAGTTTGCGCTGATTAATGAGTTGCAGGAGCAAGGCCGCTGGGAGGAATTAGGGATAATGATGGCGAGTAGCGGTAAACGCTTGCAAGCTGCGGGTGCACAAGGGCTCATGATTGCTTCTAACACCATGCACAAATTATTCGACGATGTACAATCAGCCACAGACCTGCCGTTGATTCATATTGCAGATGCCACTATTGATGCCATCAAAACACAAAATCTCAGCAAAATAGCGTTATTAGGTACGCAGTTTACGATGACCCAAGATTTTTATAAGCAGCGTCTGATTGATGCAGGGCTAGAAGTGTTGATACCTGCCGAGGACGAGCGTGCAGAGGTACACCGTATCATCAAAAAAGAGCTGTGCGTCGGTGATTTTAAAGACAGCTCACGCCAATATTATATCGATGTCATCAACGGACTTGCTGAGCAAGGAGCAGAGGGCGTGATACTAGGCTGTACTGAGATTGGTCTATTGATCACGCAAGCAGACAGCCCGATCTCTGTATTTGATACCACAGCGATTCATGCCGCCGCCGCAGTAGATTTTTTATTGGCTGATACAACGTTGTAATGTTTTACCAGTCAACGCTTAGCCCAGCAAAGATTTTTACATACGGTGCTTTTTGATATGCCAAAGTTATGTCAACCTCTGGCTTACTTATCACTGGATTTAGTATATGCGGTAATAAGTAAGTATTATGGACAGTTTATTCGCCATACCGATTAACAAAAGCCGTAATGATCAAGAGCCATCAAGCTAAGCGTATATAACCAAGCTATTATCCTTTATTATTCTTGATCATGCGGTGCCTATAAAGTCGTCTGCGAAGTCGTCGATGTAACCTTGTAATACGGCGTAAAGGGAACAGTTTCCACACAGTCGTCGGTGCAATATCACGGCACGATGCAGAGGTACCACCATGTGCGCGATACCCCTCAGCCCCTTGAGCAGCCTCTTCTGCGACCAATTTTTTACCCTTGCGCCATCCGCCATGCACATATAGTCCTGCCCCCATCAGCGCGGTGGCTACCATGCCTGCTGGGAACGACAGCCAAAGCGCATCTTCTCCCAGTAGTGGGTAAAGCCCAAAAGCAAACCCAAGGCGCACCGGGTACATCGAAATCACCATGACGATCAGCGGCCAAATCACATAGCCATTCGCCCGCATGGTGCCGAACAGCACTTGCGCTATCCCAAAAAAGACAAAGCCCCATGTCGCCATTGACTGAATATGTTGTCCGATTGGCAACGCTTCGCTGTCACTACCAAGGAACAAGCCCAGAATGGTTCCATCAAAAATGGTCAGTATCCCGATAATTGCGCCTGTCAATATCACGTTAAAGATGAGTCCCCATCGTGTGATCCCTGAGACTCTACTCCATTGATTGGCACCGATATTCTGTGCGACCATCGCGCTGGCTGCGGCACTTAGCGCCATTGCAGGCATCTGCACATATGTCCAAAGTTGCTGGGTGGCGCTATAGGCAGCTGTGGTCTGTACACCTTCGCGGTTTATCAGCGACAACATTGTCAATGCCGCCGAAGAAATGACGATCATCTGAAGGCCCATCGGCAGCCCTTTTGACAACATCGACTTTAGTATTTCTCGGTCTACACGCAAAAAGCGCAGCTCTGGCAGCTTAAGTGTTAGCACCGAGCCACGTAGGTACATGGTGACGACCATGCCAATAAGCGCTAGCGTATTTGCGGTGGCTGTTGCGAAGGCTGCGCCAAATATGCCCCATTCGGGAAAGGGTCCTAAACCCAAAATCAGTGTCGGTGTCAAAATCAGATCAAGAGCCACCGATATAATGATAAACCAAAGCGGCGTCGTAGAATCGCCTGTCCCGCGCAGTGCCATCATTATCAGCGTAAACGTGAGTGTGACGGGCATCGCAACAAAAATCATCCGCAGGTAACTTAGTGCAAGGTCTACAGCGCTTGGCGGCGTACCTAGCAGATTAAGTAGCATCGGGGCAAATATCCATCCTACTGCCGAGACCAATATACTGATCGGAATAATGCTCCCAAGCGCTGTTCCCATGGTTTTTTTGACCATAGCCTCATCACGGCGGCCCATGGCCTGACCAATCAAAATAGTAGAAGCCATACCAAAACCGAAAACGAAAGAGATGAGTATAAACATCAAAATGTTGCCATTCGCTGTCGCAGCGAGCGCCTCTTCTCCTAAAAATCGCCCCACCCAGACGGCATTGATGGAGCCGTTCAACGACTGTAGCGCTGACGATCCAAGGGTTGGCAAGGCAAATAGGAGCATCGTTTTGGCAATCGACCCTTCGGTGAGGTCACGCCTTTTGTCAGTGGCAATACTTGTGTTGCTCAATGTCTTTCCTTTTGCACCATTCAAGTGGGCTTCGGTTTATTATAAAAATGCTTCCTAATAAAGATGCTAGATAACGGACTTAGGATTCATGGAATAAAAACGCTTATTATAAATGACAATGCCCGTGCCATTTTTATTAGAACGGTAAGCAAACCACGTGCTGACATAAGCCCTAGTACTAAATGTGTTACTAACTTTGTTATTTTCCTTTTGATGTTGGGTCTTATGTGAGGCTATCTCGGCTTCTACTAATTATAAAATCCTGATTATTATAAAAACCCTGAAAAGGATGACGCTGATTTGACTACAAAGTAATAGATTTATAAATATGAAGCAGCGTTTATCGTTAGAATCATAGCGTAAATACTTTTTATACTATAGTTGATCCAATGTAAGAGTGGTACAAGGCAGCCGAGTTCAGATGTACATGTCATACTTCAAGCGAGGTTAACGCTGTAACGCTTTTATAATGGATTGGCTGTATTTCTAACAAGGATGTTTCGATGACACTAAAACGTTTAAGCCTTGTCGCCCTATTTAGTCTTTCCATCATAGCCTGCACCACCGCACTCAATAAGCTTGCGGTGAATGCCACTCAAAAGCTGATACAGTTCGAGCGAAAGAAAGCCAAGCTTGAAAAAAAGGTATTGACGCTGGCCTCTGGCGATACCATGACCTATCTAGAAGGTGGCAATATCAACGGCGAGCCGTTACTGCTCATCCATGGGTTTGGGGCAAACAAAGACAACTTTACCCGTATCGCGAGAGAGCTGAGCGATTATCATCTGATCATTCCAGACTTACTGGGTTTTGGTGAATCCAGTAAACCGCCGCAAGCTGACTATCGTACCGACGCTCAGGCGCAGCGTTTACATGAGCTGCTACAGGCAAAAGGGGTCGCGTCTCATATTCATATCGGTGGTAACTCAATGGGCGGTGCCATCAGTGTTGCTTATGCCGCCATGTATCCTGATAGCGTCAAAAGCTTGTGGCTACTCGACAGTGGCGGTTTTTGGTCAGCAGGGTTTCCAAAAGACAGGTTTGATGATGATAGCTTTGACAACAGCCCGCTGTTGGTCCAAAACACAGAGGATTATTTTGCTTTGTATAATCTCGTGATGTACAAGCCGCCTTATATTCCCAAAACCGTGCAAGCCGTCTTTGCGCAGACCAATATCGCCAACCGAGATCTGCACGCCAATATCCTCAAGCAGATTACAGCAGACAATGTGGAAGCACGTGCCAAAGTCATCGCGCAGCGCGATATACCCACGCTCGTCGTCTGGGGCACTGAGGATAAAATTATTAAGCCTGAGACTGCCGCCATCATGACCAAACTGATGCCGCAAGCACAGCTGATTATGATGTCTGAGGTCGGTCATGTGCCGATGGTCGAGGCAGTAAAAGAGACGGCCAGTGATTACAAAGAATTTCGTGCAACGCTTAAGGGTCAGTAACTCACAAATCTTTTATTAATCGCGTTAGCAAGGCGTCTGTACTTTCGTCTCTGACCAACGTGACGCCTTGTCCTGCCCATAGTGATAGATGCTCGGCGTCCAAATGCTTGGTCGCATCCGCCCGCATAAACTTGGTCATGGCATTGAGTTGCGGGTAGGGCGGTAGCGCATCTGCGCTCTCAAATTGGGCAAAATCACGCAGATAATTGTTTAATAAACCACGCGCAAGCTTGCCTGAAAACAGTCGCGTTAAGCGCGTCTCAGTACTGCGTCTACTTTGACTGGCATCAATGAGTGCTTGCTTATACGTATCATTGATACCGCACTGATCTGTAGTCAAAAACGCCGTTCCCATTTGCGCAAGCTCAGCACCTGCTGCTTGTACCGCTTTGATACCCTGTCCCGTCATAATGCCACCCGCTGCAATTAACGGAATATCGGTGCAAGCACGCGTTTGACTAATCAGTGTCAATAATCCCAATGGATCGGTTTCACTTTGTGGCAACCAACCACCACGATGACCGCCAGCTTCTACCCCTTGTACACACACCGCATCTGCACCAATATCGCTCCATGCTTTGGCTTCTAATGGATGGTTTGCCGTACCGATGACTCGCGTGCCGATACTTTGTAAACGCTGAACTTGCTCGGCGCTGATAATACCAAAGGTAAAACTGGCGACAGGTACAGGATTGTCATAGAGGACTTGCAACTGCTCAGCAAAGCTCTGTGCTGGACGTTCGGGTAGCGTAAATTCTATATTCTGCTCTTGGTAATAATTACTCAGCCAAGTAGGCATGGCGGTATCAAAGCTGCTCGACTCCTGCTCAGATAACACCATCAGATTGACCATAAAAGGACGGTCGGTCAGGGTTTTAATCGTATTGATTTGGCTATCCAAAACGTCTGGCGCGGTCATACCAGCGCCTAATGAGCCCAGTCCACCAAAGTTACTGACACTTGCAATCAGCTCAGGGGTGGTAGCACCGCCTGCCATTGGCGCTTGGATGATCGGATAGATTAGGTTAAGCGTATTGAGTAAGCTCATGAATGGCTCCTTTTTATTAGGATATTTGCATGACTTACTGTAGCAGAGGTAGGCGGTGCGCGTGTTGGATAGTGTTTATTTAGTTGCTGAATAGAAGGATTGGATTTTGGCTACGGAATTGTAGTTAAGTGAATCAACTACATTTTTTGTCATACATATCTGAAAACGAATTTGAAAAATATCTAACTTTTACATCTAAAAGCTCTGAATCATCGTTTTCCCACTTAGGTAGCTTATTTCCAAGACTAATATATTCTTTGTATAGTCCATTTGTACTTGGTTGTATATTTGAAGGAGGTACCACAGCTCCTACCGAACCTTTATTTATACTAATATAACCATTTTTAGTCTTATAAGAAACAACATCGTAGCTGACCCAACCAGTATAAGAGTTATCTCTATCACTTCTAACCACTTCATTAGTAGTCATGTTTAGTGTGCGTAATGGATGTGATTTAGTTTGATTATAGTTTTGGTCGAGATATTTTTTGGCTTTATCATATACTTGTTTTTGTTCGTCCTTAGTATCGACAGTTTCCACAAGAAGTAGCCTTTGTAAGCGTTCTCTATCGTCGAAGGTTAAATATATATGTGAGATATCGATACTTGCAATCGACTCCGTAGGCTCGCCATCATATATTGACCAATTAGGTAAAGTAGTAAAAGCATCACTCCCACAAAATAGTTTGAATGTATCAGTAGTCAGTTGACTATATTTTATTACATTAAGGCTATCTGCTTTACTACTATCAAACTCCAAATAGAAAGGCTTGTTATTTTCATTAGTAATATATCCATTGGTATTTGTAGAAAGCTCTGAACACCCTGTTAAAAGCATAGCGGGTAAAAGAAAACTAAGGAAAACGTTAGCTGATTTAATCTTCATTATAGATATGGCCAAAACCTAAGAAAATGGAATCTAAATATACTATAGCTCATATCACTTTACTACTTTCTACCCATTCATAACCATAGGTTCTAGCTAAGGTCGGCAACTTGTATATACCTAATTAGTGAAGCTTATGAATTATAGTAGATCCACTGTAAAAGAGATACAGCAATACTGGCGTACATTTTGCGCCGCCTCTGTCTACGTAGGCACAGCAAGCAAGGAAAATGTATGCCATTACTGCATGATCATATGCGTATCTTTTTTATTTAGGACTGACTATAGTGAATCTTATGAAATATTATTAAATTTTCAAAAAAAAGAGTCAGTCCCTAAAGCCGTCAAAAAGACAGCTAAGAGAACTAACTCAGTGTTAGAACTATGAAAAAAACTTAATTCAACTGCAACGACCCTTTCGCATTCATCAGCAGCTCAACCACATCATCACCGCTAATCACTTCAAAGCGCTTGTCGATGTCTGATTCTTCCACGCCGTTGTGCTTCATACACGCACCGCAAACCAATACTTGACCGCCGTTCTCGATAAAGGCTTCTAACAATTCGCCCGCAGGTTCAAATGGCGCGCCAATATTGACCTTATCTAATGCGTTGGGTAATGCTAAATGTACTGCGTCCACCATCAATATCACTGAGGCAGAATGACCTTTTTTAAGTGCCACGCCAGCCATAGTAAATGCTAAGGTGATTTTGCTTGGATTTGATTCACTATTATCAAATAACGTACCGGCATAATCCGTCGTGTTAGCCATATTATTCTCCTTATAAGACTATTTTAATTAGATAGTATTTAGTTGAGCTGAGTATGATGCTCACTACTATCCTAACATTTATTATATTTATTTATATAATGTATTGTTAGTAAATAGTAGCCATAAGGTTGCTGGGTTGTGACTTATGAATAACGTTAGATAACAAATTCTAACCTTGCGGTGGCCACGGACGATCACGGTCGCTCTCTATCCATTCGGCGACATAGCCAGTTGGCGGTAATTCCCAATCAGACTGCCCCAATGCTGCCAGTACTTGTGCCGTGTCGATCACCCGACCACCCTTGGTCACACCCGTACGCAGTAGCGCAGATGAGCAGGGCTTACCTTTGACCCACATTGACTGCTCGATATAGAGCCAGCGCGTATCGATACCGACGATTTTAGTTTTTAGCGTGACCTTTTCAAAGGCACGAATACGCTTGCGGTATTGGATGGTACTGCCAGCGATGACCAAACCCCAACGCTGTTTTAGCAGCTGCTTGCCAAGCCCGCTACGTACCGCAAAATCCATACGCCCCAAATCATACAGCGTGAATACACGACCGTTATTCATCTCCAGAAAATTATCAATGTCTGTCAGACGACAGCGAAACTGAATCTCACTGGTATCCTTAAACGTCAATGTATTGCCTTTTTTTACTTCTAGCGCGGCACGGGCGATGGTACTGGCATAACGGATAAATGGATACATAAGCGCAATCTCAAAAGGTCAAATATTAGGGTTAACGTTTGCAAAATTATCAGTTTTTAGATGTTAGATGGTACGCCAATATGGTTAAAATAAGCAGTGACGGTTTCGGGTATCCAGTTGATATCAAATCTTGATTTTTTATAAAGATGAGGTGATTTGTCTTTATCAGAGCGATAACGAATAAAGCCCACATGCCCACCATGCTCAGTGTCTAAAATAGTGACACTGTTAGACACATCGTTTGGCGTGGCGGTAAAACCAAGGAAAGGATCGTCTTTGGCACTAATGAGTAATAAAGGCTTTGTCACTTTTATCAAATAAGGCAGGGCTGATGAGGCTTGATAGTAGTGATTGTTAGAGCGGTAGCCGTGACGCGGCGCGGTAAAGATATCATCAAAGTCACTGATGCGATTGACGGTTTTGATCGAGTCGATCTCATCTTGAGTAATGTCATTAGCTAAGGCTTTTTTGATAATTGGGTTGAGCAAATAAGGGGTATAAATTCGATGGCTCAAAAAGCTGTGCATACTAAGCGCTGCCGATGACATATCGACGGGAGCGGAGATGACCACAGCGCCTTGGCAGAGTGCTTTGTCACCATATTCGCCCATGTATTTTGCCAAGGCATTACCGCCCAGTGACACCCCAACCGCATAAATATTGGCGTATTGTTGACTTAGGTTTTGCAGCGCGTGATGCACTTCATCGGTATCACCCGCATTATAAAAAACCCTACCATTAGCAGGAATGCCGCCACAGCTACGAAAGTGAGCGACGACAAAGTGCCAGCCTTGTGCGTGCATCTGATGCGCCAAAGCACGGGCATAATGACTGTCACTACTGCCTTCCATGCCATGGAATAGCACGATTAAAGGTGTTTGCTCAAGCTCGCCATTTTCTGCTGTGTTGACAAACTGCGCATCATAAAAGTCATAAGCAATATCACTTTCATCCAACGAGTCTTTTTCGACCACACGGCGATAAATAGGCGCTTTCGGGGCAAAAAACTTAGGCAAGATGCTTTGCAAGTGCGGATTGGTCAGCCAAAAGGGCGGTTTAAAAGGCGCTGGCGAGAAGGGTTGGTTCGGTTTTGAAGATGACATAGATAGGTCTTATTTTATTAGAGTTAAAAAGTAATGTCTTATCATAGCGTTAGCAGTGGTCAAAACCAATGATTATCAGTGAACGCATGGTTACCCAGAATAGCGTTACTCAAAACAGCGTTACTTAAAATGACGTTACTTAAAATACTTAAGTTATTTATGGCAACGCTAACACCCGCCCATCCATCGCAAGTCGCTCTTTTAAACTATCGATATCTGCCTCAGCAAGCGTCACGGTCAATGTCACTTGTTTGCTATAAGCAACATCATCGATACTGCCATTTAAACTTTCGACCACATAGCGGCATTGTGCCTCGGTGGCAAACTCTGCCAATATCTGCACTTGCACCATCGGCACATAAGGCAGCAATATCATCTGGTCGACTGCTGCTTGCGCTGCGCCTGCATAAGCACGAGTGAGACCGCCAGCCCCCAGCTTGATACCACCAAAATAACGCACCACGATGATAATGACATTGCCGATTAATTTATGCTGCAGGACATTTAATATCGGGCGACCTGCCGTACCATTTGGCTCGCCATCATCATCAAAGCCAGCACTGGTGGTGTTATTGGGGTCACCAACGATATACGCCCAGCAGTGGTGCCGCGCATCGGCATATTGCTCGCGTAGTTGTTCCACGTGAAACATTGCCTGCTCACGTGAGGTTACAGGATAAGCGTAAGCAATAAACTCGGATTTTTTAATTTCTAAGCGCGCAGTGACAGCACGTTTTAGCGTTTGATAGCTCATATTTCATCAGGTCTAGGTTGGATATGGTAAACTGGTCTAACTTTCACTGTCGTCCGTATTTGGCGCAGTGTTCATTTAATTTTTTATTATAGTACCACTTCTGACCCATGAAGATAGCGGACAAGCTCAGTGCGAGTACTGGTGTCGTTAGCTGCTACGGTAAAGTAGGTATCATAAAACGGATGGTAGTAAATAGTATGCGTCTAGATAAATTTATTAGTAAAGCCACTGAGTTGTCACGTAAAGAGTCCAAAAAAATTATGCATGCCGGTGAGATCATGGTAAACGAGCAGATCGTCAAGGATCCAGGTTTGCATGTCGATATCGTCAATGATGAGGTGATGTGGGGTGGCGAGCCACTGTCGGTCGCGACGGGCAATCGTTATATCTTATTGCATAAGCCTGAAGGCTTTGAGTGTACGCTAAAAGCCAAAGAGTACCCAATTGTCACTGAGCTGATAGCCGTACCAGAGCTTGGCAGTTTACGCATCGCCGGACGACTTGATGTCGATACCACTGGCGCTTTGCTTATCAGTGATGATGGCGGTTGGCTACATCGTGTGACCAGTCCTAAACATGAGCATGCCAAGGTTTATGAGCTAACCTTAGCAGAGGCGATGGATAGCGACGCTCAGGCGAACGCGATTAAAGAAGTGGCTGAAGGCATCTTGTTAGAAGGTGATCACGAAGAGACCAAGCCTGCAACTCTTGAGTTCATCGATGAAACGCATGCGCGTCTGACCTTGGAGCAAGGTAAATATCATCAAGTAAAACGTATGATGGGTTATTTTGGTAATCGAGTCACCGAGCTACATCGCGCCAGTATCGGTCACATTAATTTAGACGGTTTGGAAAAAGGCGATAGTCGCTTCTTAACTGCCGATGAAGTCGCCAAATTCTAAATTTACGTTTTGTTAAGTATTAGAATAAACCTTTAAAGATAGCGTTCTACAATAATTAGCAGCCACTTCATGTGTGCTGCTTTTTTTTGGCCGTAGTTTTTATTTATTACTTTTAGACTGTTATGTCTTGCGTGCACACTGTGTTGCCTATCTCTTAAAGCTCAGTAGCAGTTTTGCAAAATTGAACCGTTATTACTTTGCAAGAGTCTTCCTTATGCTAAAGTCTGACTGTCTTTTTTAATCTATTTTTTTACATAATATCGTTACCTTTATTAAAAGCGGCTATTATCAAAAATGAAGGTTATCAAAAAAGAAAGTTATTAAAAAAGAAAGTTATTAAAAATTGTGGTTACTGAAAATCGCTGTTATTAAAAGCGGCCGTTGTTAAAATCATATAGGACTGTCTCTGTGAACTCATCTCTATTAAAATCTGCCAGTTTAATTGGCGCTATGTTATTGGCAACCACCGCCTGTGCTCAGTCTAGTGATACTGCCGCTACTAACCAAAAAGCCAGCCAAAGTATGCAAAATACAAAAGCTGCTGGCAGCGTTAGCAAATCTGTGGACAGTCGCTTGCGCCAATTGCTTACTCAGGCAGGTATCAAAACACAAATCAGCTCTATTGTGCCTTCCAACTTACCCAATATGTATCAAGTCAATTTGGCGGGGCAGTTGCCATTGCATATCACTGAAGATGGTAACTATGTTATTCAAGGCGAACTACAAAAGAATCCAAGCAAGCGTGTAGTCACCAAGACACCAGCGCGTAGCACCAGTGCGCAGGCAGGCAAGCCTGTCAGTGCTAGTGTCAAAGCCGATATATTGGCAAATATGGATGCGCTGAAAAACATGAGCGCTAAAACGCCGTTCTTTTATACCGCAGTACCCGGTGTGATTTGGGGTGCGACGTTAGAAGGCGTGCCTTTTTTACTATCGGATGATGCGCAATATATTACTGATGGCGAGGTCTCTGTCATCGAAAATGGTCAATTTATCGGACTCGATGAGCAGTTTGAAAAGCGTAAAAATCAGTCTGTGTTTGCGACTTTAGATGAAAGCCAACTGATTAATTATCCAGCGACCAGTCCTGAGAGAGCGGTTATTTATGTGGCCAATGATGTTAATTGCCCTTACTGCCGCCGCTTACATCAGCAGCTACCGATGCTTAATGCCAAAGGTGTGACGGTCAAAACCATTGGTTATCCGATATACGAACAGTCCCCTGAGCAAATGCGTGGCATCTGGTGCCAAGGTGACGAGGACAGCCGCCGCAACGCTTTTGATAAAGCAATGCTGCAGGGTGAGATGACACCTGCACCAGCAAGCTGTAAAGTCGATCATGTGACGCCCAATCGTGAAAAATCAGCAGGGCTTGCGGTGATGGCAACGCCTGCTATCTACCGTGAAGATGGTGTGCTTTATCAAGCAAGCTTTGAGAGTCCAGAGTTTTTAGAGTTTTTGGGCGTAGAGTAGATTATTAACGTTTTTATCGCCTGACCCGTATAACCTTGATATTTATATGACGTAAGATATACATGATATACGCATAATCAATGACTATTAAAAAACCGCCCTATGAACATAACTGATGGGGCGGTTTTTTTATTGTGTCTAAAAGTCAATGATAGCAAGTCTATTGTGGCAACACCATATCAACGATTTTCCAATCAATTAAGCCGTTACGCTGCATCTCGATGGTGAGCGGATAACCTTTTACCTGACCGCTAATATTGAAGCAATTAATACCGCAATAGCCCAATGTTGGCTTATCACTGTCAGACCCTTGCGCTACCTGTTGCTCCAATTCCGCAGCTTGTTTTTTCATGATTTGCTGCATTTGGCTTTTGACCACTGCATCTACATCACCGCGCTGAATGATAAGATTTTGAATCAAATTTTTGAGATCGACTTGATTACTGGCGATTGCCCATGCGGCGGCCAGCTCTTTGGTCGCGGTGTTGGCTTGACCTTGGGTATTAATGACTTTTTCGATATTTTGTGGCGTTATAGCCCCATTCACCGCCTGCGTGATAAAACTATTGGCAGCTTGGGTCAATGGTTCGCCGCCCAGCTCAGCGACCAATGGATAATTGGCCATAGTCGCCGTAAACTGACTGGTTAGTTGGTTTTGGATGCTGGGTCGCACTTGCTCATAGTCGATCGCTGCTGCGATGGTCGCGCCGTCTTTGGCATCGTAGGCATTTTTAAGCTGATAGGCGCTGTAATAAGGCGAGCCTGCATAGACAGCGACTGCAATGATGATTAATAAAATAATCAGCTTTTTCATAAAAATCAATACCTTATTGCAAAACAAAAACTTAATGATGGGCAAATTTAATAATGGTGAGTATAAATCTAAACCCCCAAGAATATAGCGATAAATATTAGCATGGCTGAGCCTTTTTAAGGTATGAAAAACTTTGTTCATTCCTTAATAAAACCTTTTTGTATGGCCAAGCGCACTATAGTGGATACTTTCCTCCTTAAGCGCTTGATAAATCACCATAGCATCTCCATAAATAGCGCAAACTTTTAATAATTGATTTGGCTAAGCAGCATCCCGCCGTATTCGCTTGTAAGATTCATAGCAGTATCACCTCTTTTCTCTCACTATTTATGATGTTTCATGTGAAACCTTTAAGTGCCATAGTGAGTCGTATTAAGGTGGTGGTTGACTAGAACTACTGAATCGACTGGCCGGTGGACTGTAAAGACGATAGGAGAGCCCATGAGTAAGCGCGATTTTTATGAAGTATTAGGTGTGAGCAAGACCGCTGAAAGCAAAGAAATTAAGCGAGCTTACCGCAAGCTGGCTATGAAATATCACCCTGACCGTAACTCTGATGATCCAGATGCTGAAGATAAATTCAAAGAAGCATCCATGGCTTACGAAGTACTAAGCAGCGAAGAAAAGCGCTCTGCTTATGATCGCATGGGTCATTCAGCCTTTGAAAACGGTATGGGTGGCGGCGGCTTTGGCGGTGCAGGTGGTGGCAACTTCCAAGATATTTTCGGCGACATTTTCGGTAACTTTGGCGACATTTTTGGTCAATCACGCGGCGGCGGCGGTGGACGTTCGCGCCGTGGCTCAGATTTGCGTTATGTGATTGAGCTGACATTAGAAGAAGCGGTACGTGGCTGCAAAAAAGAAATCAGCTTTACTGCTCCGGCTCCATGTGACACCTGTGATGGTAAAGGTGCAAAAAATGCCTCTGATATCGTGACTTGTCAGACCTGTCATGGACAAGGTCAAGTGCGTATGCAGCAAGGTTTCTTTGCTGTTCAGCAGGCTTGCCCACATTGTGGCGGCACTGGTAAACAAATCAAAAATCCGTGCTCTGACTGTCATGGTAATGGCGTTAAAGACAAATCACGTACGCTAGAAGTGTCTATCCCAGCGGGTGTTGATGATGGTGATCGCGTCCGTCTAGCAGGCGAAGGTGAAGCGGGCGGCGCGGGTGTCCAAAACGGCGACTTATACGTTGAAGTACGCGTGAAACCGCATAACGTCTTTACCCGTCAAGGCGCTGATCTATATATGGACGTACCCGTTAGCATCACTGATGCGGCATTGGGTAAAGAAGTAGAGATACCAACTTTAGATGGTAAAGTAAAAATCAAGGTTGCAGAAGGCACGCAAAGTGGTAAGTTGCTGCGTGTGCGCGGTAAAGGTGTGACGCCAGTACGCACCACGATGAAAGGTGATTTGATTTGCCGTGTGGTTATCGAAACCCCAGTGAACTTAACTCGCGAGCAAAAAGACCTGTTGCGCCAGTTCCAAGATACGCTCGACGGTGATAGTAAGCATCAGCAGTCGCCACACAAAAAATCATTCTTTAAAAAGATTGGCGATTTGTTTGACTAACAATGACTATCGCTAAATAATTATACTTAAAGTAAGCCCAAAGGTTTCATGTGAAACCTTTGGGCTTTTTCTTGTACTTATAAAAAACCACTCATGCAGTGATATTTGTTAAACTTACGATAAATGACATCCAAAAATAACCCCGCTAAATATAAAGCATTTAAGGTAAAGATATGAGTCAGGAAACAAAAAAACAAGCCATTAAAGTTGGTGTGATTGGTGCTGGTGGTCGTATGGGGCGTATGCTAATAGAGGCGGTACAAGACAACTCGCAAACAATATTAAATGCCGCGATAGAACGTCAAGGCTCAAGCCTTGTCGGCGCGGATGCTGGCGAAGTTGCTGCTATCGGTCGCTTAGAGGTGCAAATTGTCGATGATTTAAAAGCCGTCATTAATGACATCGATGTACTGATTGACTTTAGCTTGCCTGATGCCACTGAGCAAAATATGCAGATTTGCGCTGCAAACAATGTCGCGATGGTTATTGGTACGACAGGTTTTAATGATCAGCAAGAGCAAGTATTGGCAAAAGCCAGCGAGAAAATAGCAATTGTCTATGCCGGTAACTATTCAACAGGCGTTAATCTGTCATTAAAGTTACTCGGCATGGCAGCGAAGGCCTTTGGTGAGGATGCCGATGTAGAAGTCATCGAAGCACACCATAAGCATAAAATCGATGCGCCATCAGGCACAGCATATATGATGGCAGAAGCCGTCGCAGAAGCTCGCGGACAGAATCTAAAAGACGTTGCTGTTTATGGCCGCGAAGGACAAACGGGGGAACGTAAAGCAGGTACTATTGGTATTCATGCCATTCGCGGTGGTGAAATCATTGGCGATCATACCGTGATGTTTATTGCCGATGGTGAGGTGGTTGAAATTACCCATCGTGCCCGCGCGCGTATGACTTTTGCCGCGGGTGCCGTACGTGCCGCGACTTGGGTTATCAAACAAGAAGTCGGGCAATATAATATGCAAGATGTGTTGGGTTTAAATGACTAGTTTTTGAGAGAGTAAGATTTGAATGATTAAAGTTTCTTGCTTGTTGTTTAGTAGCTGCTGAGGATGGCTTATTGATAAAGCGGAATGACTGTTAGGAGTTAGACATGGATAAGTTTAGCAAGAATCTAATAGCGAGTTTTAGTCGCGCTGTGGCTGTTGTCAGGGTTGCCAGAAGTATCAAAGCTGCCAACAGCGTCACGACACTCAAACCTAGCAAAAGCACGCTTTACGCTAGCCAAATAGCATTTGCCCTAAGTTTGACGGTAGTGCCAATAGTCGCACAAGCTGCGACTTTTCAAACCTACGTCATCGACACTTATGGCGGTGATGCATTATTACCTGCCGTTCGTCAGCAACTGAATAATAGTCGTGATGGCGGTACGGTTACTACCTATCAAGACAAGTTAGTGTTGCACACGACAGCTGCTAATTATCAGGCGGTACAGCAGTTATTGACTCAGATTGATCGTCAGCCACAGGCATTGACGGTCGCTGTGCGTGTTGGCAATAATAGCAGCGTCCAAGGTAATATTCAGCAGGGGCAGGTCATTATTAGCAATCGTGGTATTCAAGGATCAGGGATTATTCATCAGAGCAATAGCCAACAGCAAACAAATAATTTATATCAAGTACAAACCTTGTCAGGTAGTGCCGCCAGTATCAGCACAGGGACGCTTTACGCATTGAATCAAACCTCTGATGCCAATAGTTATACAAATTATAACCGTCCGTCAGCACAGATTGTCATTCAGCAGCAGGTATTGCTACCAACGACGCAAGGCATCGCCGTTACGCCAAGGCTATTACCGACTGGCCAAGTCGAAGTAACATTGTCCCAAGTTGAAGAAAAACTCGCACGCTCCTATTCAACTTCTCAGAAAAATAGTAATCATGCTGTTCAAGGTCAGCGATTAGACACGACCATTATTATCCCACGTGGACAATGGGTGACTATCGGACAAATCTCTCAAAATAGCCAAAATCAACGCTCAAGTTATGGTAGCAATGGTGCCATTGATAGCACTAAAAACACACCAATTTGGATAATGGTGCAGTAGCCTTGCATTGACTCATATTATTTTTGGTATAAAAAAGCGCGATACTGTGATGAGCAGTATCGCGCCTTTTTATTGACAATAATCTATTGCAGATTAGTCAACGTAGATCACTTCTAACGGTGGGAAACCATTGAATTCAATAGATGAGTACGAATTAGTATATGCACCAGTGGTCAACCAAAAGATTTTATCACCAATCTCCAGCTCTTGTGGTAGCTGATAGCCCGCTTCTTCATACATGATATCGGTCGAATCACATGTGGGACCTGCCAGTACTACCGTGCCTTCGCTGGTTGACGTTTCCATTTTAGGCGTATACACAGGATATTTGATGGCCTCTCCTAACGTCTCGATTAAGCCTTGAAATAAGCCCACATCGGTATAGACCCAACGTGTTAAATCTGTGTGTGACTTACGTGAAATAAGCACCACGTCGCTGACCAATACGCCCGATCCGCCAACCAATGAACGACCTGGCTCAAGGATAATCTCAGGCATGTCTTCTTCACTATAGTCGTCTGTCAAATAACGAGTAATCTCTTCAGCGTAGACTTTTATAGGGTTCACTTCACTGATATAGTTGGCTGGAAAGCCGCCACCCAAATTAATCATTTGTAGCTTAATATCTTCTTCGTTTTTCATCCAATCAAACATGTATTTGACCTTTGCTAGCGCATCATCCCAAGCGGCAACGTCTTTTTGCTGACTACCGACGTGGAATGAGATGCCATAAGGTACTAGACCCAAGTCACGAGCTTGAATCAAAAGCTCAATCGCCATATTAGGATGACAACCAAACTTACGAGACAATGGCCATTCAGCAGTCTCTGACCCTTGTACTAAGATACGCACAAAGATTTTTGAACCAGGGGCGTGCTTGGCAATATTTTTTAAATCAGCTTCTGAGTCGGTCGCATACAAGTCAATACCTTTTTCAAAGGCATATTTGACATGCTCCGCTTTTTTGATGGTATTGCCATAAGAGATACGCGATGGCTCAACGCCGCAGTCTAGTACGCGATCAAGCTCATAGATGGAGGCACAATCAAAGTTTGAACCAAGATCAGCAAGCAAGTTAATCACTTCAACAGCAGGACTGGCTTTCATTGCATAATGGATTTTTGCATTGGGAAAAAACCCAACCATTTCATGATATTTGGTTTTGATACGGCTAAGGTCCACGACCAAAAATGGCGTCTCGCGACCTTCAGCAGCTTGGGTGAATTTCTGCCAGCCGGCAGGGTCAAAATATTGGTCAATTTTGATCATGGTCATGGTAGTAAACCTTTAGTAGAGACAGTATGTGTTAAAGAGTAAATGCTCGCATCACGTCATTATCATCGCGCATCTCACAGGTGATAATATCTTATATTCATGCTGACTAAATGACGTAAAAATAGCTTAGGTGATGAGTAGACTAAGAATGGGTGGGCTGCGGCTGTTTATCCGCCGTTTGTTCGCCTTGTTTTTCGCGTATTTTAATAACTTTACGCACTTTATCGCGCGCACGAGTCTGCTTGAGACGTGATAAATAATCGACGAATATGACCCCATTTAAATGATCCATTTCATGTTGGATGCATACCGCGAGTAAGCCTTCTACTTCTTCATCGATCTTTTGACCATTCTCATCTAAGGCTTCAATGCGCACTTTGTTCGGGCGCTCAACACTGTCATAGACCTCAGGTACGGACAAACAACCTTCTTCATAGGGCTGTTTGTCTTCTACTAATGGTGTCACCTTTGGGTTGATAAAAACTCTAGGGCTATTTTTATCTTCAGACAGATCCATGACGATGAGCTGAATATGGCGATCCACTTGGCTCGCTGCCAAACCGATGCCTTGTGCATCATACATTGTCTCAATCATATCAGCGATTAAGGTTTTGATTTCAGCAGTCACTTCCTTAACAGGCTTAGCAATGGTACGCAGGCGTGGGTCTGGGTAATTTAAAATAGGGAGTAAAGCCATAATGCTCACCTCAGTGATAAGGATAAAATAGGGTTGATATTATAAGATAAATGGGGACAAAAGTAATGCTTATCAATACTTTCGAGCAATTATTGCTTTTTATCATCGTAAAAAATAAAAGTGGTCGCTTTTATTCTAGTCATAAAAAAGCCCTGCAATTCGCAAGGCTTTTCGATTTATATAAGCTAGATGGTATGTGGTCTCAATCGGGTAAATAGAGTCACTTTTGAATAAATAAAGTCACTTTGTACAACTAAAGCGTCTGACCAAAAATGAAAGATTATACGCCACGTTTGCTCATAATCATCTCATAGATAAACAAGAGGATGATCGCACCGATTACTGAGAAGATCAAACCAGTAAATCCGCCATCAGCATTGATACCGATAAGACTAGCCAAGAAGCCACCTACTAAAGCACCAACGATACCCAGTACAATCGTCATTATCCAGCCCATCGGGTCACTACCTGGCTTGATAGCTCGTGCCAATAAACCTGCAACCAGACCTACAATAATCATCCAAATAAAGCTCATATTATTCTCCTAATTTATTATCATTTATAATGGTTTGCTAATTTTGATAAGTCCATTGTAAGCACTGTATAGGCGCAAAGGTAAGCGCGAAATGTTACCAGTGTATGAGCTATGTGAGGAAAACCGTAGATTTGCTAATATGCAGGTAGGATAGGTAAATGAAAGGTTACAAAGGTAGTGAAGTCGAAAACGCCGTTTATATATTAAATGGTTTTTGAATACCGACGCTCCCTAATACTGATATTCCCTATAGTAATCAAAAAATTTGATCATAAAAAAACGTTGCTTATTTATGACAAGCAACGCTCTTGTTCAACACCAGATCTAGACCAGCTAAATCATTTGCTGCGTAGCTTTATTACGTAGCTTTGTTATGTAGTGCAGTTAGCAGGCGTTGATGAATACCTTCAAAACCCCCATTCGACATAATCACAATAGCGTCACCAGCTTTTGCATGCGTGTCGATATGCTCGATGATCGCATCGATACTAGAGAGCACCTGTTGGTTGCCCATGTTAGGATTTGCGATATTGGCATTTTCAATGACTTCTTTTAGACCCCATTCTAGTCCTGTCGGCTCATACCATAAGGTATGATCGGCGAGAGCTGCGGACTCAGCCAAGCTGTCTTGATGAACACCCATTTTCATGGTGTTACTACGTGGCTCAATAATGGCCCAAATGCGTCTGTCCGCCAGTTTCTTCTTTGCACCATCTAAGGTAGTAGTAATAGCCGTAGGGTGATGGGCAAAATCATCAAAGACTAAGATATCATTGACATCGCCAATCAACTCCATCCGACGTTTAATGCCAGCGAATGCTGATAACGCCGCGCAAGCGGTTTTAACACTGACGCCGATGTTATAAGCTGCTGCGATAGCAACCAAGGCATTATTTACATTGTGAATGCCGCTCATCGACCAATCGACGACTCCCGTGGCTTCTTTGTCAGCAGTATCCGCCACAAAACTGACCGCAAATTGACCACCATCTGCGCTGATAAGTTCAGCTTGCCAATCGCTACTATCTCTTAAATGCTCGTCTGTTGCATGGGTATTATGTGCCGCTGAGTCCAGTACTGCTGTCCGCCAAACGGGTGTCCAAACCCCTTTCGCTAACGTCTCCTCTAAGCTGGCAGTCGCTGTGGGCATAATGATTTTGCCAGTGCTTGGAATCATGCGAACCATATGATGGAATTGGGTTTGAATAGCATCAAGATCCTTAAAAATATCCGCATGGTCAAATTCAAGGTTATTTAAAATAGCCGTACGCGGACGGTAATGAACGAACTTTGAGCGCTTATCAAAAAACGCAGAATCGTATTCATCCGCTTCGATAACGAAATAGCCAGTATTTGTCGAATCGTCATTATCAATTTTGTCAGCACCCAAATAACTGCTGTGAGCGAAGACTTGTTGCAAATGCGCATCAGTGGTATCAACCAGTGGCACGCCGCCGATTAAAAACCCAGTATCGATACCGGCATAATGTAGTATCCAAGCGAGCATGGTCGTCGTTGTGGTTTTACCGTGAGTACCGGCAACGGCTATCACATGACGCGATTGCAATACTTGCTCAGATAAAAACTGCGGCCCTGAGGTATAGCGTAGACCTATGTCCAGCATATATTCGATGACATCCATACCGCGCTTCATGGCATTACCAACGACGACTAAATCTGGTGCTGGTTGTAAATGCTCTATCAGATAGCCTTGCTCAATGGTCACGCCCGCGTTTTCAAGTTGGGTAGACATCGGCGGATAAACGTTGGCATCTGAGCCCGTGACCGTATGTCCAAGCTCGCGTGCCAATAGAGCCAGTGAGCCCATAAAAGTACCACAAATACCAAGAATATGAATATGCATAGACGTTCCGTACGAGCTTAAATTAAAAGAATAAAAATGGAGTATTATCCCAAAAGTCACCGATATTAACCGTGGCTTATTCTAGGATACACTCAACCTAATGATCATCAGTCTTGGCGATAGTTAAAGTATTATAAATGGTTACGGCGTTAACCGCGCTTTATGTACCAAACGTACTATTTGCGCTCGGCTGCCTTACCCTTACTTTAAACTGCTTCGACCCTATATTCTGTCACAAAAACAGCATACGGTCGCCAAGTAGCAGCGTCGAAAACAAGCACTTATTGTAAAGTAAACACCGCATGATGACCAATAAAAAACGCCCAGTAAGTAGGCGTTGTTCAACAGATGGTTTGGCGTGTTTGGCATCATTAGATTTAAAGTATCTAATACTTTATGCCGCCGCTTGGTTATTTACGCGACAAAGTATAGTCGTTGTTAGGATTTTTATATTCATCCATTAAGACAAGATGATTGTCCTGAATATCATAGGCCTCAATGTTTTTTTCTTCATAGACAATCGTAATCGTATCATTGTCTTGACGATAAACACCAGACTCAATTAGGGGCAGACGAGGCATTTCAGGGTTGTTATAAATGCTGGTTTTGAGCACTGAACCATCAGCAAATAAATTCAATGTAATATCGGTGCTGTCGCAAGAATTGCAGGGTACCATGCCGCCATAGTCGCCCATTAACGTGGCTTGTAAAATACTATTATGCGACTTTGAGTATGTCAACGATTGATGTATATGTGCATCATTGCTCGATTGGGCAGCCGCAATCAGCGATTGTCCTTCTGCTACTGCCAGCTTACTACCAGCACTTAACAGATTGATTTCTTCCAAGTTCTCTGCGGCAACTTGTGAGCTGTTCTCTTCTACATAATCGATAGAGGCTATCTTAGTCGTCAATCCTTTATCTTGGTTAGACGAGGCACTATCACAGCCGATGAGCAGCACACAAAGGGGAAGCGCTAGCAAACAATGACCGCCACGTTTGAGGATGGTTAGCGTGCTAGAGCAAGTAGGCACAGAATATATCATGGTCACACCAAAAAACAATTTTTTAAATAGCCATTCGAAAGATTATCTATATTATCGGCAACTCAATACTGTTGTCAAAAAGGAAAGATAATAGGATGTATAGAATTATCAATGTCTCAAAAGTTGCCAGATGATACGCACTATTTGAGATTTGGCGGCGACAATAAGCTATCTGTAGCCTATCGCCAATCAGTCACGGATATTAAGCATCTTAGCCAATAAAAACGCAAATAAACTGTGTCAAGATATCAAAGGTTAAAGATATTTCTGTGGCCTTTTTGTTATGATTAGTCTAGCCACGATCTAAGCATAATTTTTTAACACTGATAGGTATGACGAATAAAAATTATCAAAGCTGCTTAATGGTATTTTTTAACAAACAGACGTTTATTAAAAAATATGCCTGTCCTTTTAGATAAAGGGTATAGCAAAAGACGACGTAAATGATAATTCGCTATTAAGCCAGATGGCTAGGGGTAGTAGGTCGTAAAATGCGCCATAATATTAATCCGTGTACCACCAATAGTAGACTAAATAGAATCAAAGATTGTTCAGGAATGCTCAGTCCCATAAATGTCCAATCAACAGAAGCACATTCGCCAGAACCTGCAAAAACCTCTTTAAATACTTGTAAAATCGGTAGCGTATCTAACCAATAATCCAACCCTGGACCACAAGAAGGTACTTGGTCGGCAGGTAGATGCTGTAGCCAAACATGACGTCCGGCCACTGCAGTCGCCCATCCGATACCCGCTAAGCTACCAAGCCACAATACCAATCTAACCGCTTTAGATTTAGGGTTGAATAACGCCGCTATCAAAGCAAAACTGCCCATTATTATGAGACCAATACGCTGAAAAATACACAGTGGGCAAGGCGAAAAACCCATATAGCGCTGTAAAAAAAACAGCGCAAAACTCATACCTATTACGGCTATTATCACCAAAAATATTTGCAAATTGCGGTAAGTGGTCAGCTTTAGCATCGGGCGGTTACTCTTATAAAATAGTCATTTATACACTAAGTGGCGGAAAGAACTTAGTGGGCAAAATTTAGCGATATTGCTGTAAAAATTCCATAAAGTCTTCAGTTTCGGCTTTTTCAATCTCAGCTTGCTGTAATATCGATTTTTCTGCCAATACTTCGTATTTGGCTTGGGTGTTCGGACTAAGCGTCTGCTGTAATAAAGACTCTCGATGCTGCTGTGCCAAGGTAAAGCCAAGCTGCCATAAGCTGCCTAAACGTTGACTATCAGAGTTGACTTGTGCTGAAATAGTCGATTCAGAATGTCCTGCTTTGCCTTGCATTAAAGCGACTGCTGCACGGTAGTCGTTGCCACCATAATGAGCATCAAGCAGCGCTGCCAATGGCTGCATACGCTCTAAATGCATCAGCATCCAGCTCTCAAGCAGTTGCTCTTCGCCGTTGTTTATAATGTGTAAGCCTTCGCGGCGACCTTCGTTTACCACACGCTCAAGATTGATGGCTAGGGCTTCTTCTTCCTCAGGTAGCAGATCAGGTGAGTCGCTCAGCAAACAGTACAGCGCCATGACCTCTAGGAAACAAGCGCTAGATAGACGAATACCGACATCGCTATAAGGGTCTAGATCGATGGCACGGAACTCAACATAAGCAATACCGCGACGCTCCAGTGCTTCTGTCGGTGTCTCACCGCTCATCGCGATTTGTTTTGGGCGGATAGGGCTATAGTATTCATTTTCTATTTGTAAAATATGATTATTGATTTGGATAGGATTGCCGTCGGCATCATCTAAGCCAAGCTTTGCAAAGCTTTCGTGCGGTGTCTGAATCGCACGGCGCAGCCCATCGACATACTCTGGCAGATAGTTATAACGAATATCGAGCTGTTCTTGCACACTATTGGTATAGCCAAGCTTGCCCATACGTAGACTGGTGGCGGCAGGCTTATAATAGGTTGAGTCGTTTAGCAGTTCTAAATCATGCTCACGCCCTGCAACAAAACAAGGGCATACACTTGGACTGGCACCCAATAAATACAACACAAGGCTGGTCAAGCGCTTAAAGTTACGGATAAGCCCTAAGTACTTTTCATTTTTGAATTCTGTCAGCGTCTGCTCTTGTGCCGTTGCGGCTTGCGCTTGCCACGTTTCAAAGAGCGTATCACCAAAAGATAAATTGTAATGTAACCCTGCAATCGTTTGCATGCGACGACCATAACGGATACCAAGCCCGCTACGGTATAGCGTCTTGAGCTTGCCCGTATTAGAGCTACCATAATCAGCCAGTGGGATGTCTTCGTCATTCGATGACAGCATACAAGGCATAGACAGTGGCCACATCAGCTCACCTTCAGGCATGGCTTGATAGACCAATACATGCAACTGACGCAGCATGTTTAGCGTCTCTTTTGGTGAGGTTTTAGGGTCGGTAATTAGCTCAAGTAGGCTTTCTGAATAATCAGTCGTGATAAACGGATGGGTGAGCTTTGAGCCAAGTTTGGCTGGATGCGGCGTCTGAGCCAAGTAACCATCAGGCCTCACGCGCAGACCTTCTTTTTCGATACCGCGTAACATACCCGTTAAATGCTTGCTGTCAAACCAATTAGGAATGTCAAAGTTCACAAAGCTACTCGCAAAATTACTCATAATAGTCATCTATTGTTATTTATTATGGCGGATCAAAACACGGTTGGCGTTTGACCATAAAAAAGGTAAATATTGGATTAAGAATGCCGTCAGTTTAGCTCAAAGCTGCCCTGAAAACCACGGACAATTACAAATACAATAAGCTTTACAGGCACCCATTTGTCTTGATTTAAATAGGTATTTCAATCAAAAATTTTATGAACAGCACGCTACTATTTTCTAGCAAGCGAATAAAACAAGAAGCATCTACCTACGAGATAAATGCTTCAAAAGTGCGACGTTAAGCTGTTTGTTATAGCGTTGACTAACGACAAGGGCATCTTTATCAAAAGTCATGCGACTCGCTAACCTAAATAGAGAAGGATGAGCCACAGCCACATGTGGTGGTGGCATTTGGGTTGGTGACGATAAAGCGTGCGCCCTCTAGCCCCTCAGTATAGTCAACAGTAGAGCCTTGCAAGTACTGATAGCTCAGTGAATCGACGACTAATGTGACGTCACCATTATCAAAATTGGCATCGTCTTCATTTAGATCGTTGGCAAAGTTAAATCCATAAGAGAAACCTGAACAGCCGCCACCCGTCACATAGACGCGTAGCATCAGGTCGCTATCACCTTCTTCTTCGCGCAGACGTCGTACCTTTTGTGCGGCACTGTCGGTTAGGCTTAAAACAGTTGGGTCTACTGGCTGACTTGAGCTTGGGCTAAATTGGTTGGCTGATTCGTTCATATCTACCTCAGTTGCTAGGATCAAATGCGGTCGTCCAGTTAGGGTTTGCAATGAAATGGTTGCAAATAAAGATACGCACGGCGTTTGATTCAATTGGGTGCTGTTATTATGGCGATGCTATTGGTGTGATTAATCATGATACAGGTGACACATTATAAATATGATATCTGTGCCATTACAACGATTTGATTGATGGCTGGCACTTATCTCATCGCAGTATATCATAATGGGGGTGCTGATTCGTTTGTCAAGAGTGACACTACTGGCTGAAGGTGGCTGATTGATACTAGCGGTGATTATCCCCATAAACTCATGCTAAGAGAAAGACTTTTTGTGCTAATAAATACTTAGTTTTGAAATAGTTATTTAATCGTTTGCCTATGGGGCAAGCGTTTGAAATAATAGCCGCCAGTTAACATGCCAGATGTGTGTTTTTTATTGCCTTATATTTTATATTACTGTTGAGTTGAAGAGATTATATGATCGAATTTAAAGACGTTGGTGTTCGCCGTGATGGTCGTGAGTTGTTTGCAGGGGCAAGCTTCCAGCTACATCCGGGCCACAAAGTTGGCTTGACGGGCAACAACGGCACCGGCAAATCTACCTTATTTGCCTTATTGTTGACGCGCATGGGCAAGGGAGATACCGAGGTCACGCTTGATAGAGGTGAAGTCAGTATTCCTGATAGCTGGCATGTGGCGCATATGGCACAGGAAGTCGGCGCTACTACGCAGTCTGCGATTGATTATGTCTTGAGTGGTGATGAGCAGTGGTATGAGATTAATGCTTCTTTGAATGATTTGAGTAGCGTTAGTGATGAGCAGATTGGGGTCTTGCATCAGCAGTTCGATGAAATTGATGGGTATCGCACACCCACTAAAGCAGCACAAATTATGGCAGGTCTTGGTTTTAATACTAGCCAGCATGAATTGCCCGTAGAAGGGTTTTCGGGTGGCTGGCGCATGCGTTTGAATCTTGCCAAAACCTTGATGAGCCGCGCTGATCTGATGCTACTCGATGAGCCGACCAACCATTTGGACTTGGATGCTATTTTGTGGCTTGAGACTTGGATCAATGCCTATACCGGTCTGGTCATCGTAATCTCGCATGACCAAGCATTTTTGGATGCCACGGTCGGTCATATCTTGCATGTCGAACAACAAAAAATCACCCTTTATACGGGTAACTATCAGCAGTTTATCCGCACACGTCACGAGCGGATGGCACAGCAGCAGCAAGCTTTTGAAAAGCAAGAAGCAACTAAGGCGCATTTAGATGACTTCATTCGTCGTTTCCGTGCCAAAGCCAGTAAGGCTAAGCAAGCACAGAGCCGTATCAAGCAGCTTGAGCGCATGGCGGAACTGTCACCGATGATGGCGGATAATCCGTTCTCGTTCCAGTTCTATGAGCCAGCAAATATGAGCTCACCTCTGATTGAGCTGACCAACGCAGATATTGGTTATAGCACCACGCCACTTTTGCACAATGCCAACGTGCAAGTGACGCCGGACACACGTATTGGCTTGCTGGGTATGAATGGCGCAGGTAAATCAACATTGATTAAGGCATTGGTCGGCGAGCTTGGCGTATTAACAGGGACGTATCGTGTTTCGGATACTCTAAAACTAGGCTACTTTAACCAGCATCAAATGGATATCTTGGATGCCAAAGCAACTCCTATAGAGATGTTGCGTCGTCTAGCTGGCAAAACCTCTGATGCGATGCTACGTTCGTTTTTGGGCAGCTTTGACTTTCGCGGTGAGCGTATTGATACGCCAAGTGAGCTATTCTCAGGTGGCGAGCGTGCGCGTCTGACCTTGGCATTGATCGTCTGGCAACGTCCCAACGTCCTTGTATTGGATGAGCCAACCAACCATTTAGACTTACAAATGCGTCAAGCGTTGACCATTGCCTTGCAAGGCTTCCAAGGAGCAGTGGTACTGGTCTCGCATGATCGTGAGTTGATTGCCAACGTCTGTGATGAGCTGTTTTTGGTCCATGATGGCAAAATCGATGAGTTCGATGGTGATATCAGCGACTACGGTAAGTGGCTGGCAGAAAAGCGTAAACAAGAAAACTCGCAAGATAAAAATACCAGTAAGAAAAAGAACAAAAAAGCCAATAAGAAGTTCGTTTCACGTGAAACAGCTGATTCAGCATCTAACGATCAGTTAGCTGCCAACAACGCCCCATCAAAGAAGGAAGCCACTCAGCCTACGCTTAGTAAAGATGCGCAGCGTAAATTGGCTGCTGAACAACGCAAACTCACCGCACCTGTTCGCCGTGAGATAGAAGAGACAGAAAAGACATTGGCTAAAATTGATAAGCAGCTTGTGACGCTTGAAGAAAAGTTGGCTGATACGGCTCTATACGAAGAAAGTCGCAAGTCTGACTTGCTAGTATTACTCAATGAGCAAACGGCATTACAGCAGCAGCATAGTGATAATGAAGAAAAATTATTGCTTTTGATGACGACATTAGAGGAAATGGAAGCGGGTTTTGAGTAGACGGCTGTCAGTTATAAATAGCCGCTTTTGAGTATTTTTTAAGCTATTTTTATTTGATAAAGACAGTCACAAAAAAGGGAGAGCGCTGGCTCTCCCTTTTTTATTACGTTATTCCTTACGGTATTTACCATCACCATAAGACAAAATTTCCATTGTGGTCGTACATAACTGACAGTTTATTTGACCAGCAGCGGCTTTCGATAAATCCAAAATACGGCCCCGAATGAAAGGGCCTCTATCGGTAATTTTTACGATTACACTCTGCTTTGTCTTCTTGTTGGTCACTTGTACCTTCGTACCAAACGGCAACGTGCGATGTGCAGCGGTCAAAGAGTTCATGTTGAAGATACTACCACTAGCGGTGCGTTTACCGTGGAATTGACTACCGTAATAACTGGTGTTTCCAGCAAAAACGGTGGTACTCAGCAGTAGTGATAATGTGATAACCAAAGACTTGATTAAATAAGACATTTAATACCTTTAAGCAATTTATAAAATAGACAGATACACTTGCCTATGTTATTCATACTCCCTATGAGTATAAATAATATATTCATATTACAACACATACTTTGTCATATTCTTACGGTTCTGTAAAAGAACTGCCGAGGTCAAAATGCTCATTTATGGGTGCTAGCCGTTGAATACCAATGATCTATATGTAATTGTTTTAAATAACAATTTACATTGTTAATAGTGTTTTTGGCTTGTATCTCTATTCTTGCATTAGGTCGAGTGCTAAATTGACACAATGTCAGTAGTTATCAACGAAAAATCATGCCAGAATCATAGAGAAATATGCCAATGCAGTGACAAAGGCGAATCATAATGTATTAAGTGCTTCAAACAACCTAAACACTGCTGTTGTTCGGCACTATTACTGGTAATATTTATATAACGGTATTGAATTTTTATATTACTATCATTATTAGATAGACTATCGTTACCACCTGTTATGTCGCAGTCGAATAAACTTCCATACCATATCGTTTAAAATGGGCATACCAGTATCATTAACATGCTTTTATTTTGAGGACAAAAACATGGCAGAGAAAAATTACTATGACATTTTAGGGGTCAAAAAAGACGCCTCAGCTGCAGATATTAAGAAAAGATACCGTAAGCTTGTCCGTCAATATCACCCTGATGTGAGCGACGATCCAGACGCAGACAGTAAGATTGCTGAGATTAATAATGCTTATGAAACCATTAGAGATGAAGAAAAGCGTGCCGAATATGACGCTATGCTAGACAACCCTTTTGCTGGTCAAGGTGGCGGTTTTAGCGGTCAATCTGCAAGTGGTGGGCAAGGCGGCTATCGCTGGGAAGATATCAAAGATCAGTTTGGTGATGGCGAAGCTTATGGCGATGGTGGCTTCCGCTTCGATGATATCTTTTCGGCATTTGGTCGCGGTGCACGTGGTTCAGCGAGTGGACAATCGCAGCGTGGAGGTTTTGGGTCGCAAGATAGCAAAGGTCAAGATCAGCACGCAGAGATTACGGTTGATTTGGCATCAGTTTATAACGGTGACGACTACAGCATTAAGTTGAATGTCCCTATTCGTCAACCGAATGGCAGTGTCGAGTATGACAACAAAACGCTGAAAATTAAAATCCCTAAAGGCATCACTGATGGCAAGCAAATTCGCCTAGCAGGGCAAGGTGCGGCTGGTATTGGTGGCGGTAAAAATGGCGATTTATTTTTAAAAGTAAAAATCCGTCACGCCGACAATATCCGTATCGAAGGTGCTGATGTTTATCAAACCGTTAATATAGCGCCATGGGAAGCGGCGTTGGGTGAAAAAATTAACGTCAGTACGCCAGCAGGTACGCTTGCTGTGACTGTGCCTAAGAACAGCAAATCTGGCAGCAATTTACGTCTAAAAGGTAAAGGTATTCCTGCTAAGAAAGCGGGTGATTTGTATCTAACTTTAAACATCGTGAACCCTGATATCAGCACTGAGGCCGCGACCCAAGCTTATGAGCAACTAAAACAAGCCTTTGCCGATATCAATATTAGTCGTTAATGGCTACCAAAAATCACTCAAATTGAAACATTGTAATAGAGATGAATACCATACGATAACGATGAAATAAAGAGCAAACGAGGATAATAGCTATGAAACACTCGCCTGAATTTACCGACATTATCATGAGCTTGGATGAGCTGGTATCTGCTTGTGGCCAAGAGCGCCAATGGGTCATCGAATTGATTGAAGAGGACATCATCAAATATGATGTGCCAGAACGTGAGCAGTTCACTGGTTATCAGCTGACGACGGTGCGCCGTGCCTCACGACTTAGCCGCGACTTTGAAGCCAGTGTTCCTGCGATCGGCTTGATACTTGATCTATTGGATGAGCTCGAACAATTACGTCAATTTAAACGCCAATTAGATATGCAGACACCAGTGATTGAAATTGACATCAATCATTTAAAATAATCCATTACCTTTTATTCAGTACATAAAAAATCAGCACATAAAAAAAGGGTCTCTAAAATGAGGCCCTTTTTTTTGCAAATAATATGTTTAGCATTTAACGTGCATATTTAGGATCAGCTGCCGCGGTAAATAGTACATCAGTTGAAGAGTTCAGCGCCGTTTCTGCCGAATCCTGTATCACTCCAATGATAAAGCCAATTGCAACCACTTGCATGGCGATATCGTTTGGAATGCTAAATAAGCTCGCTGCCAATGGAATTAGCAATAATGAACCACCAGCGACACCAGAGGCACCGCACGCACTAATGGTTGCAACCAAACTGAGTAGCAGTGCTGAGGCAAAAGTCACTTCGATACCGAGTGTATGCGCTGCTGCAAGCGTTAAGACGTTAATCGTAATCGCCGCGCCTGCCATATTAATGGTCGCACCCAGTGGAATCGTCACCGAATAAGTATCTTCGTGTAGCCCTAGTTTGCGGGCAAGGTTCATATTGACGGGAATGTTGGCAGCCGAACTACGCGTAAAGAATGCGGTAATCCCTGACTCACGCAAGCATTTGAATACTAGCGGATAAGGGTTTTTGCCCGTTTTGATCAGTACAATAATAGGGTTAGCGACCAAGGCGATAAATAGCATACAACCGACCAGTACCATCAAGATACGCGCATAACCTGCTAAAGAGGCAAAACCTGTCTCAGCGACAGTATTGGCGACTAAACCCAAGATACCAAAAGGTGCTAAAGCGATGACCCATTTAACCACTTGTGAAATAGCATCAGAAAAATCACCTACCACGGTACGAGCGGTATCGCTGGCTTGACGCAAAGCAAAACCAATGATGATTGCCCATGCTAAGATACCAATATAGTTGGCTTCAGCGATGGCATTGACAGGATTGGCAACCAAATTCATCAGCAGATTGGTCAATACTTCTTTGAGATTTGCTGGGGGTACTTGCTCAATGGTGGCGTTGACCAATACCAGTTCTGTCGGGAATAAAAAGCTCGCGCCAACAGCCGTTAGTGCGGCTAAAAAAGTGCCAAACATATACATGATAAGCACAGGCTTGACGTAAACTTCATTGCCACTACGGTGTTGGCTAATCGCTGCCATGACCAAAACAAAGACCAATATCGGTGCGACGGCCTTTAGGGCACCGACAAATAGCGTTCCTAATAATCCTAATGCAATACCGATGTTTGGTGCCAGCCAACCAATCAAAACCCCCAATATTAAACCGATAATAATGAGCGGCACCAGCCCTATACGCTGGTACATCGCAATCAATGAACGCATCTATACACCCTCAATTTTGTCAATAAATAAGATATTTATAATAAAAACAGAAAACTAATCGAAGGATGGTAGCATTTTTTAAGGTAAGCGCCTACCTTTAACCCATACCTGCCTAAGCGGATAGGGCTAAAAAACAGGCGTGGTATAAGAACGGCGGGCGTATTTTTCAGCGTGAAAAATAGCGAGGTTTTATAGGTTAGACTTTAAAATGCGTCAACTCATGGCCTAGTTGTTTATAGATTTTGTACTTATGGCGACCTTCTTTTACGCTGTTCTGATCCGGTTTTATGAGCTCAAGAATGCGAGTAGGTTGGGCATTGCTCGTCGCTGCCATAAAGTCATTAACGGGACGTATCGTGGTGTTGAGTACGATCCCTTTAAAATCGGCTGGCATATAGCTGCCAAGAAGGACAGGGGCAAATGGTTTATTATTAATATGAGAGCCAATAGTCTTGCTAGCATCGTCAGTGTCATCAATATTAGAACCCAAGAGGCGTTGATGCGGTATAAAGCTGACCGCCTCTTGTGCCCATAAAGCCTCATCAAGCGTCGACAGCAATTCATCGTCTTTTTCGATAAGAATCAATAACGACTGGCTGCTTTTATTGAGCGCCGTTTGGGTCAACTGACAAATAAAGCCCAAGAAATCTTGGGCTTTACTTTCACTTAATACATAAAAGCTAACGTTCATAGATTGGTTTTCATACCTTGGTTTTTCATGAGTTCATTAAGCCATGTTTGAGCTGTTTTTTAGATATTGCATAAACAGCGGCACAGGGCGACCAGTTGCGGCTTTATCTTTACCTGAGTTCCATGCTGTGCCAGCGATGTCTAAATGCGCCCATGCTTGACCTTCTTCTACGAAGCGCGATAAGAAGCAGGCAGCAGTCACTGCACCCGCGCCTTTACCACCGATGTTTTGCATATCAGCGATAGGCGAGTCAAGCTGCGCCTGATACTCATCATCCATTGGCATGTGCCACACGAGGTCGCCAGATAAGTTACTGGCATTTTCTAAAGCAAACAAGACGTCTTCATCATTACTGAACACGGCTGAGCGTACATGACCTAAAGCAACGACACAAGCACCAGTCAATGTGGCAACATCGATAATCGCTTTTGGATGATAGCGCTGCACGTAGCATAAGGTATCTGCCAATACCAAACGGCCTTCCGCATCGGTGTTTAAAATCTCAACCGATTTGCCGTTCATGGCTTTCACGATATCACCTGGGCGAGTGGCATCACCCGATGGCATGTTTTCCGCGCAAGCGAGAGCACCAACGACGTTGATCGGTAGGCGTGCTTCACATAAGGCTTTAATCGTGCCCAATACTGACGCTGAACCACCCATATCAAATTTCATCTCATCCATTGCCGCACCGGGCTTGATTGAGATACCGCCTGAATCAAAGGTGACGCCTTTACCGACTAAGACGATAGGCGCATCATCATTTGCAACTTGAACATCGTCATTATTATCTTGTTCCGCGTTTTTAGCAGCTTTTTTGTGAGCAGCTTTGGTCGGTAGTTTATCCGCCAATGCTTTTAGTCCACCCGCTACTTTTGCGCTGCTAGTCGTAGATTTACCAGTGTTGGCGCTGAAGTTAGACTTACCGCGATACTCCATAAGTACCAGCTTACCTTCTTTGGTAGAGCCTTGCGCGACAGCTAAGAAGCAACCCATACCTAGCGCTGACATCTCATCTTCACCTAGTACCGTGACTTTTAATAAGTCAGGATAGGTTTTGGCCAATTCTTGTGCTTGTTCTGCCATATAAGCTGGGAAGCAAATGTTGCCCGGCTCATTAGCCACATCACGGGTCAAGCTTTGACCGGCGAAGACCGCTTCGGCAAATGTTAATGAAGCTTTTAATGACTCGTCAGCAAGTAAATAAATATCGCTTAGGACTGGTGTGGCTTGCTCTGACTTATATTTATCAAAACGGTAAGTTGCTGCCAATAAGTTCAAGGCAAACTGACCAAACTGATTTTCTTCTAAAGCATCGCCCAGCGCAACAGTGATAGAATCGACGCGTTTTTGCGTACTTTGATAAATGGTATTGGCAATTTTTTGCAATACACTATGGCTCAGCTTCTCAAGGTTACCAACACCGACCAATAATAGCTGTACCGGATTTTCTTTAGTGGTCTTTTTATCACCAGCTAAGGCATAATCAGCCACGGTTTCACAGGCTTTGCCGTTAAAGTGGGATACTTCGATCAATTGTTCAATGCGAGTTTGATAATCGCTCAATACTGACTCAGCTAAGATATTTTTCTTATCATCGATTAAGACGACGAGGCAGGCCGCGTCTTTACTTTTGGCTTCTTTTTTGAGAATTTTTTGCGTGTGAGTCTTTGGTAATGTTTGGGTTAATTTAATATTCATATATTTATCCTTATTAGAGTTATGACGTTAGCGCTATGAAAATGGCAGAATCTTTTTAATTGCTGATACCTGTTAGATTATTAGAGTATTTGGCCAATCAAGCAATCGCAATAGTGTAGCATATTGCGAGGTGAGTGCGCAGTGAGCAAGGTTTAGGTCAAGGGTTCAAAACTGTATTAGCTATGAATCAATGCATCGGTTGCTATTAAAGCGGCAAATCTGTCTTGCAGTGCTGCCATTGCGGTAGCATGTATGATATCAGCGCTGATCTTATCTTTTTTATAATCCGGCAAGTCACGAGTGGCACAAGCATCATGGCAAACAAAACTATCGAAGCCTAAATCAAAGGCGGCTCTCACGCTTGAGCTGACACACATATGACTCATAAACCCAGCAAAAATAATTTGCTGTTTTTGCGCGGCTGAAATAAGCGCTTGAAGCTGGGTATCATGGAACGCATTGGGGTGTTTTTTGACGATGACGGTTTCGCCATCCTTTGGTTGTAATTCAGCGATAATTTCGACGTTAGACGATAAAGGATCAAAGACGTTGCCATTATCTGCACCGTGATGCGCGATATGGAAGATAGGAACATCTTGTTTACGAGCTTTATCTAGCAATAGGCGCGCATTTGCAATGGCGTTAGTACCAGCTTGCCCCAATGGCATCGCACCATCGACATATTCGTTTTGATAGTCAATAAAAACCACGGCACAATTTGACCAATCGAGCGTATCAAATTGACCGCCAGCGAGTTCAAGTAAGGTAGCAGGCGTAGACGCGAGTGTATTCATCAGTAGTATTCTCCATTAGGCGAGATAATTATGAGTTTTTAGTTTTCTCAGTCTAACAAGTAATATTAAGGGTGCGAGGGCAATGATACGAATGACACACAAAGGTTTCCAAATGACATCAAGTAAAAATATCGAGCAAAGACTTCATAAAAAGGCTTCTAAGATAAGACAAACTAATGAGTTGAATTCTTAATATTCTTTCCATATCTTATCTATTATTGGTTAGTAATACAGCGGTATAGCAAGATGGACGCAATGTTTGCAAACACATTTCACAGCCATTTTTGAGCAAAATATGCTAGGATTAGCGGTTATCTTTATCGCTAATCTTTACAGCGTGTCGCTAACCCGTCTCGCAGATGTTTTCATATCTTTTGCCGTTGCTTTTAGGGCTGCTTAAGTATCTGATTGAGCAGTACGGCCTTGCATTTCTATTGTTCAGTCATCGATAGCAGCTATGTCGTGCAAAGCTGTCCATCGTTGTCAGCGTTTGTCAATAAAGCTGCACCAAATTGTGTGACTACCAACCTTTTTTAAAAGAGTGCCCATTGTGATATTACGCCGCTATATGACTCAACAAGTTGCCTCAACGACCGCATTGGTATTGGGGTTTTTAGTGGTGATGATGCTGGGCGGTCGCTTGATTCGTTACTTTGGCATTGCGGCAGAAGGCAATTTAGATATCAGCTTATTATTTACCATCATTGGTTATAATTTGCCGTACTTTTTAGAGCTTATCCTGCCATTAGCATTTTTTATCGCTCTGATGCTGGTATTTGGGCGCTTGTATGTCGATCAAGAAATGGCCGTGATTAATGCCAGTGGCGTGTCGCGTGGTAAGCTTGCCCGTTTGATGACGCCTTTAATCTTGGCGTTGTTCGTCGGTGAAGCGGCTTTATCCATCGTTGGTAAACCGTGGGGCGTGCGCTCATCGGAAAGTGTCTGGCAACAGCAAGCATTGACCAGTGCTTTTGATTTAATTCGCCCCAATGAATTTATTAGTAGTGGAAATTATCATTTGTATGTGGGCAGCTTGAGTGATGATAAAAAGCAATTGCAAGATGTGATACTTATTCAGTCTGAGCCTGACAAAAAATCCAGCACTACTAAAGAGGCAGCCGTCGATGTTAATAACAACATTGATGCAGAAACGGCTGAGCAATTAAACATTCCAGAGCTACCAAATGCACTGGAAAATAAAAATAGTATTAGCAAAGATACCATTACGTTGGCCAAACGTGCCGAGCAAGTAGACACGGGTAATAGCGGCGTGACTCAATTGGACTTATTCCAAGGGCGTCGTTATGAAGTGGGTGCTGGCAGTCTGAAATACAATCAAGTGGGCTTTGATCGCTACCGCATTACGTTGACAGAATCCTCCAAAGAGGTCATTACCGAAGACAATATCGAAACACAAGCGATTGGGCCGTTATGGCAAGCTGCGATGGGTAGGACGGCAAGCAGTGGCAATTCGCTGCGTGCAGCACAAAGTGAGCTTGGCTATCGTTTGGCATTGCCTTGGCTAATGATTATCGCGCCGATGCTCGCCGTACCACTGGCGCAAGTGCGTCCGCGCCAAGGTCGCTGGTTGCGCCTATTTCCTTCGATTTTATTGTTTGTCAGCTGTGCACTGGGTATCATTTCACTCAAAAATGCTGTTAGCAAAGGCAGCGTGAGCGTTTGGGCGTATGCTTGGCTCATTTTAGGGTTTATGGCATTGGCGCTCTATATGAATTGGGGGAGCCGTGTGCAGCATCGATTGCGTTTTCGAAAACCAGAAAATGCGTCTTTAACGGTTGCCGATCAGCAAAGTAGTGGCTCACAAGGAGGGCAGTCCTAATGAGTGCCTTATTCTCTAAATCTTCCAATCCTGACTCGCAAAATACTCATGCTAAGCGCACTCGCAAACCTGCCAAACTAAAAGTGCTTAGCCGTTACGTCAAACTGAACGCTTTGCTCGCGATCATCGGAGCAGTCATAGGCTTGTGGGCATTACAACTGATATTCTCTTATTTGTCTGAGCTGGATTCGCTAGATGATAGCTATACGATGGGTGAGGCGATTAAGTATATCTTTTATCGCTCGCCTTATTTTTTAGAGCAATTTATTCCCACTGGTGCATTACTAGGTGCAGTGGTCGGCTTGGGCTTGCTTGCCAATAAAAGCGAGCTGGTCGTGATGCGAGCAGCTGGCGTCAGCGTTTATCGTATCGTCGGTTGGGTGTTACAGCCTGCTTTGATTTTTGTATTGCTCGCATTGATTATCAATCAGTTCGTGCTGCCGTACTCTAATCAATTGGCCAAAGAAATCAACGATAAAGATAACAGCTCGCTTGTCACATCGGTACGCGGTTATTGGACGGTGCAACCACGCTTCGAGAGTACAAAAGACGGCAGTACCAAGCCAGATGGTAGCGATATTTTGTATATTGATTATGCTGATGTACAAGGCAATATCGGCGAGGTCAAACGCTGGCACTTAGATAATAATGGCAATCTGCAAACTGCCATTCATGCTGAAGGCGGTCGATATATCGGTCGCGAACCTGTTAATCCTGCCAGCAGCAAACCGAGCGAGCAGTATCGCTATGAGTGGCAGCTGAACAACATCACCAAGCTGATGATTAATCAAGGCTTTGAGAGTAGCCAAGTCATCGCACCGTCAGATACCTTAAGCCTGCCCTTTGCCCCTGAGTCGGTGTATTTACTCACCCGTAAGGCAGAGGATTTATCATTGACCCAGTTGTACGAGCATCGTCAATTTATGCGTCAACAAGGCACCCGCTCATTAAATCATGAGCTGGCTTTTTGGCAAAAGCTGCTCTCGCCGTTATCGATTCTATCGCTAGTGATAGTTGCCTGCTCATTCGTCTTTGGTTCACTACGGACGCATAGCTTGGGCTTGCGTATCGTCGTGGCATTATTGTTTGGCTTGCTATTTAGTTACGTGCAAGATTTGGTTGGCTTTGTCTCATTGGCGACTGGATTCTCGCCGTTATTGATGGTGATATTACCGATTATCGCCAGTGCGATATTGGGTGGATATTTGCTGAAACGGCAAATGTAATTCTGGAAATTTAGCCATAAAAAAGCCCGCTAGATCATGACGATTTAGCGGGCTTTTTGTTTACGCAGCTTTTAAGACATAAGCTTTTAAAGCTTAGTCTTTCGTCGCCATGGTAATCGTATATGTTTTGCCTTGTTTGATCTTTTCACTATTGCCAAACACTTCGGTAAATGAGCGCTTCATAAACTGACGCAAGCCATTGATTGTCACCACATAAAAACGGCCGCCTTTACGCATGCGCGCATAGGCATCGAGAAAGTATAGATAGTGCTGCTCTTTACCTACTTTGGCGGGTAAGTTTGACATCACAAGGCTAAAGTCTTTGTCTTTTGCCACGTGATTGAAGCCATTTGATAAATGCACATCGACATTTTTTAGACCGTTTTTCTCACAATTCAGGCGCGTATATTCTACCGCCATAAAATCTTTATCAATCAAAGTATGCTGACCGTTCGGACATTCACGCGCCGCCGTCATACCGAGCACGCCATAACCACAGCCCAAATCGATCGAATCATCATCCGCTTGAAAATCCACATAATCAAGCAACATCAAGCTACCATCATCGAGCTTTTGCGGTGAAAAAATACCCCACGTGGTCGCAAAATCAAATGGCTTGCCCAGTACGTCTTGGCGAAAATTAATATCTTCGCGCCAGTGTTGGGCATTTTTTAATAGGTCAGCAGGTGGTCTATGGCTCATGAGCTTCTCGGATAATGGATAGGTAGGGAATAATAATTGATGATGGGTATTGTAACGAGAAAAGGGCGGGTTTGCAGCTATGGATTTGAAGAACTTATAGTTTGTATTGGGGATGATATAAAGTATGCCGCAAGGTCTATAAAGAAGTAATAGAGGTCAGCAAGTATAAGATAGGCAAAAAGCCTAGCATATACTTGCTGACCTCTATGGTTTAACAGTTGATACACTCATGCTGTTTGAACTACATTCTACTAACTTATGTCGTTAGTAGAATGTAGTTCAATATACGCTTTTCTTGCTTGATAATTTGTTTCGTCGAGATCTATTTCAATATATTTGTTTCTTATTATTGTTTTAATCTCTAGTATAACTTCTCTAAGCCGTATCAAGTTCTCAGATAAATCATTGAGAAATTTTTGAGGTAGAGAATCAGGTTTAAGCTGATAATAGGAAGTATTGTTCGATTCGTAGTAGGTAGGTGATGGTACGACTAAATTATATATCAAAAATAACTGTTCAAAATTTTTCTCAAGTTCTTTATCATACAATTCAAAATTGGTTAAAAAATATTTTTCTGCAAATTCAAAGTAGAAATCAACTCTAACGTTTAACTTATATGGCAAAAACTCTATTTCACCTAAAACCTCACTGAAATCTATTTCTGTTAAAATATATTTTAGTTCTTTAATATCTCTTTCAATTCTTATCATATCTTTAGTTTTAATTATTTTTTTTATATCTCTGTTAGGGTTTTTGCTCAAAATCAGGTTTATCGCCTCATTCAAGTTGCTTTTAAGGTTTCCTTTTTCTGAATTATTAAATAGTTCAGCAGAAAAACATGTAGTTCTATGGTTTCTTATATCGAAGGGTAGATTATCTATAGATGAAAATTTGTTGTTATTTAACAAAATTATTCTATCCCAACCTAAGTGAGCAACTGCGAACCCAAGTTCAAACATAACATTTGGATTAGACATTAGTCTAATATGATCAGCTTCTGAATTAACAATAGAAATATCAGCAATAAATATATCAGATCTTTTTATTTTCCCTAAAATGGTGGTAGCTATATTTGGACTCCCTGAATTATTCCTAGTCGCTTCTTCATTAATTATTTTCAAGGTATTGTTGTTTTCCTCAATAGCTAATGAAGCAGAACTTAGAGCATTTCGAATGAATTCAGACTGACCTCTAATATCGCTTTGCCAAGAAAAAAATGTGTTTATTTCTTCTAATTCCATTTAGTACCTTATGAGACATAATATTAATAAATAAAGTATTATATGCGTTATTCCCTAGAATAAACATCTAAAATAATACTAGCCCCTCGGATGATGCTCAGCATGCAATTTCTGCAATCTCGCGGTCGCTACATGGGTATAGATCTGTGTGGTTGATAAATCACTATGCCCAAGCAATAACTGCACGCTACGCAAGTCCGCGCCATGATTCAGTAGATGCGTGGCAAAAGCGTGACGCAGGGTATGCGGTGATAGCTCTTTATCGATACTAGCGACTTTGGCGTACTTTTTGAGCAAATACCAAAAATTCTGCCGTGTCATATAGCCGCCTTGCGCGGTCAAAAACACCGCTTGGCAATTTCCTGATTTCAAATGCGCAATCAAATCCCCACGTCCATGAGATAGATAATCTTCCAATGCATCCGCAGCGTATTCACCAAGTGGCACCAGTCGTGTTTTATTGCCTTTCCCCGTGATTTGTAGCCAGCCAGAGTTTAGATTCACTTGCTCTAGTGACAGGTTAATCAGCTCACTAACCCGTAGACCGCAGGCGTATAGCACCTCTAACATGGCTTTATCACGCAGTCCGAGCGCGGTGCTGGTATCAGGCGCGGCAAGAAGATTATCGATATCAGCTTCGGCTAAGTCTTTTGGTAACGGTCGTCCCAGTTTTGGGCTTTTTATACGTTCGCAGGGATTGTCCTCACGCAGATTACTGGCGATCATCCATAGATAAAACTGACGCAAGCTTGAGAGCATACGCGCTTGAGTACGCGGGGTTTTATTGTCTTGTGTAAGGGTTGAGAGACAGTGCAGCACGTCATCAGGCTGCCAGCGTGTCAGCGCGATAGGATTGGTCAGCTCGCATGAGCGCAGGTCGCGCACATAAGCATTACGTGTACGGGTTGCAAGCCCACGTGCCAGCATGGCTTGACGAAACTCAGTTATATAACTGGGTTCGTCATCTACTGCCAGCGCCTTGGGTTGGCGCTGTTGCACGGCACGATCACGGCTCATAACTCAATACTCGGTGGTTGAATGTTAGATAAGCGTTAAACACCATAAAGAGGTGATTTCTGCACTGCGCGCGACATGTAGAGGGTCAGTATCATCTTGGCTGCGACCATGCTTAGGTTGGGTGTCCAGACGATATTTTACCGCCAATCCAGCATCGGCAAACAAGCGTAATAACTCATCACGGGTGCGTAGCTGTAAATGCTCAGCTAAGTCCGACATTATCAACCAGAGCTCTCCTTGCTCAGCTAAGTGCTGTTTGGCACCTTGCAAAACCCCACGAAGCATCGCGCTCTTGGCATCATAGACGGCGTATTCAAGAGACGAGCTTGGTTTAGCAGGTACCCAAGGCGGATTACAGACAATCAGATTGGCTAGTGGTGCATCAGTCGGATACAAATCGGCTTGCTGTAACTGCACGTTAGTGAATTCTAATCGCGTAAAATTTTCGTTGGCACAGGCCAAAGCACGTGGATTCAAATCCGTTGCTATCACTTGCGGAACACCGCGCTGCGCTAAGATAATAGCCAGCAATCCCGTTCCGGTACCGATATCATAGGCGACATCATGGCTCGCTGGTAGCGGTGCATCGAGCAACAGCTGCACATACTCATGACGGGTTGGTGCAAAGACACCATAATGCGGGAAAATTGATAACCCTAAGCTTTCTATTGGGACGCCTTTTTCGCGCCATTGTGCTGCGCCAAGTGCCCCTTGCAGGTCACGGAACGACAGCAGGCAAGACTCATCCACCGACTTATCTAACTGGCCAAAAGCGGCCATGCAGGCTGCACTCAGATCGGGGGCGCGACGTAGCTTGCTGACATAATCTGTATCAAGCTCTAGTAGCAAACGGCTCAATATACGTGAACGCTGGGCTTGCAGTTGGCGCTGCTGATGAAATAGATTGGGAATGCCTTTAGTATTTACTGCGTTAGGTTTATTCGTCGCTTTCTTGATTTTACGCAGCTCAGAGCGTTCATTCGTACGATCTATGCGACGACCGAGCGCTTGTAGCAACTGGCGTGCATTATGAAAGTCACCGCGCCATAGCAGTGATGTACCTTCGCAAGCTAAGCGGTAAGCGTCATCTGCGGTCGTTGTATCATCGACCAATACAATGCGCGCAGGTGGCATATGATTGCTTTCAGACAACCAAAGAGCATTACGTAGAGTTTCGTTTTCTTGCCATTGTACATACTGCTTTTCTGTTTGTAACACGTAATAGCCTACCTTCTGTGAAAGATACTTCGCTTAAAATACAAAAATATCTTTATATTGTTTATTGAGCTGTCATTAGTTTTCTGCAGTAACTTGAGTGCATTTAAGCACCTTTTTTCTTGACCAAATAACGATAGAGCGTGGCGCTGATTGGCGCATTATCATCGCCAGCGACCATTATTTCATCGGGGTCGACGTTTAGATTTACATTTTCAGCCAGCGTTTCTTGCTGCACAAGCTCATGCCCCAAATGACGGCAGAAATTAGGAATGTCACGAGTGGTGGCTGGGTCGGTGGCGAGTATTTCAATTACCTCACCAGCATCAGCGCTACGGATGGTTCGATGCAGCATCATGACTGGCTCAGGGCAAATCAGCCCTTGAGTATCTAAATGATGATTGATCGTCGTTTGCGTGGTAGAAGTGCTCATAATAGTCATTTAAATCGATAAGGTTAAAGTTTTTTGCGCTTCATTCGTTAGGATGTTTTTATCAGTGTGTTTTACACTTCTTCAGTGATTTCAGGGTCTTTTTCTGCTTCTAGAAAATTAAAAAAGCGCTTGAAGCTCACTTTAAATAAAAATGCCACACCAAGCCAACAAGATAAGCCTAACCAGGCAGTATCAGCGAATAATAAGCCACCAACCAATATGATGGTCGATACGCCAATGCTCATGGCAATCATCGACGCTTGGTTTAAGCGATAACGATAAATCACTAGCGCATCATAAATAGTAATAGGAATCGTAAGCGCAACCAAGGCATAGGGCAAGTTATAGAAAAGTTGATAAAGCAGTTGATTGTCATGAAAGGCTTTGATACTGGCAATGGTGCCAAAGACCATAAAGGCGAGAATAGCGGCATAAATGAGATAAATCGCTATTTGATTCGCTCGCTGTGCGCCTTTGATACGGGCGATAGCAAGCGGTGCAAAACCATGTTGCGATTTGTTTTGCATGGAGGGGTCTGAGACAGTGGTCATAATAATCAGGCATTTATCCGTGTAGAGTGACGATATGTCAGAATTGGGAGTGTTTTAACAGCAGGTTTGTCGCTTATTTAATCGGCTTTGATAGCATCGATGGCGATACTGCTACTGGGGTCAGCGAAATAAGTCGACATCAGAATGCAGGCAGAGATATCATCAATCGGATCGCGCTCATGCTTAATCCAACCATTCTCCCAAGCGATCTCACGTGCCTCGACTGAAGTCAGGCGCTCATCACAAAGGCTCACGACCACTGGCAGATGCTGTTCCATGACCCGATGTGCTAGACGGCGGGCAAATTTGTGCGCACGTTTGGAGAGCATGGAGCTACTACCATCCATATTAAGCGGCAACCCAACCACCACTTTTGCCACGCCCCAGACTTTGATAATACCTAGCAGGTTATCCCAATCAGGTTGACCATTATTCATCGCCAAGATGTCAAAGGCACGCGCGGTCCCAGTAATTGTATTACCTAGCGCCATCCCCATCTTTTTGACCCCATAATCGAGCGCTAAGATAAGATGTGGTTTAATAGCTGGTTCCGCCACAGTAGTGTCAGCAGTTTCTATTTTAGTGCTCGTATCAGACTCTACCATCATTATGCGCGTTTCCTATTTCTGTTGGGCATGATTCATTTGGCTTAATGGCTTTAATTTAAATGCGTCTTTGATTTAAATAGATAATTTAGTAACTATAGCCAATCGTTAAGCATGACCGATATCACTGCTAAGGTAGTCAAAGTTGACACCAATCTTATCAGCGGCGATTTGCCAGCGTTCTTCGAATGGCGTATCAAACAATAAATTCAGATCAGCAGGGCAGACGAGCCAATCACCGTTATTTAGCTCTTGGTCTAGCTGTTTTTTACCCCAGCTGGCATGACCCAAGCACAGTTGATAGTGACCAACGCCTTGACCTGCCGCAATACGCTTAAGGATATCTTGACTGGTGGTAATACAGACGTTTTCTGAAATCGCAAAAGACGATGCCCATTCTGGTTGACCCGTATGCAGCACAAACCCAACCTCTGGATACATCGGGCCACCATCTAACGCCACATCTTCCATCACTTGCGCATCCGTCACTTCAATGTCTAAATCTTCTAGCAGTTTGCCCACGCGTGCCTGCTCTAATGGACGATTGACCATCAGACCAAGGGCACCGTGTTTGTCATGACGACAGATATAAATCAGCGCCTGCTCAAACCGTGGGTCTGACAGCTCGGGTGCCGCGATTAAGAAATGATGGGTCAAATTGGCTTTAGACATAGAGACAAACGCAACCTAATATGAAAGGTAAAATAATAGAGATAACACACCACTATATGGCGATACTGAGGTGAAAATCAACCAAAGCAAATATTTAGCAGTTATGAGACACAGCGATTTACAACTGTTTATGAATGACAAAGCCTTTATTTAACATCAGTCAATAAACTACGTGCATGGTCACGGGTGACGTCAGTAATGATTACACCGCCAGACATGCGTGCCAGCTCGTCCACTTGCGCGCTATCGGTCAGTATTAATAGCTCGCTTTCGGTCTGCTCATCATGATGTTTTTGTACCAAGATATGCTGATGCGCTTGCGCCGCGACTTGTGCTTGGTGGGTGATGGCCAGTAGCTGCTGCGTCTGCCCAAGCGCACGCAGTAGCTCACCGACCACTTGCGCCGTGCCGCCACTGATACCGACATCGACTTCATCAAATACCAGCATGGGTTTGGCGGCGTTGTTATCGGCATTGGTTGCTTGTAACACTTGCATCACCAGTGCCATTCGTGACAGCTCACCGCCTGAGGCAATCTTATGTAGCGGCTGCATCGGCATACCGACGTTGGCGCTAAATAATAAATCAATATCATAGCAACCTTGCGCATTATACTGACTGATATCGGCTTTCTTGGTAAAGACAAACTCGCAGCGGGCGTTAGGTAGCGCCAGCGGTTGTAATTGCTTAATTAATTGTTTGCTGACAGTTGGTGCAGCTTTTGAGCGCTCTTTATTTAACTGAGTAGCCAGTGCTAGATAGTCTTGCCATGCTTGTTCAATTTGCGCGGCCATGGCATCGCTGCTTGGCTCATTTTCTAACTGCTCTAATTGCGCTTCCCAGCCCTTTGCTTCATCGATTAAGTCGCTCGCTGGCAAGTTGTGTTTGCGCGATAAGCGATGTCCTAAGCTGATAAGACTGTCTAATGTCTGCAAACGCTCAGGATCAGGCAGCTGTTGCTCAGCATAATCCGACAGTAAGCCTGTTACCTCAGTGATTTGTTGCTGTGCTAAATGCAGCTGCTCTGAGGCTTGCTCAAAGGTTTGACTGACGCTCATTTGGTTATCACAAAGCTTAATCGCTTGCCCGAGCAAAGTCATGACATCTGGCTCATCCGTGTCATTATCAAGCAGGTGCAAGCCATGACTGGCCTCGATCATTAAAGCTTCGATATTAGACAGCTCTTCGTGCTCCGCTTCAACTTCTGCATAATCAACCGCCAATAACGGCGCAATGTCAGCAAGTTGGCTTTGCAATAGTTGCATACGGTCTTGGCGCTGTGCCTCACGGCTCGCGATATCATCAGCACGGCGTTTAAGTTGCTGATAAGCTTGATAACTGCTGGTCGTTTGTGCAGCAAGCGGGGTAATTTGCGCCATCTCATCAAGCCATTGCACCACAAACTGCGGCTTGAGGAGCGCTTGCTGAGCATGTTGACTATGTATATTAACCAGTAATGCGCCTAAGCTTTTGAGCTCAGCCAAGCTGACAGGTGTGCCATTTAACCAGGCTTTTGAGCGTCCGCTATTGCTGAGCTGACGACGAATTAGGACTTCAGGCTCTTCTAGAGCTCGCTCATTTTTAGCAAACCACTCAGCGATGATACTGTTATTTTCTACATCAAACTGAGCATAGATATCTGCATGCGCTGCGCCATGTCTGACCATCGCCATGTCTGCGCGCTCACCGACACATAAAGAGAGCGCATCAAGCAATAATGACTTGCCAGCACCGGTCTCACCAGTGATGACATTGAAGCCTTCGGCCACACTCAGCTCATGCTGAGCGATCAACGCAAACTGATGTAAAGTTAATGATACTAGCATCAACGCCTCTCATGACAGACAATAGACTTCATATAAATCTCAAGAAGCCATATATAAAGTAGGGTAGATAAGGGAATGAAATTATTCATTTAACCGTGTTAATAAGATAAATATTATAGGCAAATAGTATGATGTTAAACGCGCTTAAATACAAACTTTCAGGCACTGTATAATAGAATTTATTATTGGAAGATTACCATAAAACTATCAAAAACTGGCAATGAGTCGTCATCATAATATTCACAATATCAATCATTAAGATGACTAAGCCTGTCAAAGTGATGGCGTTAGACTAAGAATGGTTGCGGATCAAATGTATAAAAAAAGCCCCCTTATAGTGATAAGGTACTGACTCAAAAAAAGATGAGTAAGTAAGTTTAAGCTTAGCATCAAACAGCATTTTCCTAGTCGCTTTAACAAACTTTATAGATATAATGTGGTAGCATAATCTCACATAATGATAAACTCTTCTGATTAGATTAGTGCAGTGTAATACATGATAACGAGTCATAATTTTGTAAAATGATAGGCGTATAGTTGGAAGAGTATGCCACTCGGTCATTATTCTCAAGCGTTTTCATAGCACCTGTGGCTACCTTTAGCGCACAGATATCTAGTATAGAAGGATACGGTACGTAGTACAGAGGTGTTGGTTAACGACGCAACTCTGGCGGTACTCTAACCAGTTACTTATTTTTTAGTTTTACCATAATTATTTGATAAGGAAGCCACTATGACAGCGGCGCAATTTACTAATGTAACAGTCAATGCTCAAGCGACGGTATCTTATGATGGTCGTTGCTCAAGCCACACTATTATGTTCGAAGATGGTCGACATAAAACACTGGGCGTTATCTTGCCTTGTGATAATTTGGTTGAGCATTATCATTTTAGCACCAATACCTCCGAGCGTATCGAGATCACGGGCGGTGAGTGTGAGGTCAAAATTAATGGTGACGAAGAATTCAGCTATTACCGTGCTGGTCAATCATTCGTGGTTGAAGGCAATAGTGGCTTTAACTTGCGGACAGAAGAAATAGTTCAATATATTTGTCACTTAGAAGGGTAAGTCTGCTCAAGCTGTTATTAAGTGCTTGATGACACCAAAAAGCCTTTTGTTCAAAAAAAAGAAAAGCCTTATCGGATTGGTAAGGTTTTTCTTTTTCTGCTGATATTATTTATATGCAGATATCCATTTGTTGATACAATTACCGTCATCTCTTTTTATCGCCTAGTTTTTATCACATAGCGCGATACCCACTTTATAATCAATAGGCCTATTATGGCAAAACCCGTTTATTTCTATGGTATTCACGCGATTGATGCCTTGCTCGAACATCGTCCGCTTGATGGACTTAGTTTGTTTGTACAACAAGGTCGTGAAACCGACAGCCATGTACAAGCCATCATGGCGCAGGCAGAAGCCAATGGTATTAGCATTCAACCCACGCAAAAAGACAAACTCACGCAATTGTGTGGCAGCCCGCAACACCAAGGCGTGGTGCTAAATGCACGTCCTTTAGGCTTTGCTGATGAAGGCTTGCTTGATACCATCATTGGCCGTGAACAGTGTTTGTTATTAGTATTGGATCAAATCACTGATGCCCATAACTTTGGTGCTTGCTTGCGTACCGCAGTGGCGATGGGTGTGGATGCCGTGGTTTGTCCGAAACATCATGCAGCAAGTCTGACGCCAACAGTGGCTAAAGTATCGGTCGGTGCAGCAGAGATGATGCCGATTGTTAGTGTCACCAATCTGGCACGTACACTCACGCAAATCAAAAATGCTGGGGTATTTGTCTTTGGTACAGCGCTTAATGCGGATGCCAAACCAATACATGCCGCTGATCTGACTGGCAAAACAGCCATTATCATGGGTTCAGAAGGTGAGGGGATGCGTCGCCTAACCATGGAGAGCTGTGATGAGCTGGTGTATATTCCGATGTCTGGAAATGAGCATGGCAACCTTCAAAGTCTAAATGTGAGTGTTGCCACTGGTATGGCGCTGTATGAGGTCAATCGACAGCGTACTTTAGCTGCTGGGCAAGCTTAAGATACTCTTGGTGTAATGGCGCTAGTTGCACATACAGAGCCGCAAGATCACTTTCGTTGAGCACCACATCATCGGCATGACGATTACGCTCTTCGCGGCTCAGCTGATTCACCATGATGGCTTTGATTTTCTGTATGCTTTGTTCGTCGCGCTGACTGGCACGCGCTATCTGCGTATCTTCAGCGGCGTCCATCACTAAGATACGTTGGCATAAATTAGCAAGCCCTGCTTCTGCTGCTTCAATAAGTAGAGGCGCTGACAGTATCACATAAGGCGAAGTACTGGTTGCCAACTGCGCTTTTGCTGCTTCGCGTATCGCTGGATGAGTGATTGCTTCTAACTCAATCAATGCCTCAGGATGTGAAAAGACGTGCGTTCTTACTGCCACTCGATCCATTGATCCATCGCCATTCAATACCCAGTCACCAAATTTTTTCTGGATTTTGTGCAGAGTGGCGCTGCCTTTAGCAACGATTTCATGGGCAATCACATCCGCATCGATAATATCAATGCCTTGCTCAGCAAACCAAGCACTCGCAGCGGACTTACCACTACCGATACCACCAGTTAAGCCAACTACTAACGTTTTGCTTTTCTTTTGCGGGGTCTGGGGCTTATGAGAATAAGGTGAAGATGCTTGTTTTGACATAATAATGACTTATCTGCTCGATATAATGACAGTGATGGTTATAAGCTAAGAAAGTATTTTGTTGTCTGCTTGAAAAGGAGCGACCAAAATACATCTAGTAAGTATACATGCCGAGATACCAGTTGACGATATCTGAGCCATATAATAAAGCAACAATACCGGCGATAGCGATATAAGGACCAAAGGCAAACGGCTTGCTTTCACCCTGTTTCTTCATCAAAATAATGCCAACGATCGAGCCTAATAGAGAAGACAACAAAATAATCAATGGCAACATCATGGGTCCAAGCCAAGCACCCAATACCGCCAATAATTTGAAATCTCCTTGCCCCATACCATGTTTTTTAGTGATTAGATAAAATATTTTAACCACTATCCACAATGACAAAAATCCTAGCAATAAGCCCCAAATTGACTGAGTTGGTGAGACAAACCAGCCTTGTGAATTCACCGCTAACCCTAAACCCGCTAATGGGAAAGTTAAGCGATCAGGCAATAATTGCGTATCAAAATCAATACCGGTTAATGCAACCAGTGTCCATACCAAAATCAGTGCTGACAAGCCAGCTGCAGTTACGCCAAACTGATAAATGACTAATACTGACAGTAGGGCTGTTGATAGCTCAACCAGTGGATAACGCAGTCCAATCGCAGCTTTACAGTCTGAGCAACGGCCACCTAGTATTAACCAGCTGATTAACGGTATGTTTTCATACCATTTTATTTTGTGGGCGCAATGAGGGCAGCGTGACGCCGGTCGACTCAAAGTAATCGGCTGGTCAGCTGCTACGATATTTGTTAGAGGCAGAGTGTGTTCGCGTGGCATGTCTGTTTGTTCTGACATAAACTGGCTGCACTCTTGTCGCCAGCTATAAACCATCATCAGCGGAATACGGTGAATCACCACATTTAAAAAACTGCCAACACAAAGACCTAATAGGCCGAATATGCCTAAAGCGATAGGCATATTGTCTTGTAATAACTCTATAAATTGCATGAACAAGCTGTCCTTTAGTTAGCTTTTAGCCTACTACTGCGCCCATCTGGAAAATCGGTAAATACATGGCAATCACCAAGCCGCCGATCAATACGCCTAATACTGCCATAATTAAAGGTTCCATTAGGCTGGTCAATCCATCAACGGCGTTATCCACTTCGTTTTCATAATAGACGGCAACTTTGTCTAGCATCTCTTCCAAACTACCAGATTCCTCACCGATACCAACCATTTGAATGGCTAAGCTTGGGAAAAGGTTGGTTGAGCGTATTGAAAACTGCAATTGTTGACCAGTAGAAACATCATTTTTGATTTGCTGAGTGGCATTATAAAATACGACATTGTTAGTGGCACCAGCTGTAGAGTCGAGGGCGTCAATAAGTGGCACACCAGCAGCAAAAGTAGTCGATAGTGTACGAGCAAAACGCGCAATAATAGCTTGATAGGCAATATTGCCAAATATTGGTGCTTTTAAAACCGCACGGTCTAAGAAGTCACGGAATTTTTTAGACCTTTTTTTGGTCTCTGAAAAACCAATGATAGTACCGCCAATAATAATAATTAAAATAAACCACCATGCTTGCATCCACTCAGACATATTGACGACCATTTGGGTAAAAGCAGGCAGCTCTGCACCAAAAGACTCAAATAAACCAGAAAATACAGGTACTACTTTAATCAGCAGGATGATAGTCACAATGATAGCAACGACGATAACTGCGATAGGGTACTTCATTGCTTTCTTAATTTTTGCTTTAAGTAACTCACTTTTTTCTTTATAGGTAGCAACGCGCTCAAGCATGGTTTCAAGTGCACCTGACTGCTCACCAGAATCGATGAGTGAACAAAACAGATCGTCAAAATAACGTGGGTGCTTACGTAATGCCGAAGCAAAAGTTCCACCGGCTTCAATATCAGATTTTATTTGTAATACCAAGTCTTTCATACTGGGATTGTCAAGTGAATCAGCAACAATCTCAAAGGATTGGGTTAATGGTACGCCCGCTTTCATCATGGTCGCCATTTGCCGAGAGAAAATAGCAATATCAATAGGTTTGATAGATTTCTTGAAAGTGTAAAGTGGCTTTGGTTTTTTCTTAATGCCTTTGACGCTGATACCTTGTTTGCGTAAGGTCGCTTTTGCCAACTCTAAACTACGGCTGGTGGTCTCTCCTTTTACTTTTTGTCCGCGTCGATTCACCCCATCATAGACAAAGTCTAACAGCATGTCGGTCTTCGCTTTTGCCATGTTACTACCCTCAAAATATTGTCTGATATAGATATTGCAAAGATATACAACGATGCCTGACTTATTACATAAAAGTGGCATACTTTATTTCAACGTAAAAAACCAGTATAACTCTGTTTTATATTTAAGTATATCTGGTAGACATTATTGCTGCTTTATAAAAGTTAATACTATTAACGTCCACCATATAAATGATAGCATTACTTATATAAGGATAATTTAGAACTTTCGACTACCTTTTGATCATCGCACTGACAAAGACTGCTTTTTAGATGATTCAAGATTAAAAAGTAGTTGGTTTAGTCGCTTCAAACGTTCCTCTTTAGCAACCAGCAGTACCTATTTTTGTTCGTATTTAACTTATACACAGCAAACATCCTTACTCGGAAGTGACCCGCATCATCTCTTGAATACTGGTTACGCCTTGTAATACCTTTAAAATGCCAGAGCGACGTAAGTCTCTAAAGCCATTTTTTAGTGCCGCATCTTTAATATCTATAGCGTTGCCATCTTCCATGATGATACGGGAAATATCAGGACTGACTTTCATAACCTCATAGATACCCACACGGCCCTTGTAGCCTTCGCGACATTCGTTACAGCCTACTGGTTCATAAATAGTATTGTCTGGATTATCCAAGTCAGCATCGTTAAAGCCAAGCTCAAGCAGGCTTTGACGTGGAATGTTGATAGGCTTTTTACAGTTTTTACATAAACGGCGTGCCAACCGCTGGGCAATGACCAGATTTACGGAAGTTGCAATATTAAAAGAGGCCACACCCATATTGCGTAGACGCGTCAACGTTTCAGGTGCTGAGTTGGTATGTAGGGTTGAGAGCACCATGTGTCCAGTTTGCGCTGCTTTAATCGCAATTTCAGCGGTTTCAAGGTCACGAATCTCACCAACCATGACAATATCAGGATCTTGGCGTAAAAAAGATTTGAGGGAATTCGCGAAAGTCAGACCCACTTTTGGGTTGACGTTTACTTGATTGATCCCCTCTAAGTTAATTTCGACTGGATCTTCGGCAGTGGATATGTTGGTCGCGCCAGTATTTAAAATATTAATACCAGTATAAAGTGATACAGTCTTACCAGAGCCAGTTGGCCCTGTAATGAGCAACATACCTTGCGGTTTATGTAGTGCCTCTAAAAACATCTCTTTCTGGTCAGGCTCATAGCCGAGCGCTTCGATACCCAACATCGCTGAAGAGGGATCCAAAATACGAAGGACAAGTTTTTCACCAAATAGCGTAGGCAGACAGCTTACTCGAAAGTCGATGGCTTTATCTTTAGATATTTTAAGCTTGATACGTCCATCCTGTGGCACACGGCGCTCTGAAATATCCATCTGCGACATTACTTTTAAACGGGCTGCAATTTTCCCAGCCAGCTGTACAGGTGGATTGGCCATTTTTTGCATTACACCATCGACACGAAACCGAACGCGATAAGTTTTTTCATAGGGTTCAAAATGCAAGTCAGAAGCACCCATACGAATGGCATCAACCAGCATTTTATTGACAAATTTTACAACGGGTGCTTCCTCGATACTGTCAGTTAGCTTGGTCTCGCCTTCATCTTCTTCGTCATCGTCAAAGCCAACATTTAAATCACTATCAGAGAAGCTATCAAAATTTTGCATAGCATCCGCGTAGAGACTTTCAATACGCTTTTTTAGTTTATCTTCTTCGACGACAATAGTTTCAATAGAAAGACGTGAATTAAAAGCAATAGCGTCGATTGCATCCACACGAGTTGGATCACTCAACGCGACGAATAAACGCTGTCCTCGTTTGAATAGTGGCAACGCATTAAATTTACGAACGATTTTTTCATCCACTAAGTCTTTTGGAGTGACATCGACATGTAAGGCATCAAGGTCGAAAAGAGGATCGCCAAAAGCTTGTGACAACATCTGCGCAAGATGATAAGCATCGGCCAATTTATTGTCGACTAGGTAGGGCACTAGTCCTACTTGTTGCTGTTGCGATTCGGTCTGCGCGATTTTCATGTTCGCTTCGCTGACGATACCTTCGCTGATTAGCTGATGTGCTAAACCACCATATTTACTCGTGGTGATAGACATTACGATTTCTCCTTAATACCCAGTATTCTATATATTTGTCTGAAACCCATATACTTCTGAGAGCCACTTACTATTATAATTTTCAACAGATACCTGCTATAAGTCATTGTTAGCCTTTGAGCTATCATTAATAACAGGCAATTTAGATATGCCCTTGCAAAAGATCTAGCAGAGAAAGCGTTTTAATAGTGTAGGTCATCATTAGCTTGGTCGTTAGATTATTGATAATGTTCTGTTATATATAGATACAATACTATAAAACATTACTTTAGTTTAAAGATTTTATATAGACGATTGAATGTTTGACCTGAAAAAATGATAGCTTGAGACAATGTCTAGGGCGTGTCCTCAATTCCATCGAATATCTTTTAAATGGGCTAAAAATGGCTAAATTTTGCCAAACATCCTCAAATAGCTTATCAATAGCTCGATATTATTTGCGCTACTTTCCTTGTTTGACGGCAATTTATCTCATTTTTATCACCATTTTTAAAATGAGGACACGCCTTAGCAAATATTCGCATTGACCGTCTATTTTTCTGTTGGCGGCAGCATACTATAGCACTTGGAAATTATTTGTTATACTGGCGCGCATATTAGCCAAATTGGCAAGAATACATGAGACAAGGTAGATGAGTATGCAAGCTTGGGTAATTGGTAATTGGAAACAAAATCCAGCAACGAGTCACGACGTCGACTTGCTGTTGAATGATTTGTTGACTACGATTGATACTAAAGAGCAAGCCGATACAGAACCGTCAAATAGTCGCTGCCAGTTGATGGTGGCACCAAGCTGTATTCATCTGGCAGCTGTCAGTGCGTATTTAGCCGGTAGTTCGATATTGAGTGCAGCGCAAGATGTCAGTGCGCACAGTGCCAGTGTTGGTGCTTATACAGGTGATTGCTCAGCGCAGCAAATAGCAGACGCTGGGGCAACTTGGACGATACTGGGTCATTCGGAGCGTCGCCAGTATCATAACGAGTCTCACGATACGTTATTGCAAAAAATGATTCACGCACTCACACAAGGTTTGGGCGTGGTATTTTGTATTGGTGAAACCCAAGCTCAGTATGATGCTAAGCAAACCATTGAAGTAATCGATGCTCAGTTATTGGTTGTTAAAGATCTATTGGCTCAGCAACCAGAACTTATAGTAAGTTTGTCAGAGCGTTTAATCATCGCTTATGAGCCAGTGTGGGCGATTGGTACTGGCAAAGTCCCAACCGTGAGCGAAGTCAGTCAAACGCATCAGCATATTAAGCAAACGGTCACAGGCTTTGCTGAGTCACTAAAGGTAATGAGTGTGCTATATGGTGGTAGTGTCAATGCGGACAATGCCGATAGCTTTGCCGCAGATTCTATGATTGATGGTGCATTGGTTGGCGGGGCTTCATTAAAGGTAGAGAGTTTTTTGGCAATTGCCAATGCCTTTAGTCAAGCTAAAGGCTAGTAGATAGAGACAAAACGCTCATTCCATGGCGGTCTCGATTATAAATGTCTTTATCAGTTGGCAAAAGTAGGTTTAACAGTACCCTTGCAATCGTGTACAATGCGCCTTATTTATATAATCGATTTAGCGGTATTACCCGTCAATTGCTATCACTATTAACCGTAAGATTTATTTTCCGTTATCAGTCGTCATTACGCGGCAAAAGAGGCCACCATGTTTACGTTTATATTAGCCCTGCACATTATCGTGGCGATTGCCATGATCGGCTTGATCTTGATACAGCATGGTAAAGGGGCAGATGCTGGAGCTTCTTTTGGTGCTGGCTCGTCAGGTACGGTATTTGGTGCCGCAGGGACTGCCAACTTTTTGACGCGTGCGACTGCGGTATTAACAGTCATATTTTTCATCACCAGTATGACGCTTGCTGTTCATGCTCGTAAGCAGGCTGAAGATCAGTTTCGTTTAGATGCGCCAGTTTCGGCACCGCAAACGCCGCGTCCATTGACACAGAATCCTGAGTAAATGTCTTTTAAACAGGCAGTGCTTGCTATTTTGGCACGTTAGATTTACAATGCGTTTCTGTTTTCGCAACTCCTACTCTATAGATGCCTACCTTAAGCATCATTTATCATAGATTGGATGTAAAGGAACAGAGTAGTACAATGCGATTGTGGTGGAATGGTAGACACGCCATCTTGAGGGGGTGGTGGCGCAAGCTGTGGGGGTTCAAGTCCCCCCAATCGCACCAAGTTTTATTACGCTAGCACAGCGTAAGGTTCTGTTTTTTAGTGGTCAATTGGTTTATTTAGATTTATTTTAAAATAAACGTTGACACTTCTATAAAACCTCCCTATAATGTGCGTTCTAGATTGATGCGGGGTGGAGCAGTCTGGTAGCTCGTCGGGCTCATAACCCGAAGGTCGTTGGTTCAAATCCAGCCCCCGCTACCACTTTTTATACTGATGTTTTGTACACTAAATTTGTCAGTAACAATTAGCCCACCATTATGCTTGTGGGTTTTTTTGTATCTGATGGTCAGTGTTATCGCGGTATCTATCCTACTTATGCTAAGCTCTAGTTCTATAGAGTGCGATATTATTCGTTACTGGTTGTCACCTGCCGCTACCGGCGCGCTGATTCTTAAGCACACTATCTTTTATTCCTCACTCTTTTATCGATAGTACTGCTTTATGAACAATAAAAGCATTGTTTGGCTGAGCTTGATGTTTTTTATGCTCATCCCTATATAAACGCATATCATATAAAATAATATGTTTGTGATTTAAGATAATATAATGACCGTGTCTCTTACCAATAAATACATACCATGAGTGAGCGACAAGCAAGCGGTTTACTAAGTACGATAGATATGTGAATAGGAAAAGATAAATAGATTATGAAGCTTTCAACCAAAGTTACAGAACTGACTAATATTATTGCCCCTGCCGTCGCTGCTTGCGATGTGGCACTATGGGGTATCGAATTTGCACCACAAGGTAATCGCTCTTTGTTACGTATTTATATTGAGGCATTGCCAGAAGAGCAGGCCCAAAATAAACAAGTAACGATTGAAAACTGTGCTGCGGTGAACCACCAAGTGAGTGGTATCCTTGAAGTACATGACCCGATTGCTGGTGAGTTTATCTTAGAAGTCTCTTCACCAGGTTTCGACCGCGCATTCTTCTCAGATGAGCAGATGCATGCCTATGTTGGTCAAACCGTCAGCTTGCGTTTGATACAAGCCATTGGCGAAGGTGATAAAAAACGCCGTAAAGCGACAGGCACTTTAGATAGTATTGATGCAAATGTCTTAAATCTTACATCCAGTGATGGCGAGCAGTTTGAGATTGCATTAAGTAATATTGATAAAGCCAATTTGATTTATGAAGATGCGTAAGCTTCGGTACAGCTTGGGTTGATTTGACTACTTGAAGTAACAAATCATCCACCAGCATTTTAATATCCAAACAGCTTATATAGCTTACGGTGAAAATATAATAGCAATACACAAATTATAAAATTTAAGTCAATTAAAAAATGATAGGACAGGTATAGCATGAGTCGTGAAATCTTAACGGTAGTAGAAACTGTCAGTAATGAAAAGGGCTTAAATCCTGAAGATATCTTTGAAGCGATAGAAGATGCTTTGGTGGTATCGACCAAGAAAAAAGTATATACCGAACAGCCAGAAGTGGCGGTACGGGTTGCTATCGACCGTACAACGGGCGATTATGATACTTATCGTTACTGGACAGTGGTTGCAGATGAAGACCATGAAATGCCTGCTTGTCAGCTAGCCATCAGCGATCTTGATCCAGAAGAATGGTCAATCGGCGATGTCAAAGAAGAACAGATTGAATCAATTGAGTTTGGTCGTATTGCTGCGACACAAGCCAAGCAAGTTATCATACAAAAAATCCGTGAAGCTGAGCGTGCACTTGTTGCAGACGCTTTCGAGCCACGTATTGGTGAAATGATGTATGGCGAAGTCAAGAAGCAGACGCGTGATGGTTATATCATTGACCTAGGCGACAATGCTGAAGGTTATTTGTCACGTGATCAAATGCTGCCACGTGAGCAACTACGTGCAAAATCACGCATCAATGCCATTTTGTATCATGTAAACCGTGAAAACCGTGGTGCGCAGTTGTTGCTCTCTCGTACTCATCCTGAAATGCTTTCAGCATTGATGCAAAAAGAAGTGCCTGAGATTGCTGAACAAATTATTGAAATCCGCAACGTCGCGCGCTTGCCAGGTACTCGTGCTAAAATAGCAGTGAAGACCAATGATCATCGTATCGATCCAGTTGGCGCTTGTATTGGTATGCGTGGTACGCGTATCCAAGCCGTACAGCAGGAGCTTGATGGCGAACGTATTGATGTGGTCGTGTGGTCAGATGATCCAGCACAATTTATTATCAGTGCTTTAGAGCCAGCCGATGTTAGCAGCATTATATTAGATGAAGATACGCAAACTGCTGATATAATCTTTAGCACCAATGATCAGTTGGCGCGTGCGATCGGTTCACAAGGTCAAAACGTACGTTTAGCATCTGAGCTAACGGGCTATAAGCTTAATATGATGCTAGAAGAAGAGTATCAGCAGCGTCAGCAAAACGAATCGAAAGCCTTTATCGAATTATTCTATGAACGCTTAGAAGTGGATAAAGACTTAGCCCAAGCACTTGTCGATATTGGCTTTACCAGTATTGAAGAAGTGGCTTATGTACCCGTTGAAACCTTTTATGATATCGAAGGTCTAGACGACGAAGCGATTGAGATGATTCAAGAGCGTGCAAAAGAAGTCGTCATCGCTGACGAACTGGTCAAACAACAGAACATGAAAGAGCCAAGTCAAGAGCTACAAGAGCTTGAAGGTATGACAGTCAACTGGGCCTATAAAATGGCACAAAAAGACATTATTACCGTTGATGACTTGGCAGAACAAGCAGTCTTCGATCTCGAAGATATCGAAGGTTTAGACTCTGAAACCGCAGGAAAACTCATCATGAAAGCTCGGGAATCTTGGTTCAATGAATAAGCGGTAACTGCATATCGCTGTCTTTTAGTGATATGCTATCGATAATAAAGTGCTGGTATGAAATCAATACAAATATCAGCCTTAACCCAATCATTTGTAGCCAACAACTGAATTGAACATATAGCAAATAATAGACAGTAGGTGATAATAAATGGCAGATAAGACCGTCAAAGAACTGGCAGATATGGTAGGCAAAACCGCAAGTGCTGTACAACAGCAATTGGTAGATGCTGGACTGCCTGCTCGTGCAGAGGATGACCTAGTCTCCGAGCTTGAGCAAGAGAAGTTGGTGACGTATTTAAAGCAAAGTCATGGTCAGCAAGAAAAGCGTCGTATTAGTCTCAAATCTAAGACGACTAGCACCGCGCGCGTGACCGGCTCTTCAGGTAAATCTAAGAGCGTCAATGTGGAAGTGCGTAAAAAGAAAGTATTCGAAAAGCCTGATCCAGAAAAAATGGCTGAAGAGTTGGCTGCACGTGAGCAAGCGATGATTGAGTCGCAAGAACGTGCTGCTAAAGATGCTGAAGAGCGTGCTGCTACTAAGAAAAAATCTGAAGAACGTCAAGCAGCGACCTTGGCTGCGATGCGTGCAAGCTTAGGCTCTAGCAAAAAGTCAAATGATAAGAATGATGACATATCAACCTCAGTGGTTGTGAAAAAGGGTGGTAAAGCGGCGGTAGAAGTTAAGCCAAAAGACCAACCGAAGAAAAAAGTAGCTGCAACGAAACCAAAAGTTGAGACAGCAGCTGAGCGTAAAGCTCGCGAAGTGCGTGAGAAAGAAGAAGCTCGTTTACGCGAAATCGAAACAGAAACACGCCGCACCCAAGCTGAAGAAGCACAAAAACGTACGCTTGAGCAAATGCGTAAAATGGCTGGAAAATATACAGATCAGCCAGCCTCTGAAGTTCGTAAAGACGAACCATTAGCAGAAGGTTTGGTCGGCGATGCTTTAGAAGAATCGTTTGAAAAAGAACGTCGTGAAATCAAGCGTGGCACCAGTAGTACTAGTGCCCGTGGTCGTGGCCGTCGTAAAAATCAAGACGAGCGTGAGATCAAAAACCGTAAAAATGGTTTGCGTTCAACGCAAGCCTCACAGCATAAATTTGAAAAACCTGTTGAAAAAATTGTTTACGATGTTGAGATTAGCGAACAAATCACAGTCGCAGATCTTGCTCAACGTATGGCAGTTAAAGCTCGTGAAGTCACCAAATTGCTTATGAAAATGGGCGAGATGGCTCGTGAGTCAGATACAATTGATCAAGCGACAGCAAGTTTACTTGTTGAAGAGATGGGTCACAATCCAGTACCAGTCAGTGATACTAAAGTTGAAGACGATCTGCAATATGCAGTTGATGAGCGTAGCAGTAACGTGCAAACTCGTCCGCCAGTCGTCACAATCATGGGTCACGTTGACCATGGTAAGACATCTCTACTCGATAAGATTCGTGAAACGAAAGTAGCCACTGGTGAAGCAGGCGGTATTACCCAGCATATCGGTGCTTATCATGTTAAAACCGATCGTGGTGTGATTACCTTCCTTGATACTCCAGGTCACGCGGCCTTTAGTGCCATGCGTTCACGCGGTGCACAGGCGACAGATATCGTTGTGCTAGTTGTTGCCGCTGATGATGGTATGATGCCACAAACAGCAGAAGCCATCGATCATGCCCGTGCTGCTGGTACGCCAATTATCGTTGCAATCAACAAAATGGATAAGCCAAGCGCTGATCCAGATCGAGTCCTTAATGAATTGACTGCTAAAGAAGTCGTTTCAGAAGAGTGGGGCGGCGATACCCCGATGGCTCGCATCTCAGCCAAAACAGGCGAAGGTATCGACAACTTACTAGAGCTTATTAGCCTACAAGCTGAACTAATGGAGCTAGAAGCGCCGTTAGATGGTGCTGCTCAAGGTGTGGTTATTGAGTCAAGACTTGAAAAAGGGCGCGGTCCAGTTGTTAGTGTCTTGGTTAAAAAAGGCACATTGAAGCAAGGCGACTTGGTCTTGGCAGGCGAGCATTACGGTAAAGTTCGTGCGATGACCGATGAACATGGTCAGCGTATTCAATCAGCCGGTCCTTCTATCCCTGTAGAAATTTTAGGCTTGCCTGAAACCCCAGCAGCTGGTAGTGAGTTCTTAGTCTTAACCGACGAGAAAAAAGCTCGCGAAGTTGCAGAATTTAGAAGTAACCGTGAGCGTGAGCGTCAACTTGAACGCCAGAATGCCATGCGTTTAGAAAGCATGTTTGATCAGATGGAACAAGGCGATGTGTCATTCTTGAATATCGTATTGAAAACCGATGTTCGTGGTTCGCTTGAAGCGCTACTTTCTGCATTGAATGAGCTATCAACTGATGAAGTTAAAGTTAGAGTAATTAGCTCAGGCGTCGGTCCTATCTCTGAGTCTGATGTGACACTTGCAGAGTCTAGCGAAGCGGTATTGTTAGGTTTCAACGTTCGTGCTGATGCGACCGCACGTCGCAAAGCAGACGCCGCCAACATGGATATCCGTTATTACAGCGTTATCTATGGTTTGATTGATGATGTGAAGTCAGCAATGAGTGGCATGCTTGCACCAGAACATCGTGAGAAAATCCTTGGTGTTGCAGACGTTCGTGAAGTGTTCCGTTCTAGTAAGTTCGGTGCTGCTGCTGGTTGTATGGTGGTTGAAGGTACAATCTATCGCAATAAACCTATCCGCGTATTACGTGATGACCAAGTTATCTTTACTGGTCAATTGCAATCATTGCGTCGTTATAAAGAAGACGTTAATGAAGTACGTACTGGTATGGAATGTGGCCTAGCGGTACGAGGCTATGATGTCGAAGCTGGCGACAAGATTGAAGTCTTTGAAATCCAAGAGTTTGCACGTACTATCTAACGTTACAGTTCGATAGTAGGATATCTAATCATGCAATATGCTTAATCAGCTGAGCAGATTAGTATCTTCTTAATATCTAGCTGTACTTAGGCCTAACAGGTACATCCTGCTAGGCCTTTTTTACCAAATATCAGTCCTAAAATTTGTTAATCAGCCAATGTATTAATCAATAAAAATAAGCCATATTAAAGTAAGGTAACAACATGAACCAACGTCTACAACGCTTAGCCGACCAAATTCAGCGTGAGCTTGCTGTCCTCATTCGTGATGCAGTCAACGATCCTCGTTTGACTGGTTTTGTCACTATTTCTAGTGTCAAGGTTAGTCCTGACCTAGGATATGCTGACGTCTATGTCACTATCATGGAGCCTGAGCTTAACGATTCCATGACCAAGACCAATCATGAAGAAAGCATCAAAGTACTTAATAAAGCTGCGGGCTTTTTGCGTACTGAATTGAGCCACAGCCTCAAAACGCGTACCACACCGCGCCTGCGTTTTCATTATGATGAAGTGACTGCTCGTGGTAACTATATGATGGATCTGATTAATCAAGCCGTCACCAAGACTGAACAAAATGAGAATGACGAGTAAGCTATCACTATGTCTACAGCATCAAAGCAAACTGATAAAATAAAAGTTTCTGGCGTTATCTTAGTTGATAAACCCAAAGGCATGACTTCACAGCAAGTCGTATCAAAGGTGAAGTATCTTTTTAAGTCACCAAAGCATGACAGTAAAAAAGCGGGGCACACAGGGACACTTGATCCAATGGCAACCGGTTTATTGCCAATTTGTATGGGTGAGGCGACGAAATTTAGCCATTATCAGCTAGATGCAGATAAATCTTATCAAGCAACTATTTTGCTTGGTAGTCAGACTGACACCGGTGATGCAGACGGTCAAATCGTTGCACAATCACCCATTCCAAAATTTGATGATATGCTGTTAGAGCAAGTTGCTCAGCAATTCTCAGGTGTTCAGCAGCAAATACCGCCGATGTATTCTGCGCTAAAAAAAGATGGCAAAAAACTCTATGAATATGCTCGTGCTGGTATTGAAGTAGAGCGAGCGCCTAGAGATATTGTAATCAAGGCCATTGATTTAAAAGCGCTTGATCATGAGCAAATCCAATTGACAGTGACCTGTACTAAAGGTACTTATGTGCGTGTACTTGGTGAAGACATCGCCAAAGCGATGGGTACATTAGGGCATTTGACCGCATTACGCCGTACGCAGGTTGGTGATTTTAAAATTAATGATGCGATTACTTTGGCAGACTTAGAAGCATTAGCGTTCGATAACAGACAAGAGCAATTGATGCCAGTAGATGCTTGCATCAATATTGAAGCTGAGATGACGTTGACGGTTGAGCAGTGTGAGCGTATACATATGGGTCAACGTTTAAATGTATTTGAGCAGTTGACAGATAGTCTGCGCGACTATATTTCAACTAGCATCAGTCATCAGTCTTCTGTGTCAGAAAACAATGATACCCAACTAGATAGTGATATTTTTAGTAGTGACGATGAACAACAACCATTGATCCATGAGATCCCAGTTGATATTCGTTTGATAAATCAGCAAGGTCAATTTCTCGGATTGGGTGCTGTGAGTCTTAATGGTCGATTGCAGCCTAAAAAATTAATTCAGCGTTAGTGTTACAGTTCTTATATAACCCTCGTTTAAACACGATTTAGCTTACTAATAGTTTACACTAATCACATATCCTCACATTTTATTGCAGGTTTCACCTATGGTGAAACCTGTTTTTTTTGTACTTTAGATCTACCAGATAGGAAGTCTGGATAGAAAAATAAATCGAACTAAGACGCTAAGAATAAGAACATAAAAAAAATAAGAAGATAAAAAGTCATATATAAAAAATAAAGATTGGGTTCGAAAGGAAGTCTTTTAATAGGAACAAAATGGGTCAGAGGAAGACTATACGGCCGATAATAAGAACGACTCATAAAAATAAAGCATAAAAAGTATCAATAATAAAACAACTGAAAGAAAATCACTCATAACGAAAAAAGGAATATCATGAAAACCATTGCTTTTTTACTGCATAATTATTTTGAACAAGCAGAGTACGAAGACGTCAATAACCAATTGAAAGATAAGGGTTATAAAACCGTTCTCATCACTACTCATAAAGACAAAAACGTTCAGGCGATGGAACAGGATGTCAACAAAGGCGATACCTTTATTGCTGATATCTTTGCAAAAGACGCAATCGTTTCTGATTACGATGCACTGGTATTACCAGGTGGTACTGTCAATGCGGATACAATTCGTGGCAATAAAGAAGCACATAGTATTATCAATGCCATCAATGATGCAGGCAAGCCACTAGCTGTTATCTGCCATGCACCTTGGGCGCTTATTAACACAGGCATCGCTAAAGGTAAAACGCTTACTGCCTATCATACGCTCCAAACAGACTTAGAAAACGCTGGTGCAAAATTTGTAGATCAAACAGTACAGGTAGATGGTAATTTGATTACCTCACGTAATCCAGATGATATCAGCAATTTCGTTGATGCTATTGATAAGGCATTATCTTAAGTTATCTATTCATTTAATTAATAATTAAGTATTCATATTTTTTAACCATTCACAACCGTAACTGAGGAAAATACTATGTCAAACTCTAATCCAAACGATACCAAGCTTGAGCAACAACGTTCTGAATCAGCAACTGCAGCTCTTGAAAGCCAAACTGAGAATAACCATACCGAAGATAGTGAAGCTGCAGCAGATCGTATTGCGGACAATCTAGAAAGTGCTAAAGAAGACAAGTAGAGTATTTAAAGTGTCACTCATAGTTGAGTGACACTGATATATTTTATATTTGCAGTTCAATATTCAAAAGTATAAAAGCAGCTAGTTAAAAAATAATAATTCAGGAGCTAATATGAGTAAGTCATCGGATAACATGGATGAGCAAGAAAAAAAGATTGAAAATCTTGCAGAAGACATTAACCCTAGTGAGCACGATACTCCTGATAGTTTAGCAGAAGTTACCACAGCTGCACCGCTTGAAGAGGATGAACTAGGCGGTAACGCGACGGAAGATGACGTAAAGCAATAAGCAAATCTTATTACTTATTGTGGAGTGCTCTAACTCTAACAAGCACATCTGACTTTACAAGTATTATGAAAAACTGCTGCTAGTTCAGCAGTTTTTTGTTATAATCACCATCACATTTAAATTAGGTTGAGATAAAATATTGTGTTTCATAGGCTGTCCAAAACGGGTAGTTATATTAAGTGCTCTCTCATCGCCTCTTACTCTAAATGGTCGTTATAACTAATTAGCTTGTCGTACACTAGGTCAACTCTAGTAATGCAGGGTTGTCCTGAATGACGTGCAGGCTATTTTATTTACTATTCTACTGCTTTAGATCTTACTCAAATTCGAGAATGTCTTAAAGCTTTTAGCATTGCCGGAGATATTTATGCTAACTAATACTGATCGCGAACAAATCATTGCTCAATACCAACGTGGCGAAAATGACACTGGTTCTCCAGAAGTTCAAGTAGCTTTGTTGAGTGCTCGTATCAACGATTTGCAGAACCACTTTAAAGCTCATAAAGCTGACCATCATAGCCGTCGCGGTCTTATCCGTATGGTTAATACGCGTCGTAAATTGCTTGATTACCTAAAAGGTAAAGATCTTGGTCGTTACACCACCCTTATCAGCCAGTTAGGTCTACGTCGTTAATCTAACGACAATAGTACGAGTGGGTGTCAAAACCAAAGACGCCATTATATGGTGCTATTTTAGAACTTTTGCTAAACCACTTGGAATTTGCTTGTTGTTATCGATAAAATAGATTTTTCTAAAAACGGTGTGGAATAGTTTCACGCCGTTTTTTTATGCTTATTCATTTTCAAGATTGATTTTGGGTAGCATTGGTTATCAAGACCAATTCAAAGTAGGTAATAGAAGTTTTCGTAAAAACAGTATTATTAGAGCTAAGTGTTTTTTATCGATAATTGCTCTGTTCTGCAATTAATTGGTCAATGGGTATAAATCACTGTAAAATAATGCCTTGTGAGTTTGATAATATATCTATTGCATATATGGTGACTATTTATAAAATACCTGTTTCTTAGCTTATAGAATAGCTAGCTGCGCTAATATCCGACTCTCAAAAGCGCAGAAAAATAGCCTGTATGGTTTTTAGTACCGAAGTCTTTTGACTTAAGGTCTTTTTGATAGTATTTATAGTAAAGCCAAAATTGAACAACCAAATACACACAATAGTACGATGTCTAGCACCGACAGACATATGGAATAACCAGGTAATGTTATTGGCACTAGTTGAGATGATTTCTGAGAGAAAGAATGTCAATTAGTAGTCATATACAAAGAATTTTAATGAAAAATATCAGCTTTTTATAACGCTGATATTACTTTCGTCAGTCAACATTAGGAAGATTATATGACAATGTTTAACACCATTAAGCGTGAATTTCAGTATGGCAACCAACAGGTTGTGATCGAGACAGGCCGTATTGCCCGTCAAGCAAACTCGATCTTAGTACACATGGGTGGCGTGACCGTACTCGTCGCAGCAGTTGTAAAATCAGAGGCTAAAGAAGGTCAAAACTTCTTTCCGCTAACGGTCAACTATCAAGAAAAAATGTATGCTGCTGGTAAAATCCCAGGTGCCTATGGCAAACGTGAAGGTCGTGCAAGCGAATTTGAAACCCTAACCTCACGCTTGATTGACCGTCCGATTCGTCCGCTATTCCCTGAAGGTTATGTCAACGAAATTCAAATTACTGCGACGGTTGTTTCATCAGATAAGACTCAGTCTGCAGATATCGCTGCACTAATTGGTGCGTCAGCGGCATTGGCGATTTCTGATGCGCCATTCAATGGTCCAGTCGCAGCTGCCCGTGTTGGCTTTATCAATGGCGAATACGTACTGAACCCAACGATTGAGCAGCTTAAAGAGAGCGACCTTGACTTGGTTGTGGCTGGTACTAAGTCTGCGGTACTAATGGTTGAGTCTGAAGCGGCAGAGCTTTCAGAAGATCAAATGCTAGGCGCGGTATTATACGGTCATCAGCAACAGCAAATCGTTATTGATAACATTGCCTCAATGGCAGAAGAAATCGGTACTGCTAAGCAGCAGTATACTGCTCCTGAGCGTGATCAAGCGCTTACAAGCAGTATGAAAGAGCAGTTTGGTGAGCAAGTGGCTGATGCTTATACGATTACTGATAAGCAAGCACGCTACACTAAGCTTGATGAGATTAAACAAGCAATTATCGATGCGCTTGCTGGTGATGCAGAGTCAGAAACTTATGCTGACACGGTATCTGAGCTAAAAGAAATTTATAACGATCTTAAATATCGTACCGTTCGTGACAATATCTTGTCAGGTAAGCCGCGTATTGATGGTCGTGATCTTGAAACTGTTCGTGCGCTTGACGTACAAGTTGGTGTATTGCCATACACGCATGGTTCAGCATTGTTCACACGTGGTGAAACGCAAGCGTTGGTTACGACCACGCTTGGTAATAGCCGTGACGTCAACATGATTGACTCGCTAGGTGGCACGATTCGTGACCATTTCATGCTGCATTACAACTTCCCGCATTTCTCAGTTGGTGAGACGGGCCGCGAAGGTATTCCAAAACGTCGTGAAATCGGTCATGGCCGTTTAGCACGCCGCGGTGTACAAGCGATGCTGCCAGATAGCGAACGCTTCCCGTATGTCATCCGTGTAGTATCAGAAATCACTGAATCAAATGGTTCATCTTCTATGGCGTCTGTTTGCGGTGCAAGTTTGGCATTGATGGATGCTGGTGTTCCACTAAAAGCACCAGTTGCTGGTATCGCCATGGGTCTTGTTAAAGAAGGCGAGCGCTTCGCTGTCTTGTCAGATATCTTGGGTGATGAAGATCATCTTGGCGATATGGACTTTAAAGTCGCTGGTTCTAAAGACGGTATTACTGCGCTTCAAATGGATATCAAAATCGAAGGTATTACGCCTGACATCATGGAGCAAGCGCTTAAGCAAGCCCATGCCGGTCGTATCCATATTTTGGACGCGATGAACAAAGTATTGCCAGAAAGCCGTACTGAAATCAACGCCCATGCACCAAACTATGCTGTCATCGAAATCAATCCGGACAAAATCCGTGACGTAATCGGTAAAGGCGGCGCGATGATTCGTCAGCTAACGGAAGAGACTGGCGCAGTTATCGATATCGATGATGGCGGCACGATTCGTATCTTTGGTGAAAACAAAGCCGCAACTAAAGCAGCTATTGGTAGAATCGAAGCATTGACTGCAGAAGTTGAAGTGGGCAAAACTTATGAAGGCACCGTCGCTCGTATCGTTGACTTCGGAGCATTTGTTAACGTTTTACCGAACACAGATGGCTTGGTTCATATCTCACAAATCGCAGAAGAGCGCGTAGAGAATGTTTCTGACTACCTAAAAGAAGGTCAGATCGTTAAAGTCTTCGTCCAAGACGTCGATAACCGTGGTCGTATTAAATTGACGATGAAAGGTATCGAGCAAAACTAATCGATATCTAATCTAGTCAAAATCTAAAAACCGCTTTAAGTCTCTCGTTATGAGTGCTTAAGGCGGTTTTTTTATGCACTAAAAAAAGTCGAAATAAGCGATTGGTTTATATATTGATGTCTTTAGGAAGATGAATATCGATACGAATTTTCGGCAAGTCTTGCAAAGATTTGGTTAGTAATGGAAGCGTATCAGCATACCAATCTAAAGGCATTAGGTTTTTTGAGTTAGGTACATCTGTTGCATCATCTTGTGAATTATCATAAACAAGTGGGCGTGCGAGTAAGGAGACTCTACGGATACCTTGATAACGGATAAGTGGGATAAGCTGCTCAGATAAATCATTCAACGCGGCAATTAACCACTGTGATCTTGTGGGGTGGTAAGGATGATTTGATACAACAAGGTTGGCGATATAACTGGGTTGATTGCCATTACTGCTGATACTTAAACCGGCTTGCTCAAGCACGCGTTTATGGAGTAAGCAGCTGCCAACACTCAGACTGCCATCGCGGCATGCCCGATAATAACGTTGATAATTATCAGCAAATAAGGTCTTAGCTCTGGTGAGAACGGGATCTAATAAGATGCCAGAATTATTGATAGGCAAAATAAGCAGCTGCGCACTGCTATTTAAAATAGAGGCATGGGTTAGTTGTATATTTGCCATCATCAGCCCCTCCATAAAAACGATATATTTATTCTACTGTTGTAGTAACAGCACCCTTCGCTTCTAATTGTGCTATTTGTTGTTCAAGTAGGGCGATTTGCTCTGCTTTCATATCAGTCAATTGCTTATTCATCGTCAGTTGTTCAGCAGCCAGTTTTTCTTGTTCGGCTAAGCGCTTACGCTCGTCTTCTAAGCGATCAATTTCTTCTTTGGCAAGACTATCTGTTTCTGGCAAAGCTGCATTTAAGATCGCTTCGGCATCAGGCGTCTGATTAACTGTGATTGTCTCATCAGTATTTAACGTTAAACTACTATTGTCTGAAGTATTGTCACTATTATCTAAGGGCGTAGCATCTAACTGAGTAACGCTATCTTGTTCGGTAGTTGCTGGCGTACTTTCGATAGGCGCGGTATTCGCGTCATACGAATTGTTTTTCCATATTAAGTAACCAATCAATAACACCGCTAAGACAATAATTGGCCACCATTTCTGGCGTGATTTGCTAGGCTTTTTTTCCAATGATTCGGTTGATAGAGGACGCATTTTTTGGCTTTTCATACTATAGTCGATTTATGTTAGAAATATAAGTAGCCATACTATAGCAAACTCAAAATAAAAAGCCTATCTATTGCTAGATAGGCCGGTAGCTATTAAGACTTGACGCTTAAGATTTAATGTTTGAATTTTACTGTACCGCTGGTACCAGTAGCCATAGCATCACGAGCAATTTGGTCTTCAGCATGGTTTTTGGCACTGATTGCATCAGGATCAGGACGATGTTCTGTATGTCCACATTGAGTACATTCGATATACTCATCGGGTGTTGGTGTGACGATGTTTACTTGTACCACTGCATCTAGCGCCTGACATTTTGGGCAACGTACCCCTGCTAAAAACCGACGTTTGGCAGTTGATGATTGATAGCGCATTTAGATAACCTCGCGCGTCGTTTGGGCATGGGATTGTACGTTCGCTTGAACACTAGTTTGAGAACTGACGGCATCGACATTTTTAACATTATCAAAGCCGCTATGACGTAGTAACGCATCAATGCTGGCACTGCGACCACGGAAATTCTCAAAGTTGGTCTTGGCAGGGAAACTACCACCGACTGATAGGATAGTCTCACGGAAGGCTTTACCAGTGACTGGATTAAAAATACCCTCTTCTTCAAACTTGCTAAAGGCATCTGCTGATAACAACTCTGCCCATTTATACGAGTAATAACCTGCCGCATAGCCACCGGCAAAGATATGACTAAAGCCGTTGGCAAAACGGTTGTAGTCAGGTGTCTGCATAATAGCAATGTCGTCTCGAACGGTATTTAGCGTGGCTAAGATACCGTCATAATTAAGTGCTGGCGTGTGCGCATGAATCAATAAGTCAAACAGTGCGAACTCAATTTGACGTAGGGTTTGCATGCCGCTTTGGAAGTTCTTCACCGCCAATAATGCTTCAAGTTTGTCTTTTGGTAATGGCTCACCCGTTTCGACATGACTACTAATCAGCGCAATACCTTCGGCATCCCATGCCCAGTTTTCCATAAATTGACTGGGCAACTCGACCGCATCCCACTCAACGCCATTGACACCAGCGACATCACCGATCGTCACTTGGGTTAATAAATGATGTAGGCCATGACCAAATTCATGGAATAGAGTCAACACTTCATCGTGCGTCAATAAGCTTGGTTTACCATCGAGGGCAGGGGTGAAGTTACCCACCATAAAGCATACCGGTAGCTGCTGATGATTTTGTTCATCGTAAGTATAACGTGATTGAAAACCACTCATCCAAGCGCCGCCACGCTTACCACTACGAGCAAATAAGTCAAAGTAAAAGCCACCAAGCAAGTTATCATCAGCATCAAACAACTGATAAAAGCTGACATCGTTGTGCCAGCGTGATACGGATTCACTTTGCTCTTGGACTTTGATACCGTACAGACGCTCAACGATGGCAAATAATCCGCTAATCACTTTTGGTAAGGGAAAGTACGGGCGGATTTCTTCTTGCGATAAGCTGAACTCGCTTTGTTTTACTTTTTCGGCGATATAAGCACTGTCCCACGCCTGTAACTCATCAATACCATAATCCTGCGCATACTTTTGCAACTGAGCTAAGTCTTGCTTGGCCGCTGGGGTTGCTTGCTTGGCCAAATCCCGTAAAAAGGTTTCTACTTCTGCCACACTATCTGCCATTTTCGTCGATAGAGAGACTTCTGCATAATTGTCAAAACCTAATAGCTTGGCTTTTTGCTCACGTAATTGCAGGATTTGACTCATGATATCGGCGTTGTTTAGCGACTCACCTTTGGCATTGGTATGCGAATCAAACTCAGAAGCACGCGTGACATAAGCGTGATATAGGGTCTCGCGCAGTTTGCGGTCATCCGCATGGGTCATGATGGCAAGATAAACAGGGATATTTAAGCTTGCTACGTAATAAGGACTTGGTAACGCATCGATTTCTACTTGCGTAAGCGTATCGTTGGCAAGCTCGCGGGCTTTATACTGTTCGCCAGCATCTGCGAGTAGCGCTAATCCACTTTCGGTTAGACCTGCCAATTGCTCTTGCTGCAGCGGTAAGGCATAGGCTTGGGTGGCATCCAATACGTTGTCTGAAAAGGTCGCTGATAAGGTGGAAAGCTGACTTTGAATAGCCGCAAATTTTTCTTGTTCATCTTTTGGTAATGCGACGCCTGACAGCTCAAAACTGCGTAGCGCAAGCTCAATAGCCCGCGCTCGTGCAGGCTCAAGCACAGCAAAAAATGCTGTGTCATTGACGATGGTTTGATAGCGATTAAATAATGGCTGATGCTGTCCCACTCGTGTGCCATAAGCAGATAATTTAGGTAGCAGTTCATGATGGACATGACGAATGTCGTCATTGCTCATGACACTATTGAGGTGCGATAAAATACCCCAACTGCGATCCAATGCCAGATTAATATGATCAAAAGTCATCACATCGGCCAGTGCTTGCTCAGCACTGATATCAGTCGGGCTGTTATGGCTGTCAGTATCTGCGCTCATCTCATCTAAAAATGTATTGGCTGCATCGATTGCACTGATGACATGGCTTTGTAATGTACTTGGCGAAACGTTGTCAAAATCGACAAGGCGTAAATCTGCAGGAAGGGTTTTCATAAAAGTATCCGATATCTGATCGTAGTGAATGAGTTATTATTGAGTAAACGTCGTTTTGTATAAGAGATTGGCTTGCCGTAATATCTAGAACGTCAGTAGCTTTCTATTATTTTTCTTTTTTGCTGTCTTATTGATAAGCTATATAAAAGATGGGTTCGTTTGACGAAAATGCAACCTAATCATTGACTATAAAGAAAGTGAATCGAGAAGATAGTGGATATTCAAGGGGTTTAAAGGGGATCAGTCAGTCTTTTAGAACAATACAGAGTGTTCTACTTACAAAGCGCTATCATTTGCTTGCAAATTAACCCTACATCGAGTGAGGTTTGACTGCTAGCATCAAGGCAATGGAATAGAAAGCTCAAGCATTACTGATAGCAAACACTGTTAATTAGTTGACTCATAGCAAAAATTACAACGTTAAAAGTAAATGATAATAAAACAAGGAGCAATAAATGAAAGCGACTCTCAAAAGTTTACGTGAAACCAAAGCCAATCCTGCGGTTAGTATCTTTGTTAAAACTCATCGCGAGCATCCTGCTAATGATCAAGATCCCATTGCCCTGAAGAACCAATTAAAAGTGGCTGAAGAACGCTTAACCAACGAATACGATAAGCGTACAGCGACTACCATACTCGATAAGATTCATGATAAAACCAAAGAGCTAAATCACAACTTGAATCTTGATACCTTGGCTATTTTTGCCAGTACCGACGATGTGCAAGTCATCCGTATGCCGATTGACACCACGGAGCGTGTGGTAATTTCACATCGTTTTGCGACTCGAGATTTGGTGCGTGATATGGCAAGTGCGGTGCATTATTACACATTGGTGCTCACTCGTGATAATGCTCGCTTGATTGAAGCGTCTAATGATCGTGTGGTGAGAGAGTTCGATAAAGACGATGACCTACAAAAGAACATGGAGAATATTCCATTTCCTATTGAAAACAACGGTTTGTATACGACAGGCGACGGTGGCTCAGATCGCTCATCTAATAATGAAAGCAGCTATCTAAAAGAGTTTTTTAACCAAGTGGATAAAAGCGTACAAGAGCTGTGGGGTGAGCATAAAATGCCTCTCGTCGTGGTTGGCGATGCCAAAAATATTGGCTACTATAAAGAAGTTTGTGACCGTCCAGACAACATCATTGCCACAGTGTCAAATGCGACCAATCTAGAAGATGGTAGTGCTCAGCATATTATCAATAGTGTGCAAGAAGCGGTGGAAGGCTATCGTACATCACTTCATCAAGCCGCCATGGGTGAGATTGATAAAGCACGCGGTGCCAATATGTTGCAAACAGATCTACAAGAAGTCTACCGCAGTGCCTTCCAAGGTGCAGGCGAGACGCTTTATGTCCGTCGTGGTTATATACAATCGGCCAAAATTGATGAAAAGGCACAGACTTTGAGTCTCGCAGATGATGCGGCTTCAGAAGGTGTCACCGATGATGCCATTGGCGAAATCATTGAGCATGTCATTCACAATGGTGGTGAGGTGGTCTTTATGCCACAAGATATCATGGGCGAAGATCAGCCGATAGCTCTAGTCACTCGCTACTAGTCTCGTCTTTATCGATGGCGCTTACTTGCAAGTTCGCCATTGATGGCAGATAGGTATAATATAAGAGCATTGGTTCGATAAGAGCCAATGCTCTTTTTTATATTGATAATTTGTATTATAAGATTTTGCTTATAACAACTTTCTTAGAACTATTAATAATTATGAAAGATAAAATGAGAAGCATGGTGTGTTTTTGGACGACATAATCTTGTCCAATAGCCATCGCTTTTAACCTTTACTCTATCCATACTGAGTTTATGACTAATTCTATGACTACCACAACCTCTTTTGTGCTAACCAGCTATAACATTCATAAAGGCATGTCGCCGATGAATCGCCAAGTTAAAATACAAGGTATCGCCCAAGCGCTTGATATCATTGGCTCCGATGTACTGTGTCTACAAGAAGTGCAAGGTCAGAATCTTAAGCGTAATATGCAGTACAACGAATACCCTGACCAATCACAACATGAATGGTTTGGTGAGTATTTACAGCTGCAAAATAGCTATGGTAAAAATTCAGAGTATGAGAACGGTCATCATGGCAATGCGGTATTGAGCCGTTTTCCATTGGATCCCAAGCATAACGTCAATATCACCGTTAATAAGCTTGAGCAGCGCGGCGTTTTGCACTGCGAAGTACAACCAGTAGGATGGGATGTACCAGTCGTCGTATTGTGTGCGCACCTAAATTTGTTTGAGCGTGATCGAATTAAGCAGTATGAAGCCATTGCTAGCTATGTCCGCAATGAGATTGCACATGATCAACCACTGATTTTGGCAGGAGATTTTAATGACTGGAAAAAGATGTCTTGTGACAAGCTTGCCACCAGCTTGGGTATGACCGAAGCTTTCAAGCACTGTCATGGCAAACTGCTGCCAACTTTCCCAGCCAAGCTTCCTGTGCTTAGCTTAGATCGTATCTACGTGCGTAATCTAAGGGTGAAGGATGCTTGGGTACATACTGGCAAACCATGGTCGACACTGTCTGATCATTTGCCACTTAGTGCGGAATTGGCACATTTATAAACGATTATTAAATAAGTTAAGCTATTCACTAAAAATAAAATTGCATGCAAAAACAAAGCAATAGATGCTTATAAGGATATATAACGATGTCTACTCTTTCTCAAAACCCGCTACCAACGACGCAACACGCCGTACTCATACGTGAGTTTGGCGAACCTGAAGTAATGAGCTATCAAGATGATGTGGCTATTCCTGTGTTAACAGACAATCAGGTATTGGTCAAAATCGCTTATGCTGGTATCAATCCTGTCGATTACAAAACGCGTCAAGGCAAGGGCTGGGGCGCTGAGGCCATTCAAAAAGACAAGTTTGATAAAAATGAGCCTGCAATTTTGGGCTTCGATATGGCAGGTACTGTGGTCGATAGTCGTAGTGAGCAATTTACTATCGGTACACAGGTCGCTGCCCTGACTTTTCATGGCGGCTGTTATGCAGAGTATGTAGCAGTCGATGCTGAAATGCTGGCAAAAGTACCGGAGTCTGTCACGTTACAGCAAGCAGGTGCGCTACCTTGTATCGGACAGACGGCGCTACAGTTTGTAGAGTTTGCAGATATTCAAGATGGTGAGCATGTGGTAGTAAATGCGCCAGCAGGCGGCGTGGGTCACTTATTAATTCAGCTACTCATGGATAAAGTGGCTAAAAATAATATCAAGGTGACCGTTATTTGCTCGCCAGAAAAATATGCCAAACTTGATGAAATAATAGATACCAATCAGCTTACAGGTTGGATTGATTATACCAAAGATGATAAATTTCCTGAGTTACAGGCAGATGTGCTACTGGATTTGGTCGGTAATGAAGCAGGGGTACGGGCGCTTAGCGTGCTCAAATCTGGTGGTCGCGTCAATGTATTACCAACGATTTGGGTGGATAAACTCAAAGAAGCGGGTAGCCAGAAGCAGTTAAAGGTAGCGGGTTATAAAGCGCAGCGTAGTGGTGAAGATATGGCGCGAGTTTTACAGCTCGTTGCAGATGGCAAGCTAATGCTACGTATTCAGCAAACATATCCCTTGTCTGAAGTGGTCGCTGCTCATCATGAGCTACAAAAAGGCGCTGCTTTTGGCAAGATTGTTTTAAAAGTGAGCTAGGGCATATACCCTCAATCTGAACAAAAGCAACTAAGTGGGCTAAAAATGGTTGAATCTTGCCAAACGACGTCAACTAACTGGTTAGTATCCTGATATTATCTGCGCTATTTTCCTTGTTTGGCTGCCATTTATATCATTTTTATCACCATTTTCAAAATGAAGACACGCCCTAGGATATTCATTTAATGCGATCGTATTTGTCGAAACGTGAGGCTGATGCGCCCTGATGTGACAGTTTTGGTTTTCGTAATGGTGTGCTTCCAAAAATCCTGCGTATCGCCATGCATAACGATAAGCTGACCAGACTCAAGATATAGCTCAACTTTGACGGGCTTGTTCTTTTGTCTAATAGTTTTATGCTTAAAGACAAATTTTCGCCTAGCACCGAGCGATAAAGAAGCAATAATCGGCTGTGCACCCAACTGTTTTTCATCGTCTGCATGATAACCCATGCCATCAGCACCAGAGGGATAGTAGTTAAGTAAGCAAGAATTAAAATCAACGTTGATGCCATTGCTTAATAACTGTTGTTCAATATGTCGTTTTACGTGCAATACCTGCTTTGACCATGGAATGGCTCGACGCGTCTGTCCAGAGTAATGATAACTGACCTCGCTGCCACCCATCCAGACGATTTGGCGAGTGGTAACATGAGTTTTGCCAAACAACGTCACGATGTCAGGCTGCCAAGGTAGCTCGGTTAGTAAATTATCATAAAGAGCGTTAGCATCATTGATCACTACCCCTAAGTCATTGACCTGACCATCATAAGGCAACAGGTTATCAGTCGGTGTAGGGGCAAAAAGGTCAGTCATGACTTAGATAGCTCAGCTTATTTATGACTATAATAATGCTCATTGATAACTTGAGCACATAATTCAGGTGCTTCCATCGGTAGTAGATGACCATAATCTAACAAAGATATGATGCTGTCGTCAGGGACAAATTTTTGCCATTGTTGTCGCACTTTTTGGTTGATAAACAATGTTGGCTTGCCAGTGATAAGTGTATAAGGACAGCTTAATTGCTTGAGGGCGGTATCGATGTGCGGCGCGCCAAAATAGTTGGCGAGCTCTTGTTCAGGCGCAAATATCAGCGTGTAACAGCCATTGGTATCTTTGGATAAACTTTGCTCCGCAAATACCCGCAAATGCGCATCACTCATTCGCCTATAAGCATGCTGAGCGCGCAAGTTCTCATAATAATCATCGATGCTTGCCCAATTAGATTGTTTGGTGAGGGTGCTTTTAAAAGGTTCGCGGCTAAGCAGAAGCTTACGTGGCAATAGGTTGTAGAGTCTGGCTTGTGGTTTGGTAAACGTCACAGGCTCTATCAAATATAGCTGTGAAAACAGATCTGGGCGTTGGGCTGCAGCGATGGCAGTGGCAGTGGCTCCTTGCGAATGACCAATGCCAACGATGGGTTTGTCTTGCGTTTTTTCTAAAAACTCAATAAGTATCTCGGCATCTTGCTCGCGCGTAAGACGACGGCGCTGCGGTTTGTCGTACCAATAGCCACGAAGCGCAAGCGAGCTGATCTTGAAGTCAGTGGCCAGTGCATTCAATAAGGGACTATAAGTACCAACGGTAAAACTATTGCCACCATAAAAGTGTGCTGGCACGCGAGAGGCAGTACTTGACTGTATCGATGGCGTAAGCTGACTAAGATTATAGTAGCGCGCTTGTTTTCCACTAATATTAATATTTTTTGCAAATGCTTTCATAATGTACACACCTCCTTGTGTCTGATTTTCAATGAAAATTAATGATTGTACTTAGCTGTCTTCGCCTAAAAATCCGCCACTTTGACGGTGCCACAAGCGAGCATAAACACCGTGTAGATTTAATAACTCATCATGGCTGCCTTGTTCGATAATTTGACCTTTATCCATGACCACCAATCGATCAAGTGCGGCAATGGTAGAGAGACGATGGGCAATTGCAATGACCGTTTTACCTGTCATAATGTCATTGAGGCTTTCGGTAATGGCAAATTCAATCTCAGAGTCAAGGGCGCTGGTCGCTTCGTCCAATAGTAAGATGGGCGCATTTTTTAGCATAACACGTGAGATGGCGATACGTTGACGTTGACCGCCCGAGAGTTTGACGCCACGTTCACCGACTTGGGTGTCAAGTCCCGTATTGCCCTTATCATCATATAAATCTTTGATAAAGTCCCATGCTTGCGCTTGTTTGGCAGCGGTAATAATTTCTTCATCGGTTGCGTCAGGACGCCCGTAAGCGATATTTTCACGTACTGTCCGATGCAGCAAAGACGTATCTTGCGTCACCATACCTATCTGCTGGCGCAAAGACTCTTGAGTGACTTCATCAATTGCTTGTCCATCGATAAGGATTTTACCGCTATCGACATCAAAGAAGCGTAACAATAAATTAACCAAGGTTGATTTACCGGCACCTGAGCGTCCAACCAAGCCAATCTTTTCGCCGGGTTTAATGTCTAAATAGAAGTTATCAAGCAGTTTAGTAGTATTAGTAGGCGTTGCTGGTGTTTTTACTGTGTCTAAGGTATCGCCTTCGATATCGTCGCTATCATTCTCATAACTAAAATCAACATGATCGAAAACGATACGACCTTCGGTGACTTTTAAAGCGGGTGCATTGGGCTTATCAACGATTTTTTGCGGTGCTGATAAGGTACGCATGCCATCTTGTACGGTTCCGATACTTTCAAACAGACTAGCAGTCTGCCACATGATCCAACGAGTCAAACCGTTCAAACGTAGTGCCATGGCTGTAGCGGCAGCAATCGCACCGACACCGACCGCACCTTGTTGCCATAAATACAAACCAATAGCCGCAGTGCCACTAACCAAAATCACACTGATTAGATGGGTTGATACTTCTAAATAACTGACCCAGCGCATCTGTGCATGGACAGTACCTAAAAATTGCCCCATGGCATTTTTGGCATAACTCAGCTCACGGCGTGAATGGCTAAACAGCTTGACCGTCATGATATTGGCATAAGCATCTGTAATACGGCCTGTCATCAAAGCACGGGCATCGGCTTGCACAATGGCAGTTTGTTTGAGCTTAGGGATAAAGTACCAAATGGTCAGCGCAACCAAGACTAGCCAAACGATAAACGGGATTAATAATAGACTGTCCAGATTAAATAAAATGACACCTGATGTAATAAAATAAACGGTGACATACATAAACATGTCGGTGACGGTCATGACCGTATCGCGTACAGCCAGTGCAGTTTGCATAACTTTGGCTGAGACACGTCCAGAAAACTCGTCTTGATAAAACTGCATCGATTGCCCAAGCATCCGCTGGTGAAAGCGCCAGCGCATTTGCATGGGAAAGACGCCTTGCAAAGTCTGAAAATGGATAAACGATGACAATGCAATCCATAGCGGACTCACGATCATGACGGCTAGCATGAGCAGTAGCATGTCGCCTTTTTCTAACCACAGGTTCTGCGGCGTATACACGCCTAGCCAGTCAACGATATTCCCAATCCAAGCAAATAACATCGCTTCATAGATGCCAATACCCGCAGACAAAATCATAAATACCAATAGCCAGCCACGTAAACCGTTGGTACACGCCCACAAGAACTTTAGCATGCCATCACGGGGTGAAGGTAGCGGCATGGGGGTTTCAGGGAAGGCAGGCAGGCGAGTTTCAAAAAATCGAAATAGAGCATTCATAGGCAGTTATAAAACATCAATAGCAGTACGCCAAAATCAACGACATTACTCGTTATTTTGAATCTTTACTTTTGTTATTAGGGGTGTGCACTATTTTAGCAAAATTCCCAATCAGACCTGCATGCTAATTGTAAATTGAACGGTAAAGAGCTACTTGTCAGCAGTCGAATAAAAGCCAATAAATAGATTGCTGATTAAGAAATATTTTGTTACATTCTATGGCTTTATCCTCATTGGTAGTTCACACTTTATCTGCAGTATATGAATGATGAACGAATAATACCCACGTAAAAATGGCAGTTTAACAAGGTAATAGCTCATGATATATTTGACGATAGCGGTGCTTTGTAGTGTCGCCGTTTCAGTATTGCTAAAAGTGTTACGACAGAAAAATATAGACATACGCCAGACCATCGTCGCAGGCTATCCGGTGGCTTTTCTGCTGACGTGGTTTTTACTCAAGCCAGATGTAAGTGGCATGAATGCACTTGGCGGTGCTTGGGGTATTATCATCGCGCTTGGTATCCTGCTTCCCGCCGTGTTTATCATCCTTGGACGCGCAATAGAAGCAGTTGGCATGGTGGCAACTGATGCGGCTCAGCGTTTGTCATTAATCATCCCTATCATCGCGGCTTTTTTATTGTTTGGTGAAGTACTGACTGGCACTCGTATATTCGGGCTGGCGTTAGGATTTTTGGCACTTGGTGCACTGATTTATCGTCCACAGCACGCTGAGATTGGTAAGCAAGCCACACATACGCCGCTTTGGTTGTTTGGCGTATGGGCAGGTTATGGCTTGATTGATATCTTATTCAAGCAGGTCGCCAAGCAAGGTACTGCTTTTCCTCTTACGTTATTTGTCAGCTTTGGCTTAGCAGGATTATTGCTGTTCATTTATTTGCTGATTACGCGGGTGCGCTGGCAGGGGAATGCACTAATCGCAGGATTATTATTAGGTGCACTCAATATGGGCAATATTTATGCTTATGTACGTGCGCATCAAGTATTGTCCGAGTCACCCAGTGTCGTCTTTACGGGTATGAACGTCGGCGTCATTGCAGTGGCAACCTTGATAGGGGTTGGTGTGTTTAAAGAGTCGCTTAACCGTATTAATGTCTTGGGTTTATTATTAGCGATTTGCTGTGTGGCAGTGCTGTTTTTAGCATAAACGTTTAGCCTAGTGAGTTCGCTCATAGGACAAATAATAATCATTTTACCAACGCGTTAACTTATCAGATATAGGCACAAAGAGAGTCCTATGATAAGGTTGTCTACAAATAGCAAGGCTGATATAAGCTAACAAAAAGTGATTTACTTTGTGACACTTGACCTCAACAAATAACAATAGGACGCACTCTCAATGGAATATCAAAACCAATATAACAAACAGCTACAACGTATCAAAAATGGTTCAGGGTTCATTGCGGCACTTGATCAAAGTGGCGGCAGCACGCCAAAAGCGTTAGAGAATTATGGTGTCATGGGCGATGATTATGACAACGATGAAGCGATGTTTGATCTGGTGCATGAAATGCGCGCCCGTATCATGACTTGTGAAGCCTTTGATAATAAGCGTGTACTTGGGGCGATTTTGTTCGAAGATACTATGGAACGTGAAGTCAATGGTAAACCAACGGCCAATTATCTATGGGAAGATAAAAATATTGTGCCGTTTTTAAAAGTGGATAAGGGTTTGGCTGAGCAAATGAATGGTGTCCAAGTGATGCGTCCAATGCCAAATTTAGACTTGCTACTCGATAAAGCCAAAAACTATCCAGTATTTGGCACCAAAATGCGCTCAGTGATTTATGAGCCGAATGTCGATGGCATTGAGTTGGTCGTGCAACAGCAATTCGATGTGGCAAAACAGATACTCTCAAAAGGTCTGATGCCAATCGTAGAGCCTGAAGTAGATATCAACAGTAGCAAAAAGCATGAATGTGAAGTCATACTCAAGACCATCATTTTGCACAATCTGGATCGTTTGACTGATGATCAGCAAGTAATGCTTAAGCTTACATTGCCTGAAGAAGCGGGTTTTTACCAAGAGCTGATTGATCATCCAAAAGTATTAAAAGTCGTGGCGTTATCGGGCGGCTACAGCCGTGGCGATGCTTGTGCTAAGCTCAAGCAAAATCCAGGTATGATTGCTAGCTTTTCACGGGCCTTTACTGAAGGGCTAAGTAAGCAGCAAAGTGATGATGAGTTTGCTAATACTATCAACACGTCTATCGAAGAGATTTATGAGGCGTCGAAGGTTTAAAGCCTTAAACCTTTATAGTTGATTTTGAATCCCAGCTGACTTTAGGTTTGCTGGGATTTTTTTAATGGCATTCACAGTAGATATTTATTAAACTTGTGTTTGTTTTTATCGTTTCTGGAGAGGTTGTGTTTCGCTTTATTACTTTAGGGTTGTTTTTACTGAGTGCCAGCATTTTTAGCTATGCCAATATGGCATCACCTACTATCGACGGTACCACTGTCAGTACGGCATATTCAAGCAAAGATATTGATATACTATCTGAAACCATAGACATCAATATTGATAAAGATTTTAATCAAGCTAACTATGATGTCACTTACGAAATTTATAGCGCTGAAGAGGGCTATCGAATACCTTTGGTTTTTGAAGTATTTGATCGTGTAGGTGATGAGACCGACAAAAGCTTTATAGTTGAAGTGGATGGGCAAACGGTACCAGTACTTATAAATTATGACTATGAAAGTCAGTCAAAATCATTGCCCGCTTATTATGATCCGGAAACGGATACCGCTGTACAGTTCAATAATAGCGCTAAATATTTTGAAATAAACTTAGGCGAAGGCAGTCATGTCATTAACGTTCAATATTCTGCCTATCCGACCATAGATCGCAGTTATTGGACCAACTACTATATTTATCAATATTCATTAAAGCCTGCCAAAACTTGGAAAAGTTTCGGTAACCTAACTGTTAATTTAAAGATTGCCGATGAACCACAATATTTAAAGACAAATCTTGGTGAGCCTTTAAGTGGAGCGATACAAGCTGATTCGAAGTGGGTCTTTGATCATATTCCTAAAGATGTTATGGAAATATCATACCAACAGCCACCAAGTTCTTTGGCGCAATGGTTAATTGATTTAAATGGTAGGGTAGTATTCATAGCATCAATAATGTTACTGGGTTTTATTCATTACCGTTTGATGCGTGTGAGTCATAAAAGGCGTTCTAAAAAAGCAAAAATAATCCTTTGGTTGGGAGTGTTAATTGTACCTTTCATAGCACTGATGATAGTTTTCTATAAAATTTACCTTATAGACTGGTTACTAGGCGAGCATGCTAGCAGGTATCATGGTTATACATTTTTGATTGTTGTCTTCGGCTATCCGCTGACTTTGCCTTTTTATCTACTCATTATGAAGTTATGCGATTCTTATTTGAAATGGGTTTTTTTACAACCCTCACAAGTAGGTACAAAAAAAGCTTGAACCCAGTGGATGGATTCAAGCTTTTTAAGTTAGCCAGTTTTCAGTAAGTAAAGCGCTAAAACTCTTTAATAACATGACCTACATTGGTTGTATCACCCGATTTCGGGGTTACCTTTTTATCAGCGGCATCTTTATCTAGTCCTGCCGCATAATCTCGCACGTTTTGAGTGATCTTCATTGAGCAGAATTTCGGTCCACACATAGAGCAAAAGTGCGCCGTCTTATGCGCGTCTTTTGGTAAGGTTTCATCATGAAATTCACGGGCGGTATCTGGGTCAAGCGCCAGATTAAATTGATCGTCCCAGCGGAATTCAAAACGGGCTTTGGATAACGCATTATCACGAGATTGTGCCCCTGGATGACCTTTAGCCAAATCAGCCGCGTGGGCTGCGATTTTATAAGTGATGATACCGTCTTTAACATCTTTTTTATTAGGTAGACCTAAATGCTCTTTTGGGGTCACATAGCAGAGCATAGCAGTACCAAACCAGCCAATCATCGCCGCACCAATCGCACTGGTGATGTGATCGTAACCAGGTGCGATGTCGGTTGTTAGTGGTCCTAACGTATAAAATGGCGCGTCGGCACACAGTTCAAGTTGTAAATCCATATTTTCTTTAATTCGGTTCATCGCCACGTGTCCCGGACCTTCAATCATGACCTGCACGTCATGCTTCCATGCGATTTTAGTCAACTCGCCAAGGGTACGCAATTCACCAAATTGTGCCTCATCATTAGCATCTTGCAAGCAGCCTGGACGTAAGCCATCACCCAAGCTAAACGCCACATCGTACTGCTTCATAATCTCGCAAATGTCTTCAAAATGGGTATATAAAAAGCTCTCTTTATTATGAAACATGCACCACTGCGCCATAATGGAGCCACCACGCGAGACGATACCGGTTAAGCGTCCGGCAGTCAGCGGCACATAGCGTAGTAGTACGCCAGCATGAATAGTGAAGTAATCAACACCTTGTTCGGCTTGCTCAATCAAGGTATCACGAAAGATTTCCCACGTTAAATCTTCTGCCACGCCATCGATTTTTTCGAGTGCCTGATAAATAGGGACGGTACCAATTGGTACTGGCGAGTTACGAATCAGCCATTCGCGGGTTTCGTGAATATGATTGCCAGTCGACAAATCCATGATGTTATCCGCACCCCAACGCGTGGCCCACGTCATTTTAGACACTTCTTCATCAATAGAAGAGCCGAGCGCTGAGTTACCAATATTTGCGTTGATTTTCACCAAGAAATTGCGCCCAATAATCATTGGCTCAGATTCTGGATGGTTAATGTTATTGGGAATAATCGCTCGCCCAGCAGCTACTTCATCACGGACAAACTCAGGAGTGATAACCGTCGGCGTATTAGCACCAAAGTTTTCACCATCGTGTTGACGCATATCGGTCAGCTCATGCTGCTTTTGCGTTTCGCGAATGGCGATGTATTCCATTTCTGGGGTGATAATACCTTGTCGGGCATAGTGCAATTGGGTGACGTTACCTACCTTCCCATCAACAGTTTTAGCACGGCGAGGTTTGTCGATATGGGCAAAGCGCAGATTAGCGGTACTGATATCACGGGCACGTGCTAGCCCATAATCGCTTGATAATCCTGCTAACTGTTCCGTATCGCCACGCTCATTTATCCAACCTTCACGCAGCTTTGGTAAGCCTTTTGTCAAATCAATCTCGACGTTGGGGTCTGTATAAACGCCAGAGGTGTCATAAACATAAAACGGCGGATTTTGCTCCCATTCGCTCTCAGGAACGCCTTGTATAGGAGTAGGGTCAAGAGTGATTTCACGCATGGGTACTTGAATATCAGGACGTGAGCCTTCGATATAGACTTTACGGGAGGCGGGGAGAATGCGGTGTAAGTCGCGAGCGTCTTCTTCAAAGCGCGCATCACTGGCACTGCGGTGAGCAGGGGTTTTTAACGCATCTGTCTTAGAAGGTTTTTGAGAAGGAGAAGTGGCTAATAAAGTTGTCATATGCTGTCCTAGCGTGTTGGTTTTTGAATAAAAGCAACACCGCCAGTAGCTGCGGGGGTAGCATCTGTGATCCAGACAAATTCAGCTCATGAGCATCAGCCTACGACCAAAAAATATAGTCGCGGATGATGCTCATCAAACGTTGGACGCAGCTTTATATCAGTCTTCACTACTTAATAGTACATCACGCATATTAAGATAGTAATGAGGATAAAAAAGGCATTTCTGCACGTCCTTTGCCATAAATAACAAAGTGCTTAAGACTTCCCTGCGTCGGTACTAACCGCATCAGGTTCGGCGGGTGATCTCTCAGCGAATGTATAAAGGCGACTACTTTAATAAAGCAAGTTTAGTAAAGCGAGCCAATAATACACCGCACCCCGAGTCTGTCAGTGTTGTAAATCAACTCAATACTAACAAAGTTCTGCAATGAGGGCTAATGATATTTAGATGAAAATATCAGGCGTTGAGTTTGATGTTCGATATATTTATGTGAACGACTTTGGAGTACCAGTGATTGAAATCACTTGATATTACTGGGTTTTAGAATACTTATCTAAATATTATGTAAAGCGAATGAAAGATTCCAGAGGTTGTCATTAAACTGTCATAAAGATTTGGCAAGATAGCACGCATATCACAAACAAATACTTTTTGTATCGTTGTTAAACTTTAGGAGTCCTACATGCGTTATTCGTTATTAGCAGTGGCCGTTAGTTGTACATTAATGCTTACGGCATGTAATAAATCGACTGAAACGACAGAGCCAGCTGCTGATACTAGCAGTAGTGCCGCTACCACGGCTGAAACAACCACTCAGAATCAGGCAACGCCTTCTGCTGACACCGGTTTCAAATCTGCTGAAAATATCGCAATGAATATCACGGGTGCAGGTGCATCGTTCCCGCAGCCTATCTATGCCAAATGGTCTTACGACTATAACGCTGCTACCGGTGGCCAAGTCAATTACCAGTCGATTGGTTCTTCTGGTGGTATCAAACAGATTCAATCAAAGACAGTCGACTTTGGTGCTTCTGATGCACCGATGACGCCTGAAGAGCTAGACGAAGCGGGCTTGATTCAGTTTCCGACGGTCATCGGCGGCGTTGTTCCAATCGTCAACATTGACGGTGTCGAGCCGGGCGCGTTGAAATTAGACGGTGCAATGTTAGCAGACATCTATCTGGGTAAAATCAGTAACTGGAATGATCCTGCGATCAAAGCCATGAACCCAGACTTAACCTTACCTGATGCTGCTATTACTACCGTATTCCGCTCAGATGGTTCAGGTACGACGTTTAACTTCACGGATTATCTTGCCAAGGTTTCACCAGATTGGAAAGACACTGTTGGCGTTGATAAAACCGTTAAGTGGCCAACGTCTGCGACTGGTGCAGGTGGTAAAGGTAACGAAGGCGTTTCAAGCTACGTCAACCGTATGAAAAACTCTATCGGCTATGTTGAGTATGCGTACGCTAAGCAAAACAATATGTCACATACGGCATTGAAAAACGCAGCGGGCAACGTTGTTCAGCCATCTGCTGAGACATTTGCAGCAGCTGGTGATATCGACTGGTCACAACAAGAAGGCTTTTATAAAGTCATCACTAACTCTGAGACGGATCAAGCATGGCCTATCGCTGCTGCTACTTTCATCTTAGTCCATAAACAACCAGAGAATCCTCAGCAAGTCGCTGGTGTATTGAACTTCTTTGATTGGGCTTATACCCAAGGTGATGATGATGCCATGGCGCTAGACTATGTCCCATTCTCTGATACGGCAGTAGCCTTATTTAAAGCAAAATGGAACGACGTAAAAGGTAGTGATGGACAGCCAGTTTATAAGCCTGCTCAGTAATCTATCTATGCTAGCTGTTGTTTCTCAATCTTTTTAATTTCCTCTTAAGCCACTATTCTCCGGTAGTGGTTTGAGAGGTTTTATCACAGCAAATTTGACCAAAAAACTAATTGCTCTATTTCACGATAACCATTAGTAATGATACAAGTTGCGTTTGCTGTCATAAAACGAAATAAACATTCTGGTTTTTTGAATTCACCCATTCAATGCTGAGACACTTATGACAGACTTAAGGTCCCAACTGGCTAAACAAAAACGTTACGACGCTTTATTTGTCAACTCTACCAAAGCGTTTGCCATACTCGTCCTCCTATCTTTAGGGGGCATTTTGGTGTCTCTTATTGTTGGGGCATGGCCGAGCATTCAAACGTTTGGTCTGGGGTTTTATACCAGTAATAATTGGGATACGGTCGCCAATGAGTATGGTGCATTAGCACCTATTTATGGCACCTTAGTGACGTCATTTATCGCCATTGCTATCGCAGTGCCAGTTAGTTTTGGTATCGCGATATTTTTGACTGAAATGTGCCCTAAGTTCCTTAAAAAACCGCTTGGCATTGCCATTGAACTATTGGCGGGTATTCCTTCTATCATTTATGGTATGTGGGGTTTGTTCGTATTTGCGCCTTTCTTTGGTGAGCACATTCAGCCATGGTTTATTGAGAATATTGGCCCTTTACCTATCATCGGTAAGCTTTTTACAGGCGCGCCCATGGGGCTAGGGATGTTCACAGCGTCTTTGGTACTTGCCATCATGATTATTCCTTTTATCGCGGCCACCATGCGTGATGTCTTTGCGGTTGTGCCAGATCTGCTTAAAGAATCCGCCTATGGTATGGGTGCGACGACGTGGGAAGTTATGTTCAAGATCATCCTGCCTTATACCAAAGCTGGTGTCGTTGGCGGTGTGATCTTAGGTCTTGGTCGTGCGCTGGGTGAGACCATGGCAGTGACCTTCTTAATCGGTAATGCGTTCAATATCAGTCCAAGCCTATTTACTTCGGGTGTGACCATTACCTCGGCATTGGCCAATGAGTTTGCCGAAGCATCGAGCGAGCTGCATTTGGCATCTTTACTACATCTAGGCTTAATCTTGTTTGTCATCACCTTCATCGTGCTGTCTTTGGCCAAACTAATGCTCATGCGCATGGATCACAAAGCAGGTAACCGATAAGTCTGAGAAGGACTTATTAGACCTTGATAGATATTGATAAAAGATACGGGAAATAAATAGTATGCCTGCGAACAATGTGATGAATGCGCCAATGTCTACGAAGCCAAGCAGTGCTGGGCGTTATAACAAAAGCCTATACAACAAGCGTCGCTGGACCAACAAGCTGGGTTTGGGCTTTGCCCTGTCAGCGATGGTTTTTGGCTTGTTTTGGTTGTCATGGATTTTGGTGACTTTGTTTGTTGAAGGCTTTCAAGGGATGGTGGAGTTGCCAATCTTTACCGCTGATACACCGCCGCCTATGAGCCCAGGTGGTTTACGCAATGCGATCGTTGGTTCGGTGATGTTGGCATTTTCAGGATTGTTTATTGGGGCGCCTATTGGCCTTATGACCGGTATTTATTTATCTGAATTTTCTAAAGGCAGTATGCTTGGCAAAGTGACCCGTTTTTTGAACGATATCTTGTTATCAGCACCATCAATTGTCATTGGTCTGTTTATATATGCTTTAATGGTAAAAGGCGAAAGTTTCTCTGGTTGGGCAGGCGCATTGGCATTGGCATTGATTGTCATCCCAGTCGTCGTGCGTACGACTGAAAACATGCTGAATCTGGTGCCTAATAGCTTGCGTGAAGCTGCTTATGCACTTGGTACACCTAAGTGGAAAATGGTCACGCAAGTGACGGTCAAAGCCGCCAAAGCGGGATTGACGACAGGGGTGTTATTGGCATTTGCTCGAATTACTGGTGAAACAGCACCGTTGCTGTTTACGGCGCTCAACAACCAGTACTTCAGTACCGATATGGGTCAGCCGATTGCCAACTTACCCAATACTATTTATCAGTTTGCGATGAGTCCTTATGATAACTGGCATACGTTAGCGTGGGCAGCGGCGCTGCTGATTACAGCATCTGTCTTGGTATTGAATATTCTGGCAAGATTTATTGGCAATCGAGGTCAGGTCAAATAAAGACCGATATCGCTGCACAGATACCAAGCATTTACTTATACTTATATGAAATACACTAAGCTAGGTTGGATAATATTATGAATGATGTCGCAAGCAAGGTCCGCACAGAAACGACTGCTGATCGCTTTAATACCGCAACAGACAGCCTATTAAATAGAACCATGTCTAATAATGGTGCGCAATCACAGCAACCAAATACTGCTGACTTCAATAAACAAACCCTTCATGATATTCCCCAAAACATGCCTAAAGCAAAAATGGAAGTCCGCGACCTAAACTTTTATTACGATGATTTTCAAGCATTGAAAAATATCAATATTGATATCGCAGAAAAGAAAGTGACCGCCTTTATTGGTCCTTCAGGTTGTGGTAAGTCGACACTGCTACGTACATTTAACCGTATGTATGATCTATATCCAGGTATGCGTGCAGAAGGCATCATCAACCTTGATGGCAACAATATCTTGGGCAAAGACGTCGATGTCAACTTGCTACGCGCGCAAGTCGGAATGGTTTTTCAGAAACCAACACCGTTTCCAATGTCTATTTATGACAATGTCGCCTTTGGCGTCAAACTCTATGAGAAGCTCAGCAAAAGCGAAGTGGATGAGCGTGTGGAGTGGGCACTAAAAAAATCAGCATTGTGGCCAGAAGTGAAAGACAAACTAAAAGCATCAGGCCTGTCATTATCAGGTGGTCAGCAGCAGCGTCTGTGTATCGCCCGTAGTGTCGCGACCAAGCCTGAAGTATTGTTACTCGATGAGCCAACCTCTGCACTTGACCCTATCTCGACGGGCGCTATCGAAGATCTGATAGAAGATCTCAAAAATGACTATACCATCGCCATCGTTACCCACAACATGCAACAAGCGGCGCGGGTATCAGACTATACCGTCTATATGTATCTGGGCGATATGATCGAGATGGGCGAGACCGATCAGATATTTACTAAGCCTGCCCAAACAGCGACGGAAGATTACATTACTGGTCGCTACGGTTAATATTGATGGGTTAATGCCGAAGGGTAGATATTGAAGAGTTGATACTGAAGTTGGGTCTAACACAGAGTGCTCCATAACATGCTATGAGCTGGGTTGTTTCACTTAACCAGTATACCGCGCTACTAAAATATGGATTTCAAGGAATACCTCTTATGCAAAGTGATAAGCATATCTCCAAAAGTTTTGACCAAGATCTTGATGAGGCCATCCGTTTATTTTTATACATGGGTGATAGTGCTGCCAACCAAGTGGCCAAAGCCATCCATGCACTCATTGACAAAGATGAGACACTGGCGCAAGAGGTCATCGAGATGGACTTCGATATCAATCGAATGGAAGTTGAGCTCGATGAGCATATCTTGTTATTGGTTGCCAAGCGTCAGCCAGCGGCCAGTGATTTGCGTTTGGTGATGTCGATTAGTAAAGGTGTGGTGGATTTAGAACGTATCGGCGATGAAGCGGTAAAAATCGCGAAAATGGCAAGCAAGCTCGCGGCACAAGGCAAATCGGCATACGGCTATGCTGAAGTGCAACACTTGAGTAATCAGGTAAGGTTGATGCTCAACAACGCATTAGAAGCCTTTAGCCAATCGAATGCTGAGCAAGCATTTGAAGTCATGCGCAATGACAGTGTGGTCAATAACGAATACCAATCTGCTATTCGTGCTTTAATGACATATATCATGGAAGACTCAAGACAAGTCTCAAAGGTAATCAATATCATGTGGATTTTGCGCTCGCTTGAACGTATCGGCGATCATGCGCAAAACGTAGCAGAGCTAGTGATTAACTATATTAGCGGTCAAGACGTACGTCATTCAGACTACGCCATGGTCGAAAAAGCGGTACAAGAAGCCAATGATCGCTTAGCTGCCCGCCAGGTTAGTGCTATGTCGGTTACTGATTTATTAGATAGTGATGACGACTGATAATAAATACTAATTGCTTATAAACAGCAAAAAACGCGCTATATTGAGCGCGTTTTTTTACGGCTATCACAAAGCAAGGCGAAATTAGCTTTCTGGTGTCCAGCCTTGAGCCCGCTCATAATCTTCATTGTCCAAAAATTTATCGCGCTGCTCCGTTAAGAACTTCTTGGCGGCAGGATCCATCATGCTCAAATGGTTTTCGTTAATAAGCATCGTTTGATGCTCAAGCCATTCTTTCCATGCTTTTTCAGATACGGTCTCTTGGAGCTCTTGACCTTTTTTATTAGGAAAAGGTGGATGCGGCATTTTTGGCAATTCTTGCTTATATTTGCGGCAAAATACGGTATTGGCTTGAGGATTAAAAGTCTCAGTCATAAGGCGTTCCTTATTTATTATATTAAGTGGTCAAATCAAATAGTCATATGAGACTATGATAACGGTCTGGGTCAATTTAGCAAAGGGTATCTAGTATATATCGTCAAACCTCTATCAATTCGCTATAGTCAATCCTATATCAACCAGCTACGGTGTCAGGGCTGTTCAATCTATGATGTGTCGTGCTTCCAATCATATTCTTTGTTTCGATATTTCTAGATGTAACGATAGTTTAGAAGCGATAAGTGGTAAATGATAAGAGAGGATAAGACAAATAAAAAACACCCGCATCAATAGCGGGTATTAGATATATCGCGGTACGTTAGCTTTTACTTAAAATGGTCTGATTAGGCAAAGGCTTTTAAGCGAGCGCGACCATTGACCACAGCTTTCTTAACTTGGTTTGGCGCAGTGCCACCCAAATGGTCACGAGCTGCCAATGAACCTTCTAAAGTTAGATACTCAAAGACATCATCACCAATCGCATCGCTAAATTGCTGTAATTGCGCCAGTGATAAATCACTCAAATCAACGCCTTCTTTAATACCTAAGGCGACAGCGTTACCGACCACTTCATGGGCATCACGGAAAGCAACGCCTTGGCGTACCAAATAATCTGCTAAGTCTGTTGCAGTGGCATAGCCTTTCATGGTGGCAGCACGCATGTTTTCTTTATTTGGGGTGATATTAGGTAGCATATCAGCAAACGCCAATAGCGAACCTGTCAAAGTATCAACGCAATCAAAGAGCGGCTCTTTGTCTTCTTGGTTGTCTTTGTTATAAGCCAGTGGTTGACTCTTCATTAGGCTTAATAGCGTCATTAACTGACCAAAGACACGTGCTGCTTTACCGCGAACCAACTCTGGTACATCAGGATTTTTCTTTTGCGGCATGATAGATGAGCCGGTACAAAAGCGATCTGGAATCTGCACAAAGTTAAACTGCGCTGACATCCAAAGAATAATCTCTTCACTCATGCGTGACATATGCATCATCAAGATAGAAGCAGCTGAGGTGAATTCAATCGCAAAGTCACGATCTGAGACGGCATCGAGCGAGTTTTGGCAAATACCTTCAAAACCCAGCAACTCGGCAGTAATCGTACGATCGATTGGGAACGTTGTTCCAGCCAGAGCAGCACTACCAAGTGGCATCTGATTGATACGGCGACGGGCATCCACTAAACGCTCGGTATCGCGATATAACATCTCAAACCACGCCATCACATGATGACCAAAGCTCACGGGCTGGGCTGTTTGTAAGTGTGTAAAACCGGGCATAATAGTGTCAGTATGTTGCTCAGCCAAATCAAGCAATCCGCTTTGTAAGCGTACTAATAAGGCGATGATATTATCGACTTCTTCACGCAGCCATAAACGAATATCGGTGGCAACTTGATCATTACGGCTACGACCTGTATGCAGTTTTTTGCCAACCGCACCGACGATATCAGTCAGGCGTGATTCGACGTTCATGTGCACGTCTTCGAGAGCGATTGACCAGTTAAACTCGCCTGCTTCAATCTCGCGCAGTACCTGCTGAAGACCATCGACAATGGTCGCAACTTCATCAGCAGTTAAAATGTCACATTCTTTAAGCATAGTCGCGTGGGCGATTGAGCCTTGAATATCGTGACGCGCAAAGCGTTGGTCGAAGCCGACAGAGGCGGTGAAGGCGGCGACAAAACTGTCCGTCGCTTCACTGAAGCGTCCGCCCCACATCTGCTGACCCTGACTGCTTGCAGGGCTGTTTTGTGTCGTGTTATTTGTTATAGAAGCATCTGTGCTAGAATCAGAGACAGATGAATTTACACTTGATTCGGGATTACTAGGGTTTGAAGAATTGGCGTTCATATCGGTACAAGACAAGTCAAGAGAATAAGAACTCAAGTATAGCAAAGGATGAGGTTGCCTTACTAGCGGAGCGCTTAGAGTTTTTTATTCCCAAGCTCATGGAGGTCATGAAGCCTTGGCAGTGGTTCATTTATCTCTTTTTTTGGTCGCTATTCGTCACGGTGACGAATCGCTATGACATTGCCACGTGGTCAGACTTTTTGATTCAGCTGTTTAGCAGAGTCCTGCAAAACACCTTGAGCATTATTCCTTCTTTATATCTCATTGATTATTTGCGGCCTATTTTTAAAGGCATGAGCATACCTAGAGTCAGCATGTATGTGCTTGCCTTAATCATGGTGGCATCTACAATATCTATGGTTCTAGTCATGCTGGTGATGATTAATATTGGTTGGTTTGAATATGATCGTCAGACTTTTATTTTAAATATATTGTTTGATGCGGTGATTAGTGGTGGCTTTTCCTTGGTGTTCTTGCTGTATTTTTTACGCCGTTATCGTGAGACGAATGCGCTCAAACAATCGTTTGAGCATAAATTGAGTGCACAAAACGATGTGATCAAAGCAAGAATTGCTCCGCATTTTTTCTTTAATACCGTTAACACCCTAGTGTCATTGATAGAATCCAATCCAGCAAGAGCTTCCGCTTTATTACAGCACGTTTCTGCATTATTCCGTGCCAGTTTTAATGGGGCGCGAGAGATTAGCTTTGAAGAAGAGATCGCTCTTTGTGAGCATTATCTAGCGATTGAGTCTAGCCGTTTAGCGGATAAGCTCGAAGTGAGTTGGCAATTACCTGACGAAGATGTCATGTATGACATGGTCATCACCGCCTTGACCTTACAGAGCGTGCTAGAAAAAATGCTGCTGAATGTGGTGGAAATGACCACTGAAACCATTTATATCAATATTAAAGTCACTTGGCAGCAGCATCGGGTTGCAATTATGATTAGTGTCGAGCTTCCTAAAAAAACGTTCATTATTGATCATGATTTACGTCAACACATGAATTTTTATATTCAAGCAGACCGTTTACGGGCTTATTTTGGTCAAAGTGCAGATATTAAAAATACCGTTACCAGTAGCCAGATTATTACTGTCATCGACTATCCTCTTCAAGATGTTAGTTTATGACCGCTTTTTTTGAGGCATAATCTTTTATTTTATTGTTAAATCAATAGGTTTGGCATAGTTATTGCACCATTTTCTATAGCTAACAAGTTGTTTTACTTTGTACTTAGCCATGATTCACCATGAAAAGTATTATCGATAAATGAGCCGCAATAAAATTCAATTCAGAATAGTGGCTCACATGAAATCTGTTAATAGTTGGGCAATATTGGCGGCTATCAGCATTAATATAGTCAGCTATTGTTCTATGAAATAATTAAATGTTTTTATGCTAAGTGATTGGTAATGAGTGCTAATATGTTTGTAAGGCCATTGAAAAAAAACTAAGTTTATCCTGGGATGGGAGTTTGCATGCGTATCGTAGTTTGTGATGATGAGCCACTAGCACGTGAGCGTTTGGTTAGAATTGTACAGGAGTCAGGTCATCAGGTAGTTGCCCAAGCAACCACGGGTGCAGCAGCTATTATCGCGGTCAAAACTCAGCAGCCAGATATCATATTATTAGATATTCGTATGCCTGAGATGGATGGGGTGCACTGCGCTCAAGAGCTTGCTAAGCTTGAGCATCCGCCCGCTATTATATTTGTCACCGCTTACGACCATTATGCCATTGCCGCGCTAAAAGCCAATGCGATTGGTTATTTATTAAAGCCGGCTAATAAAGACGAGTTGCTAGAGTCACTAGATAAAGCGAAAAATTTAAACGCGGCGCAGTTAAATGAGATTCGTAAACTTGAAGACCCAACAGCGCGGCCAGTACGTGAGCATATCGCTGCTCGTACCCACCGAGGTGTTGAGCTAATCAAGCTCAAAGATATCTACTATTTTACAGCCGATCAAAAGTACGTCAAAGTCCGTCATAAAGATGGCATTGTACTGATTGATGAAACGTTAAAAGAGCTTGAGCAAGAGTTTGACGATCGGCTCTTTCGGGTGCACCGCAATGCCATCATCAATCTTAGCTTTTTGGACTTTTTAGAAACGTTGGATGCAGGACAATATCAGATACGCTTTAAAGGCATTGATGAGACGCTAGCAGTTAGCCGTCGTCACTTACCAGCGTTGCGTGACAAGATTCAAAGCATGTAACTTACTGTTTTAATAGTGAAATAATCATCCCATATCATCAAACCCTTATTTATGCTTAAATAGGGGTATTTTTTTGCGTCAGCATTGACTATATATGGTTTATATTGCCCATTTTTTGTGGAAAATTTGCAGTATTGCTTAATACTGACATGCATAGTACTGACGTGAACAGTATCGAATTTATTGAGGCCCTTTATGAGCAATCCGCAGCAACCTGCTTTGACTACCTTGAACATAGCCACGCGTCAGAGCCCTTTGGCACTATGGCAAGCTGAGCATATCCGTGCTCGTCTGCTAGAGCTGTATCCTGAGATGACGATTAACTTGCTAAAAATTGTCACTAAGGGTGACAAGATTTTGGACACCCCTTTGGCTAAAATTGGCGGTAAAGGTTTGTTTGTCAAAGAGCTTGAGCAAGCGCTATATGACAAACAAGCGGACATCGCGGTGCATTCATTAAAGGACGTGCCGATGCAGCTTCCAGAAGGCTTGATGCTGGGTGTCTATTGCAAACGCGCCTCACCGACCGATGCTTTCGTTTCTAATACCTATAATAGTATTGATGAATTGCCACAAGGGGCAGTCGTTGGCACGTCAAGTTTGCGTCGTCAGTGTCAGCTTAAAGCCTATCGCCCAGACCTACAAATCAAAACCTTACGCGGTAACGTCGGTACACGTCTGGGCAAGCTAGATGCTGGCGAGTATGATGCAATTATTTTAGCGACCAGTGGCTTGCAGCGTATCGAGCTGGATGAGCGTATACGCGGCGAGCTTGATATCAATGCTTGCTTGCCTGCGGTTGGTCAAGGCGCCTTGGCGATCGAATGCCGTGAAGGTGATGATGAGGTGTTAAAATTATTGGCACCACTGAATGACGATAAAGCGCGTATTCGCCTTATTGCTGAGCGCGCGCTAAACCGTCACTTAGATGGTGGCTGCCAAGTACCTATTGCTGCTTATGCCGTGCTACAAATGGCGGATGAAACAAGCAGCAATAATGATGATAACGGCGACAATGGCAATAACGACAACGGCAATGTGTTGTGGCTACGTGGTCGAGTGGGCCAAGCTGATGGCAGCGCGCTGCTAAAAGCAGAAAAACGCGTCACGTTGATCGGCACACAAGCCGAGCAAGAAGTACAGGCCAATCAGCTTGGTATTGATGTTGCCAATATACTGCTTGCCGATGGCGCGGGTGATATCTTATCCGCGATTTATCATCCTGAATAACACGTCAGTATTTTGATTATCTTAGTCATAGCCCCAGTATTGTTGATGCTAGGGCTATGGTTAAGCCAATTCTACTAGCCTTTTGTCATGGTACGTCTATGTCATCAATATTAAATCACGCCCAGCGTATTGCTAACAGTCAATCAAATAATGAGTCATCACTAGCGCAAGTAGTCATCAATACTCGCCCAGTAGAGCGTGCCGCTGCATTGACCGATCATCTGCAAGCAGCAGGGCTGACGGTGGTAGAGATACCGATGTTGACGTTACAATCGCGCCCAACGACTGAGCAAGACATGACGCTGATGCGCCAGTGGCTAGCAGGTGATTATAAGGCGCTTGTTATCGTTAGCCCAACGGCCGCCGCTTCAGGATTGGCCGTTTGGCAAGCGCTTGAACGTGAGCGTCAAGCTCAAAATAATGACAATGATGATGAGCGAAAAGATATAGAAATTAAAGCTCTGCAAGCTCCGAGCTACTTGATTGCCGTCGGTGAAGCGACCGCGTCGGTACTAAATAATGCCAGAATCGAGGCGTCGGATTACCAAGTTCTGCAGCCTCACATTGCTAATAACGAAGGTATGCTAGCGATGCCTGAGATTGAGCGTTTGCAAGCAGGCGACAAGTTGCTCGTGTGGCGTGGATTGGGTGGCAGGCGACTATTGGTCGATACGTTGCTGGCACGCGGTGTGCATATCGATAGTATTGCTTGGTATGAGCGTATAATGCCAGTCGATGCGATGGCTCAATATGAGCAGTGGCTACAAGGATTTTTAGCTCGTAATGGCAAGAAAGATACATCAGCTAGTCAGCCAAAGCCAATCGTGGTCGTCAGTAGCGGTACAGCCTTTGAGCATTGGGAAAGCATTGTTCGGGCTGTAGCAGAAAAGGCATTAGAGCAAGAAACAGTCAGAGAAATCCCCGCTATTTTGCCCTATGAATTGTCAGACTTTGCTTATGTGGTGCTGGGTGAGCGTTTAGCCAACATGGTCGCTGAGCAGCAGTTAAGCTATTGGCGTGTGGAAGATTTGGCACCAGCAACCATTCTCGCTGCTATTCATGCTAAAGCCTGTTGAATGTATCACTATGTCAACCGATGACCTGTCCTTACCTTATTATGTTTCACTTTTTATTTATTCGCTTTAAACCTGTTTTAACCAAAATAACGGTGCTGCCTTATGTCAATCAATTCTGAATCGTTATCTCAGGAACCTTCTGCTACTCAGCAGCGCCGACAAGCAAATATGTTTTTGTTGCGCCTGCAGTGGCTGGTTATCTTGTTGCTTATCGCCGCTTTATTATGGCTCTATATCAGCCAGCAGCGCTTCCAGCATAGCGTTAATGAGCGTTTGCAAAGCAACGAGCAAGTCGTCAGCCGTCTGAATGAGATGGATGACCGTCTATTTGCGATGAGTCAACAGACGTTGCCAGAGCCTCGATCTGCCGCCAGTAGCCAAGCGCAAAACCAGTTAGATTTATTGCGTATTCAAATACAAGCCGCTGATAGATTATTAGCAGACAATAACGACAGTGCGGCGATTGATTTGTTGCGTGGTCTACATTGGCAGCTTTCGCAAAGCAGCAATGAGATTGCTCCAGCGCTAACGGTTGTGATCAAACAAAGCTTGATGAAAGATATTGAACGTTTGCAGGCAAGCAGCGCGCAGCCCAGTCCTTGGCAGCTACAAAACCTCGCCATTCAAAATATTCAAGAGTTTTTGCACCGCTATGAGCGTGTGAGTAGCGAGGCCACGCAGAACAATAGCACCGATAATAATATGAACCTTACGCGCAAACAATTGACCATTCACGAAGTAATTATGACCTTGAATTTGGCCAGTCAAGCCAGCAATATGCGCGAACAAGAGCAGCTGGTTGGTTATCTGCGTCAAGCACGAAATCAACTAAAAACCTTGGTGCCGAAGTCTGCCATACCTGAAGAGTCAGCGCCAAAGGCAGCCATGACTAATACTGAAAACACCTCTGATGCAGCATCCGCAGGCAAAAAACAAACCTCTACCGCCAAGAACCTACAAACCAGATCATCTCCTACAAATATTGTAGAAGTCATAGATTGGTTAGATAAATTGATTGCCAATGCACCAAAACCAACGCCATTGTTAACCACTCAGATTTTGGATAAATCTCAGCGTTAGTGGTTCAATGGATGTTGATCGATAGCCTTATAAATACAAAAATAAGAGAGCGACGTTATGGACAGTTTTAACCAAACCTCAAATTTAATACCTGACACTTCAGTTAATCCTCATCCTGAGGCGTTGGCACATTATCCTGTTATTCATCACCAACCCATTCACTGGGGCGAAATGGATGCGTTTAACCATTTAAATAACGTGGTTTATTATCGTTACGCTGAGTCAGCGCGAATTGGCTATTTGCAGGCGCTAGGCATGTTTGATGGCAGTATGGTGACGGTATTGGCACAATCGAGCTGCCAGTATTTACGCCCAGTGACTTATCCTGATACTTTACTACTAGGAGTACGCTGTCAGCGCTTGGGTAATACGAGTATCGTGATGGAATATAGCTACTATAGCACCGCGCAAGAGGCCATCGTTGCGACGGCTGAGGCAGTCGTGGTACGTCTCGATAGCGATGGAAAGCGTAAGTTACCTTGGACAGAGGAAGAGCGCGCTCGGCTATTAGCATTAGAAGCAAAAGTTGATCATACTCCGAAGCTTTAACACTGATTGTTGAGTAAGTGAAAAAAGGGCACGCTAACATGACATTAGCGTGCCCTTTTAATCTTTTAGTAGGTGACTGATATCGAATCAGCCAGTCAATCAAATACTAGTCTTGCTGTGGTGCATGTACGAAATCAACCACGTTCAAGTCAAAGCCTGATAGTGCGTAAAACTTCATGGGTGATGATAATAAACGCATATCACGCACGCCTAAATGACGCAAAATCTGTGCGCCAACCCCAATGCTGCGATATGGCTGCTGGGTAATGGTCGATAGCGATTCATTGTCTGCCGCTTTGTCTAACGCTTCTCCTAAATCTACTGGCTGATTGCTACCAATCCAGACGAGTACGCCGCGATCTGAGTTGCTGATTTCCTCTAGTGCTGAGCGTACACTCCAGCCGCTACGACCCGTCATATCATTTTTGGCCGCAAATAGATCGCGTAATGGGTGGAAACCATGGACACGGACAGTGCTGACGCCTGCGCTCACATCGCCTTTTACCAAAGCCAAATGAGTCTCATCAGCGCCAAATTCGCGGAAGCGATGTAGCGTAAAGGTGCCGTATTCCGTTTCAAAAGGACGCGACTCAATTTCTTCTACCGTTTGTTCATTAGCGATACGGTAGTTGATGAGATCAGCAATCGTACCCATCTTGATGCCATGCTCTTTGGCAAATATCTCAAGGTCATCACGGCGCGCCATTGTGCCATCCGCATTAATGATTTCGACAATCACTGCTGCTGGCTCAAGCCCTGCTAGGCGTGCTAAGTCACAACCCGCTTCAGTGTGGCCAGCGCGGTGCAAGACGCCACCATTTTGTGCCATGATTGGGAAGATATGCCCAGGTTGGACGATGTCTTCAGGTTTTGCTGAAGCAGAAACCGCTGCTTGAATGGTACGCGCGCGATCGGCAGCAGAGATACCAGTCGTAACGCCTTCAGCGGCTTCGATAGAGACAGTAAAGTTAGTGCTAAATTTTGCTTCATTACGATCAGACATCAGCGGCAACGCCAACTGTTGGCAGCGCGCTTGTGACAAGGTCAAGCAGACCAAGCCACGTGCATGAGTAATCATAAAATTGATATCTTCAGGGCGCACATGGGTCGCTGCCATAATGATATCGCCTTCATTTTCACGGTCTTCATCATCCATCAAGATGACCATCTTGCCAGCACGAATGTCTTCGATAATCTCAGGAATCGTATTTAAACTCATAGTAAGTCTCAATATTTTATTATTTATAGATAGGTTTAATTTGGAGTATAAAGCGTTATCTGTCTATTGTAGCAGTAGATGCTACAGAGCGCTGTTGCGGTTAGGCAAAGGGCACTCAAGCAAATTAATCCACTGTAGACGTTATTTGATCATTGCTTATATATCAATATGAGGACATTTTAACGCTTTTCAGCCCACTGTGCTGCTTCATCTCGAAACTATATGGGCCAGTCTGTCAAAAATAGCGATAAGTATTACTAATGGTCACGACGATTCATGTATTCAATGACGTATTAAGCAATGGGCTCAACTATATTGCGAGCCATTAGTCGTTACTGGCAGCTTGGCTTTTTAGCCAATCCATAAACTGTTTACTGTGTTGCTCGCGCTGGTTGTCAGCAAATTCATAAAAGCTAGTACCAACCAGACTGTCTGGCAAATAGCTTTGCGGATAATAGTGATTGGGATAATCGTGTGGATAAGCATAACCTTGACCATAGCCTTGATTGCGCATCAGTTTGGTCACGCCATTACGCAGGTGTAGCGGCACAGGCGAGGCATCTTTTTCTGCCAAAGCCATGGCAGCGTTAATGGCTTTATAAGTGCTGTTACTTTTGGCGCTGGTTGCCAAATAAACCACCACTTGTCCCAAGATAATACGCGCTTCTGGCATGCCGATTGATTGCACACTGCGCAATGCTGCATCGGCAAGCAGTAAGGCATTAGGGTTGGCATTACCAATATCTTCACTGGCCAAGATGACCAAGCGCCGTGCGATAAAATCAGCAGGCTCACCGCCAACGAGCATCCGCGCCATCCAATAAAGCGCAGCATCAGGGTCTGAGCCACGTACGGACTTTATCATCGCCGAGATAATATCATAATGCTGCTCACCATCTTTGTCATAGCGAACTAGAGCTGTTTGGGCGACACGAGCGACCAATTCATCATTAATAATGAGCGGAGAGTGCTTCGTGTCCGCCGTTTGAATGGCAAGCTCTAATAAATTTAATGCCTTTCTAGCATCGCCATGCGCCAGTTGGCTGATAGTATCTTTCGCTTGTAAATCAACCGTTAAACTCTTCAGCACTGAATCTTCTGAGATTGCCCTTTGCAATACGGCACCGATTTGCTCAGGCGTCAGTGGCTCTAAACGATACACTTGGCAACGTGATAGCAGGGCGTTATTGACACTAAAGGAAGGGTTTTCAGTCGTGGCACCAATCAAAGTAATATCACCAGATTCGACCGCGCCCAGTAGTGCATCTTGCTGGGCTTTATTGAAGCGGTGAATCTCATCAATAAAAACCACAGGTGATTCAAAGTTTAAAGAATCTTTGGTATCTAATACTTCGCGTAACTGTTTGACTCCAGTATTCAAAGCAGACAACGCATGAAAAGGCCTGCCAACAGCATCAGCCAAGAGCATGGCAATAGTCGTTTTGCCGATGCCAGCTTCACCATGCAAAATAATCGATGGCAGATGTCCTTGTTCAACCAAGCGCCGCAAGGGTGCACCTGCTGCTAACAAGTGCTCTTGGCCAATAATGGCATCAAGTGTCGTTGGGCGCATGCGCTGGGCAAGGGGTGTATCAGCATGAAAATTAGGCGGCATAGAGATCTCTATTATCAATTTAAACAGCTATCAATGAGTTTATAACGACAGTGATTAATGGGTTTTTATTACTGCATCTAAATAATGACACACTAGATTACATTCATCATTTCTATGGGAAACGAACATATCTGTCTGGCATGATTTTCGCACTAATGAATATTAGGGCGTGTTGAACATTCACAAATCGGCACTGCTGATGACCATTTTAGTATCAGCCTAACAGGACAGGACTCTTTTTTGACGCTTCTTAGCTAAAAATAGACGCTTAGAATGACTAAACTTACTATTTTTAACGTTGAATCGCCTGAAAAATACTCCCTGTCAGTGCCACGGCCGAATGTTCAACACGCCCTAGACATCAGCAGTAAAAGTAGGCTAATTTATAAAGACGCTATTTGGTATGTGTTATACACGATAGGCTAACGCAGATTTACGTTAATAAAAGTCAATTAAGTGTACAGCTTATGTCCCAAATACTTTGATTTTTATACTTTTATCCCTATTAACGGTTCAACAGCATTGATAGGCCACAGCTATCATGCGTGATTTACGATCTATACTTCGTGATAACTCATTCATTAGGCATAAGGTATTACCGTCATGATGTCTCCACCGATGTTGCAGCGTTTGTTTGATCGGTATTTATATCGCAGTGCAAAGCAGCAATCACGTTCGCTTACTACAGGTGAGATAGCGCTGGCGCGTTCAGTATTTGGCGACAGTATCGATCTCGATGATGTTCAGCTCAAGACTGCTTGGTGGGTATTGAAACATTATGCGGTCAGTCCTAATGGCAATATTTATTTTAACCCAGCGGATTGGATAATAGATTTTAGCGATGCGTCATTTAGTAAAAAAAGCTGGCTGATACATGAATTGACCCATGTATGGCAATTACAGCAAGGCTTAAAAGTAGTGCGCGGTGCACTTATTGATCGCCGTTATGATTATGTGCTCAAAACAGGCAAATCCTTTTTTAACTACGGTATCGAACAGCAGGCGCGTATGGTTCAGGATTATTTTATTCGTCGTCAGCGTGGACAAGACTGTCAAGCGTTAGAAACTTGTATTCCGTTTTTAATCGTAAAGTCTGACGACCATATGAAGTGATATCCATTGGCAATGGACTGCCATGATAATTTTAGTTTTTATTATTTTGCCTTAACAAGGACACATACCCTTATGTTTAAATTTTTGCCAAAAAAGTCTACTAATTATAAAATGAGTAAATGTGTGGTTGATGACTCTATCAATCAAAAAACCAATATTTTACAACACTCGTCAACCTTGCTGGTAGCAACATTGAGTGGCGTATTACTCTTAAATGGCTGTCAACAGCAAGCAGAGACTCAACCTGCGCCCGAAGATAGTCAGAGTGTTGAAAAAACGAGCACTGAAGACAGTCAGCCTATGCGCCCAAGTGATTCTGCTGCTGCTCGTATAAAGCAGTTTCAGCCTATATATGTCGCGCAAGCACAAAGGCTACAGCGTCGTTTACAAGCAGAGTATGAGTCCCTCCAAGCCGCTGATAGCTCAGACAGTGAAGAGTCATTGCTGCTAAATGGTGATACTGCTGCTAGCGATACTAATACTGGCAACGTGATGGAGAATAATAGCGAAACAGCTGATAGCAGCTTATCATCTGCTGACACCACAGATGGTGAGGTGGATATGACCGCTGAGGCTGATATCAATACCAGTACGAAAGTTGGTGAGCGTGATTTAACGGTTTTAAAGCGCATCAGCCTTGTGCCACGTAAGCCTATTATGCTCACAGAAGATCAAATTATCGAAAGCTATCAGCAAGCGATGGATGCACTTTATCAGCCTGTAACAACGCCACTTAGCGCAGAAGATATCGATACGTTAATCAATATAGCAACACTGGTTCCGCAGTTATTTGAGCATGCAGAAATTGCTGGTAGACTCAGCGCCAAGAGCCCAGCGTTAGCACGTTTGATTATTCAGCATCAGGTTTGGGAGCAGATAGAAGCTCAGCAAGTGATTGATATGCAGCAAATGAAACTGAATCAACAAAAAGAATTTGAGGCGCTTATGACTAAGTTTAATGAAACTATTGAAGGATATGATGAGCAAATTGCCAAGTACGAGCAAACATTACAAGAATTTCAATAAATCAGCTGTGTGTTATCGTACAACGTATCGGTTTTATTTAGAATCAACTATCTGCCATTTTTAAGATAGCATTTGAACCAATGATATTGAGCTTGAAACCAGTGATATTAAAATCACAAATAAGAAAATAAAAAATCCCGCACGATGGCGGGATTTTTTATGGTTCTAGAAGCTAGAGTATAAGTGACTATTTGCGGTCTTCAACTTTAACGAAGTCGCGATGCGTTTCACCAGTGTATAACTGGCGCGGACGACCGATTTTGAACGGAGCACTGTGCATCTCTAACCAATGGCTGATCCAGCCAGAGGTGCGAGCCAATGAGAAAATAACGGTAAACATTGACGTTGGGATACCGATGGCCTTAAGGATAATGCCAGAGTAGAAATCAACGTTTGGATACAAGTTACGCTCAACGAAGAACGGGTCTTCTAAGGCGATTTTCTCAAGTGCCATGGCAAGCTCAAGCTTAGGATCATTGATACCCAATGCGCCTAATACTTCATCACAAGTCTCTTTCATCACTTGTGCGCGTGGGTCAAAGTTTTTATAAACGCGATGACCAAAGCCCATCAATTTCACTTCACGGCTCTTCACTTTTTCCATGAACTCAGGCACATTTTCTACAGAACCGATCTCATCTAACATCTCAAGCACGGCTTCGTTCGCGCCGCCATGTGATGGTCCCCAAAGGGCTGCGATACCAGCAGCGATACAGGCATAAGGGTTTGCGCCAGTAGAACCTGCTAGACGTACCGTAGACGTTGACGCGTTTTGCTCGTGGTCAGCATGCAAAGTAAAGATTTTGTCCATGGCGCGAGTGATGACGTCGTTGGTTTTGTAGTCAACATCAGCAGGCGTGGCAAACATCATGTATAAGAAGTTTTCAGCATAGCTAAAGTCGTTGCGTGGATACATGAACGGTTCGCCTTGCGAGTATTTATAACTCATCGCAGCAAGCGTTGGCATCTTAGCAATCAGACGGATAGCAGTGATTTCACGATGCTCTTCGTTACTGACGTCTAACGCTTCATGATAAAACGCGGATAAAGCACCCACGACACCAACCATAATAGCCATTGGATGTGCGTCACGGCGGAAGCCTTCAAAGAACTTGCGTAATTGATCATGAACACCCGTATGCTTACGGATTTTTTCAAAGAAGTCTGCTTTTTGCTCAGCATTAGGCAAGTCGCCATGAATCAATGCATAAGCCACTTCTAAATATTCAGCATTGTTTGCTAATTGATCGATAGGGTAGCCGCGGTGTAGTAGCTCACCTTTACCGCCATCAATATAAGTAATCTTTGATTCAACAGGCGCGGTTACTTTAAAACCAGGGTCATAAGACCAAAATCCTGATTCTTGTAGAGCAGCAATATCTAGAACTGGACGCCCTAAAGTACCTTCGATAATAGGAAACTCGTATTCTTTACCATTGACGGTTAGTTTGGCATTAGTGTCAGCCATAAATTGCTCTCCATTGTTTTTAGCTTGTTAGAATAAAATTACGACAGACGCACACCCTCGCGCTATCGGTAGTCAAATGATCAAAATGCATTTAACTCATTTAATACGCAGGGTATATTAGCAGTAATTCCTTATGATTTGAAAAGACTTTTACCATCAATGCCACCAATTGGCACGGTTTAGTCGTGTTTGTTCACTGTAATTTTTGTATCAAAATATGTCTGATTAGTTATTTTGCTTAGAAAGCTTGTTTTTATGACAGTAAGTAGAGCTACATTATCCGCATAATTTCTAAAGAAATTTACGATAATAATGTAGCAGATTTTATTAATATTTGGGGTAAAAACAGACAGAGTATGAGTAGTAGACGAATTGAGTTGGGTAAAAATTCCGCCAGAATTGTGCAATTTTGAAAAATGCGTATGTCCTCTGTCTGTTTATTTGTTAACACAGCGTTTATCTTTTACTGCTTAGGGGATAAATTTGTAATTATCGTCCAGTCATTTTATAATTGTAGGGACTTAACTGGCGCTCGCTTTGTGCGAATTGATAAGTGGTCATGATATAGTGTCGTTTTTCTATTCATACTCGGTCTCGGCTGAGTAGCACAAGAGCAACGACGCACCAGCGTTTTGATAAACAATATCTTCGATCCATGGTTTGAATGTTCTTGTTAACTGTTCTATTTTTAAGTTTTTAGTAAAAGGGCTGTATTGATATCGATGACGGAATAGCGTTATTTTTATTGATATGACCAGTAAAAATAGACTAGTTAATCGATCTTACTCATGTTTATTTTCTTTGTTGTATAATAGATGGGTTGTTTGACAGACCTGTCGATTTGACGAGCGGTATTAAACAATTTATCAATACTTTGAACTCCATGATCCTTTCTTCATATTTAGCGCAAACTAAACGAAGTCAGCTAGCTCTTCCTTACTTTATTCGTCTCGTGTGTTGCTCAATGCTTAATCGACATCAGTGATATCAAGCGTTGATAGCAGATACAGGAGTATAACCGCAAAAAGGATGCCCGCTGTGAAAAGCAACCGACCTATTGATCTGCCTTTAAGCCAAGTGATTAGCGTTAATCGCTCACCGATTGCGATCGCCTCTATCTTGCATCGTATCTCTGGCATTATTTTATTTTTATTGATTCCTGTCATGCTGTGGTTACTACAGAACTCATTGGCTTCGGCTGAGAGTTTTGAAACCGTATTTGACAACGTACTTGTGCGCTTTTTAGCATGGATATTTGTTGCCGCGATTGCTTATCACTTTGTGATGGGCATCAAGCACTTATTTGCTGATATGGGCATGAACGAAGAGCTAAAATCTGGCCGCACTGCGTCTATGGTTAGTTTTGTGATTGCAGCGATTCTAATTGTCGCGTCATTTGTATGGGTGATGTTCTAATGATAAAAAATGATTCAGGAATCAAAAGTGCGACCGGTCTGACAGGTTCAGGCTCACGCGATTGGATTATCCAGCGTATTAGCGCTGTCGTTTTAGCCGTTTATAGTGTGGTATTGCTGGGCTTCTTTTTGACGCACGGCGATGTTACTTTCGTTGAATGGTCATCATTTATGACCAGTTTGCCTATGCGTCTATTTAGCTTGGTGGCGGTACTTGCACTAGCTGGCCATGCTTGGGTTGGTATGTGGACCGTGTTCACTGATTATATTACCACTGGCAAATTGGGCTCAAGCGCCGCAGGTCTACGCTTAGTGCTACAGTCATTGATGATTATCGCTATTTTAGTGTTTCTATTTTGGGGTATTATGATTTTTTGGGGTACTGGTTTCGGTGTTGTTGCCGTTTAACTATAGCCAATCCCCTATAATATGGATACGGTGTCAGGCTTGATTAGTCTACTATTTGTAGTGCTTTCACTAGCTTTCCTTGTATCCACATTATATTGAACAGACTATATATATTGATAACCTTGATTTATCTATGAACAATAACGGACGCGACATAACAAATGTCAAAGTCATCCGTTATAGCCAAAAATAGTCATAGCCAATCATAGCGTTGGACATCATTGACTTAGTCAGTCACTTATATAGTAAGTGCGCTATGGTTTAGTCAGTGAGCGAACCCAATATAACGATAGATATGCAAATTAGGTGGTTAAAGGTTGTTAGCATCATCCACTTTGATAATTGCAAGTAGTGGCGAGACAATAAAGTGTTTTGTCCAGCAATAGGATGATTTTGAGACAGCCTTTTTATTTACTTCTAAGCATTAACAGGCATTAGGAAAACCGTAATGGCAACTAGACAAGATAATACCATTAGTAATATTAAGACCCTAAACTACGATGCAGTCATCGTTGGTGGCGGCGGCTCAGGTATGCGTGCTTCACTACATTTGGCAGAAGCGGGCATGAAAGTTGCCGTTTTGACCAAAGTATTCCCAACCCGTTCGCACACCGTTGCGGCTCAGGGTGGTATCGGCGCAAGTTTGGGCAACATGAGTAACGATAACTGGCATTTCCACTTTTATGATACCGTTAAAGGGTCAGATTGGTTGGGTGACCAAGACGCGATTGAATACATGTGCCGCGAAGCGCCAAAAGTAGTTTATGAGCTTGAGCACATGGGCATGCCGTTTGACCGTAACGAAGATGGCACGATTTATCAGCGCCCATTCGGTGGTCATACGTCGAACTATGGCGAAAAAGCCGTACAACGCGCTTGTGCTGCTGCCGACCGTACAGGTCACGCATTGCTACATACGCTATATCAGAAAAATCTAGAGCAAGGCACTGAGTTCTTCATCGAGTGGATTGCGCTTGATTTGATCAAAGACGAAGCTGGCAACATCAACGGTGTTATCGCGCTTGAGCAAGAGACAGGTACGGTTGCCGTATTCCAATCACCAATCACTGTCCTAGCGACAGGTGGTGCTGGTCGTATCTTTGCGGCATCTACCAACGCTTATATCAATACTGGTGACGGTATTGGCATGGCAGTTCGTGCTGGCATCCCATTACAAGACATGGAATTCTGGCAGTTCCACCCAACGGGCGTTCATGGTGCTGGTGTACTATTGACCGAAGGTTGCCGCGGTGAAGGCGCTATCTTACGTAATAAAGATGGCGAAGCCTTCATGGAACGCTATGCACCAACCGTGAAAGATTTGGCACCACGTGATCTAGTATCACGCTCGATGGACCAAGAAATCAAAGAAGGCCGTGGTTGTGGTCCTAATGCCGATCATATCGTCATGGATATGACGCATTTGGGTGTTGAAACCATTATGAAGCGTTTGCCATCAGTCTTTGAGATTGGTAAAAACTTCGCTAACGTTGATATCACCAAAGAGCCAATTCCTGTTATCCCAACCATTCATTATATGATGGGCGGTATTCCAACCACTATTCATGGTCAAGTAATTACCCCTGATCTAGAAGCTGGTACGGATGAAGATGGTTTATATGCAAAAGGCAACGTAGTTAAGGGTCTTTATGCCATTGGTGAATGTGCTTGTGTGAGTGTTCACGGTGCCAACCGTTTAGGTACCAACTCATTACTTGATCTATTGGTATTTGGTCGCGCTGCGGGCAAACACATTGTTGATGAATTTCACCATGCTGATCACAACTATAAGCCACTAGATCCACGCGTGCTTGATTTCACCGTGCGTCGTTTAGACAAGCTGCAACAGTCTACCGAAGGCTACAATGCGCAAGACGTGGCTGATGAGATTCGTGCAACCATGCAGGCACATGCGAGTGTATTCCGTACACAAGCAATGATGGACGAAGGCGTTGAGAAGATTTTAGCGCTGGGCGATAAGATCGAAAAAATCCATTTGGGTGATAAATCACAAGTGTTTAATACAGCACGTATTGAAGCTTTCGAAGTTGCGAACTTATATGAAGTGGCAAAAGCGACAATGATATCAGCCGCAAAGCGTCATGAAAGCCGCGGCGCGCATAGTGTATCTGATTATGACCGTCCAGAAGATGACGATTATGCACCAAATGGCCGTAATGACCACGAGTGGATGAAGCATACCTTATGGTATTCTGAAGGCAATCGCATCATTTATAAGCCAGTTCGTAAAGTACCACTAACGGTTGATTATATCGAACCGAAAGTTCGCGTCTATTAATTCTAGACTGCGCAATTTAGCTGTACGAACAGCGTAAACGTTTTATCCCTTATTCATTTATTAAAAGGTGACCGCCAGCTACATGCTCATGCCAGCGTTACGATATGATTAGTCGATATTTAATAATTATTGTCAATATTGACTAATCAATAGCGCTGATGTGCTGCAATCTTTGTATGCCCGCCATCACCTACGTGTGGAGTTTAGCATTATGAGCCGAGGTACTCGCACCATCGAAATCTATCGCTACGATCCTGATCTGGACGCAGCGCCGCGCATGCAAACGTATACGATTGAGTTGCTAGACTCAGATCGTATGTTGCTTGACGTGTTATTACGCCTAAAAAAGGAAGACGAAACACTGACCTTCCGTCGCTCTTGCCGTGAAGGTATTTGTGGCTCTGATGGCATGAACATCAATGGCAAAAATGGTCTAGCGTGTCTCATTAACATGAACACTCTGCCAGAAAAAGTCACGGTACGTCCATTACCTGGTTTACCAGTTGTTCGAGATTTGGTCGTCGATATGAACCAATTCTATGAGCAATACGAAAAAGTACATCCTTACTTAATCAATGACCAGCCAGCACCGCCGACAGAGCGTCTGCAATCACCTGAGCAACGCGAAAAGCTAAACGGTCTGTACGAATGTATTCTATGCGCGTGCTGTTCAACCAGCTGCCCATCGTTCTGGTGGAACCCTGATAAATTCTTAGGTCCATCAGCGCTATTGCATGCTTATCGCTTTGTGGCTGATAGCCGTGATAGTGATACGCAAGCACGTTTGGCGCGTCTAGATGATCCATTTAGCCTATTCCGTTGCCGCGGTATCATGAACTGTGTGTCAGTTTGTCCAAAAGGCTTAAACCCAACCAAAGCGATTGGTCATTTACGTAATATGCTTATTGACCAAGCGGGTTAATCGTTTATAATCGCCTAGTTTTTTTGCAGATATCGTACGAAGAACACCACCTAATCATTAGGTGGTGTTTTTTATGAGCAAGCTCTCTGAGATGGTTTGATTCTTTTTCAGTGCCAGACAGTTCTTAGAGAGACAATTATATGGCATGGTTAAAGGTAATACTGGGCTAACATAACAATACGTTGGTTGTATGTAAGAAGACATGATATATGCGTCAGCAATCTATATAATTGGTGTTAGAAAAAAGTATTCACCAAGAGATATTAACCACGTTAAATGTTAGAATAGTGCATCATTGTAATGATAAGGCATTTTAATGACTAAATTTTAGTCGTCAGCAGTTATGTTTTACTGATAAATAGATGTATAAGGCACGCAGTAAACTGAAATAATGTACCTAAAATGATAGTAGATATTCATTACCTAAATAGTTATTATTGAACAAACAAACTATGGCGCAAAACGCTGTCATGCTACTCTATACAGCAATGTATGTTTGCCTCAAAAGCAATGATAGCTCGGAAGTAACCATACGATTCAGCGAGAGTAGCCAAGTGATAGGCTAGCTGAACGATTCATTGGATGTTTATCTTCAATGAATTGGTTATGACTAATTGCAGTATATATAAATTAATGTTGTGAAACGAGTCGGATAAGAAAACTGGACGTTCACAAATAATTGTATTTTTAATAATAGGTATTGCAATGACACTTATTATCACTATTTAGAATTACTGTCTGTCATAAGCAAAATGACAGGCAAATGTACTACTCTTTTATAGTGATAACTGTGGTTTTATAAAACAGTACTGAATAGAAGACGATTGAGTTTTTATAGCATCAAGTATGTATATATCTAACATACGACAGATTACACAATAATAAGCACGATTCCATTCATTTATCTATCAAATAGACGATTATTATGAATAGTATAACTAAAGAAGCCGCAAGCCTAGGACATACAGAACTGGCTGCTGACAACGCCAGCTATATAGAAGCTCTTTATGAGCAATACCTAAACGACCCTGATAGCGTCGATACCGATTGGCAAACGTATTTTGAACAATATAAATCGCCAAACGATGCACAGCACAACGCTATTAAGGAACAGTTTTTGTTGCTTGCCCGCAACCAAACGGCTAACAAAGCTAGCACTCAAGCGCCTGATGCAAATACAGGCAATTTAACTGACTGTGCTAACCCTAAGCAAATGGGTGTACAGCAGCTAATTTCAGCTTACCGCCGCCGTGGTCATCGCCGCGCCAAGCTTGATCCGTTAAATTTACATCCACGTGCAGAAGTGGAAGATTTGACCCTTGCTTATCACAACCTTTCAGAAGCTGACCTTGATACGGTATTTCCTACCAACGATTTAAATATTGGTAAAGATGAAGCGCCATTGCGTGAAATCATCGAAATTATGGAACGTGTTTACTGCCGCCACATTGGTGCTGAATACATGCACGTTACCACCAGTACTGAAAAACGCTGGATGGAAAAGTATCTAGAATCCAACTTAGGTTACATCAAGTTTGATAAAGAAAAACGCTTATCTATTCTTGAGCGCTTAACAGCAGCTGAAGGTCTAGAAAAATACTTAGCACGTAAATATACGGGCGTTAAGCGTTTCGGACTAGAGGGCGGCGAAAGCTTTATCCCTGCTATCAATGAAATCATCCAACGTGCAGGCGGTTATGGCACTAAAGAGATGGTTATCGGTATGGCTCACCGTGGACGCCTAAACCTACTGGTCAATATCTTAGGTAAAAACCCTGCGGACTTGTTTGACGAGTTTGATGGCAAAGTACAGCCAGAAAAAGGCTCAGGTGACGTTAAATACCATAATGGTTTCTCATCGAATGTGATGACGCCAGGCGGTGAAGCGCATTTGGCTTTAGCATTTAACCCGTCACATCTTGAGATTGTCGCGCCGGTATTGCAAGGTTCTGTACGCGCCCGTCAAGTTCGCCGCAACGATCAGCCACAATTGGATAACAAAGGTGGCAATTCAGTATTGCCAATCGTTATTCATGGTGATGCTGCGTTTGCTGGTCAAGGCGTGGTTCAAGAAACGTTCCAAATGTCACAAACCCGTGCTTATACCACTGGTGGTACAGTACATATTGTGATCAATAACCAAGTCGGTTTCACGACAAGTCGTCAAGAAGACGTGCGTTCAACTGAGTACTGTACTGATGTCGCAAAAATGGTACACGCACCTATTCTACATGTGAACGGTGATGATCCTGAGTCGGTCGTATTTGCCGCACAGTTAGCATTAGATTACCGTCATGAGTTTGATAAAGACATCATTATCGATCTGTTCTGCTATCGCCGCAACGGTCACAATGAAGCCGATGAGCCGTCAGCGACTCAGCCTCTTATGTATGCAGTTATTAAGAAGCTACCAACGACTCGTACGATTTATGCACAAAAACTCATCGAAGAGGGTGTGTTAAATGCTGAACAAGAAAAACAGTATGAAGATGACTATCGTGAATCTTTAGACCGTGGTGACTATGTTGCCAACTCGCTAGTTCAAGAACCTAACGAGCAGCTATTTGTAGATTGGAAACCTTATTTAGGTCACGAATTGGTGGATGATTGGGATACCAGTGTCGACATCGAGATTCTAAAAGGTTATGGACGTCGTATGGCGGAAATGCCAGAAGGCTACAAGTTACAACGCCAAGTACAAAAAGTGGTTGAGCAGCGCTTAGCCATGCAAACGGGCGAAGAGCCTCTTAACTGGGGTGCAGCTGAAACGTTGGCATACGCATCACTAGTCGATAACGATAAAGTATTGGTACGTATTACTGGTGAAGACGTTGGTCGTGGTACTTTCTCACATCGTCATAGCGAAATCTACAATATCAATGATGGCAGCATGTATGTGCCATTGGCTCATATTAGTGAAAACCAAGCCCGTTTTGCCACTTATAACTCACTGTTATCAGAAGAAGCGGTACTAGCCTTTGAATATGGTTATGCAACGACAGTACCAAATGCCTTGATCGTTTGGGAAGCGCAGTTTGGTGACTTCGTCAATGGCGCACAGGTGGTGATTGACCAGTTTATCTCAAGTGGTGAAACCAAATGGCAGCGCGTTTGTGGTCTAACTATGTTGTTACCACACGGTTTTGAAGGTCAAGGTCCTGAGCATTCATCTGCACGTCTTGAGCGTTTCTTACAGCTATGTGCTGAAGACAACATGCAAGTGATTACGCCAACGACACCTGCACAGATCTATCATGCGCTACGTCGTCAAGCGGTTCGCCCAATTCGTAAGCCATTGATTGTCATGTCACCGAAGAGCTTACTGCGTCATAAGCTAGCAACTTCTAATCTTGAAGAGCTGGCGAATGGTAAGTTTGAAACCGTATTACCAGAGATGGACAATCAAAACGCAGACAAAGTCACTCGTATGGTGCTTTGTGGTGGTAAGGTTTATTACGATTTGCTTGAGCAGCGCCGTGCCTTAGGTCTAGATCATGTTGCTATTGTTCGTATCGAACAGCTCTACCCATTACCAGAGCAGCGTTTGATGGCTGAGATTGAAAAATACAGCAACTTGGCTGAGATTGTATGGACGCAAGAAGAGCCGCTTAACCAAGGTGCTTGGTATTATTTAGCACCGCATATGTTCCGTATCGTCGTACCACACCCAACCAAGGCGAAAGTCATGGAGCCAGTGGCACGTCCTGCGAGTGCAGCACCTGCAACAGGTTCACCAAAACTGCATGCTCAGCAGCAGCAAGCGTTAATCGCTGGTGGTCTTGGTATCAGTGTCGATGAGTTGGCTAAATAACAGATTATTGAAGATAAATGAATCAGGCGATAACAGTCAGTATGTTGTAATAAAATCTAGATAATCTTATTTAAGATGGCTATCCAAGATGGCACTGACTGCCTATCACGACTTAATAACAAATATGAATATCCCAATCTAAGGAGTATATCGATGGCTGATATCAAAGCCCCCGTTTTTCCAGAATCAGTTGCCGACGGTACTATCGTTGAGTGGCATGTCACTGAAGGTCAGCAAGTGAATCGTGATGACCTATTGGCTGAAATCGAAACTGATAAAGTCGTATTAGAAGTTGTGGCGCCTGATAACGGCGTTGTGACCAAAATTGTTAAGCAGGTTGATGATACCGTGTTGTCTGACGAGGTCATCGGTCAGTTTGAAGCTGGTGCCAGCGCCAGTGCAGATAGTGCTCCTGCGGTAGATCCAGATCAGCCAGCAGCGCCAGTACAAGCGAAGCAAGCAGCAGATGGTGGCGAGCCTGTACAAGCAACAGATAAAAAAGACGAAGCGGATCATAAAGATCAAAGCCCAGCAGTTCGTAAAGCAGCTAAAGAGTCTGGTGTAGATCCAAAAGAAGTGGAAGGTAGTGGTCGCGGCGGTCGTGTCACCAAAACAGATATGGCTAACCCAACATTGAAAGCGGATAGCAGCATCAAATCTGACAGCGGCCGTCCAGTGGCTGAATCAATGGGTGAGCGTACTGAGAAACGTGTGCCAATGACACGTCTTCGTAAGACAGTCGCAAATCGTTTGCTAGCAGCTTCACAAGAAACAGCGATGTTAACGACGTTCAACGAAGTTAATATGAAGCCGTTGATGGACATGCGTGCTAAGTATAAAGACCAGTTTGAGAAGCGTCATGGCGTACGTCTGGGCTTCATGTCATTGTTCGTTAAAGCAGCTACAGAAGCACTTAAACGCTTCCCAGCAGTAAACGCTTCACTAGACGGCGACGACATTGTTTATCATGGTTTCTATGATATCGGTGTTGCCGTATCCTCTGATCGCGGTCTGGTCGTTCCAGTATTACGTGATACCGATCGCATGAGCATGGCGGATGTTGAAAGCCGTATCCGTGAGCTTGGTGGCTTGGCTCAAAAGGGCAAACTTGGCCTAGATGACATGACTGGTGGTACTTTCACGATTTCAAATGGTGGTGTATTTGGCTCATTGATGTCAACGCCTATTTTGAACCCACCACAAACTGCTATCTTAGGTATGCACGCTATCAACGACCGTCCTATGGCTGTTGATGGTAAAGTTGAAATTCTACCGATGATGTACCTTGCATTGTCTTATGATCATCGTATGATTGATGGTAAAGAAGCGGTACAGTTCTTAGTAACCATCAAAGAATTGGTTGAAGATCCAGCCATGTTGCTACTAGACCTGTAAGCTTTTAAGCTTGTATTGGCAGCCGCTGATACAAGCTTTTTAACTTTAGTCTAAACAGTGGTGCTAGTTGTTTATTAATAAATAAGAATGTTTCGCTGACATGGTGTATTTACCATAAAGTAGAAGCATGCTGAGTAAAAACATCGCTTATATATTAATGAGATAATCCTCAGTTTGAATGATACTTACAATTAGAACGATAATTAGAAATAGGAACGTACTATGAAAGACAATTATGATTTAGTCGTCATCGGCGGCGGTCCTGGTGGTTATGAAGCCGCTATCCGTGCAGGTCAGTTAGGTATGAGCGTTGCTTGTATCGAAAAGCGTGTTTATAAAGGTGAGCCAGCACTTGGCGGCACTTGCTTAAACGTTGGTTGCATCCCATCAAAAGCATTACTTGATAGCTCGCATCGTTATGAAGCGACTAAGCATGATCTTGCTGAACATGGTATCAGCACTGGTGACGTTGCCATCGATGTTGAGCAAATGATTGCGCGTAAAGAAGGCATCGTTAAGCAATTGACGGGCGGCGTTGCTGCACTATTAAAAGGCAATGGCGTTGACTGGCTACAAGGCTGGGGTACGTTGGTTGACGGCAAAGGCGCTGATAAGCAAGTTAAATTTACCGCCCTTGCTGATGAAGCAGAAACGACTATCACTGCTAAGAACGTGATTCTTGCGGCAGGTTCTGTGCCGATCGATATCCCAGTGGCTAAAACTGATGGCGATCGTATCGTTGACTCTACTGGTGCTCTTGATTTCACCGAAGTTCCTAAGCGTCTAGGCGTTATTGGTGCCGGTGTTATCGGTCTTGAGCTTGGTTCAGTATGGCGTCGTCTAGGTGCTGAAGTGGTTGTTTATGAAGCGTTGCCAAGTTTCTTAGCCGCCGCCGATAAAGACATCGCTAAAGAAGCGGGCAAAATACTGAAGAAGCAAGGTCTTGATATCCGTGTTGATACCAAAGTAACCAATGCTGAAGTACAAGGTGACCAAGTTGTCGTCACTAGCGAAAGCAAAGGCGAGTCATCTGAAGAAAGCTTTGACAAACTGATCGTTTGTGTCGGTCGCCGTGCTTACTCCGAAAAACTATTGGGCGAAGACAGTGGTATCACATTGACTGAACGTGGTCTTATCGACGTCAACGATCAGTGCAAAACCAATCTTGATGGCGTATATGCTATCGGTGATTTGGTTCGTGGTCCAATGCTTGCGCATAAAGCGATGGAAGAAGGCATGATGGCCGTTGAGCGCATTCATGGCGAAAAAGCCCAAGTTAATTATGACACGATTATTAACGTCATCTATACCCATCCAGAAATCGCATGGGTTGGTTTGACTGAGCAAGAAGCTGAAGCAGCTGGCTACGAAGTTAAAACAGGTTCATTCAATCTAGCAGCCAACGGCCGTGCATTGGCTCAAAGCGAAGCAGAAGGCTCTATCAAAGTCGTGGCTGATGCTAAAACAGATCGCCTATTAGGTATGCATGCTATTTCTGCTGGTGCTGGTGATATCGTCCATCAGGGTATGATTGCGATGGAGTTTGTCTCTAGTATCGAAGATCTGCAATTGATGACCTTTGCACATCCAACCATTTCAGAAGCCGTGCATGAAGCTGCTCTGTCTGCTGATGGTCGTGCTATTCACGCCATTCAGCGTAAAAAGCGTAAGAAATAAGTAGTTAGTTTGATAGGTACCGACTTATAACCTGATCGCGGTGGGGTTGTTATGACTTCCACCACGATCATAAGTGCGCCATATGCATGTCCAACATGTATATATGTGCACTTGTTTTCACTTTTTATTAATTGTAAAAAATAAAGGATACAATCAATGAATTTACATGAGTATCAAGCAAAAGAGCTATTAAAAAGCTACGGTTTGCCGATTCAAGAAGGCATCATTGCCCATAACGGCGACGAAGCTGCTGCTGCTTTTGATAAAACGCCAACTGACATTGCGGTTATCAAAGCGCAAGTACATGCTGGTGGTCGCGGTAAAGCGGGTGGTGTAAAGCTGGTTAAGACTCGTGAAGAAGCCAAGCAAGTTGCTGAAGAGCTCATCGGTACCAATTTGGTTACTTTCCAAACTGACGCTGATGGCCAACCAGTTAACTTTGTATTGGTTGCAGAAGATATGTATCCAGTACAAACTGAGCTATATCTTGGTGCAGTTGTTGATCGTTCTACGCGTCGCGTAACGTTCATGGCATCAACTGAAGGCGGCGTTGATATCGAAGAAGTCGCACACAACACACCAGAAAAAATCTTTAAAGTACATGTTGATCCTTTAGTTGGTCTAATGCCCTTCCAAGCGCGTGATGTTGCGTTCAAATTAGGCCTAGAAGGCAAGCAAATCAACCAGTTCGTTAAATTGATGACTGGTGCTTATAAAGCATTTGTTGAAAACGACTTTGCCCTAATGGAAATCAACCCATTAGCCGTTCGTGAAAATGGCGAAATCGTTTGTGTTGATGGCAAAATTGGTATCGATTCAAACGCACTGTATCGTCTACCTAAAATTGCAGCACTACAAGATAAGACACAAGAAAATGAGCGTGAGCTTAAAGCTGCTGAGTTTGACCTAAACTATGTTGCTCTAGAAGGCAATATCGGTTGTATGGTGAACGGTGCTGGTCTTGCAATGGCGACCATGGATATCATCAAATTGTACGGCGGCAAGCCTGCTAACTTCTTGGACGTTGGCGGCGGCGCAACTAAAGATCGCGTTGTTGAAGCGTTCAAAATTATCCTAGAAGACAGCAGTGTTGAAGGCGTTCTAATCAACATCTTCGGCGGTATCGTACGTTGTGACATGATTGCAGAAGCTATTATCGCTGCTATCAAAGAAGTTGACGTAAAAGTACCAGTTGTTGTACGTCTAGAGGGTAACAACGCTGAAAAAGGCGCGCAAATCCTAGAAGAGTCTGGTCTGAAATTGATCTCAGCCCAAGGCCTAGCAGATGCGGCTCAAAAAATTGTCGATGCTGTTAAAGCTTAATATGCTTGGGGCATAGTCCTTTAAATATATGCGCTTAAGCATAGTAGTCAAAGCGTAATAGCAGCTTGTTGGTATAAATTTATCATTAATATTTAATCGATAACACACCATCAGGTGGCTATTGCAAGACAACCGAATACAAGGAATAAATAATGAGTGTATTAATCGATAAAGATACCAAAGTATTGGTACAAGGTTTTACTGGTAAGAATGGTACGTTTCACTCTGAACAAGCGATCGAATACGGTACTAAAGTCGTCGGCGGTGTAACTCCAGGTAAAGGCGGTCAAACGCATTTAGGCCTACCAGTATTCAACACTATGAGCGAGGCCATGGAAGCGACCCAAGCTGACGCTTCTGTTATCTATGTACCAGCACCATTCGTACTAGATTCTATCGTTGAAGCAATTGATGCTGGCGTTAAGTTGATCGTAGTGATCACTGAAGGCGTACCGACTCTCGATATGCTAAAAGCCAAACGCTACCTTGAAGAAGCGGGCGATGTACGTCTAGTTGGTCCTAACTGCCCAGGTGTTATCACTCCAGGTCAGTGCAAAATTGGCATCATGCCAGGCCATATCCATCAGCCAGGCAAAGTGGGTATCATCTCACGCTCTGGTACATTGACTTATGAAGCCGTTGCTCAGACAACTAAGCTTGGTTTTGGTCAGTCAACTTGTATCGGTATCGGTGGTGATCCTATCCCTGGTATGAACCAGATTGACGCGCTAAAACTGTTCGAAGCTGATCCACAAACTGAAGCAATCATTCTGATCGGTGAGATCGGTGGTACTGCTGAAGAAGAAGCGGCTGCTTATATCAAAGACCATGTAACTAAACCTGTTGTTGGTTATATCGCTGGTGTTACCGCTCCAGAAGGCAAGCGTATGGGTCATGCAGGCGCTATCATTTCTGGTGGTCAAGGTACTGCTGAAGAGAAATTCAAAGCCTTTGAAGATGCTGGTATCGCATATACGCGCGACCCATCTAAGCTTGGCGAAAAGCTAAAAGAAGTTACTGGTTGGTAAGATAGGCATAAGTCTACATTCTAGCTACTAAAACTGCATTGAAATATCAAGAAGACACTCCTACAATGGGGTGTCTTTTTTTTGTCCCGAAAATACATTTATGAAAAACAAGATACTAGTCACAGGTGGTGCTGGCTATATTGGCACACACACCTGTATCGCACTGCATGAAGCTGGCTATGATATGGTCGTATACGACAACTTATCTAATAGTAGTCGTGAAGCAATCAATCGTGTCTCGGCTCTCATTGGTCAGCCTATTGAGTTTATCGAAGGCGATATTCGCGATGCTGAGTCACTTAGACAAGTGTTTTTATCTCATCAGTTCTTCGGTGTCATTCATTTTGCAGGATTAAAGGCCGTTGGTGAATCTGTTGCCAAGCCATTGCTATATTACAATAACAACGTCAGTGGCACTATTACCTTACTGGAAGTTATGGCAGAGTATGATGTCAAAAACCTCGTTTTTTCGTCATCTGCCACTGTTTATGGCGACCCTGAAATCCTACCTATCGATGAGAATTCAAAGCGTTCTTGTACCAATCCTTATGGACAAAGCAAACTTGCCGTCGAGCACATATTAGAAGACCTTGCCGTATCCGATGACAGTTGGAATCTGATTCCTCTTAGATACTTTAATCCAGTAGGCGCACATTCATCAGGACAGATCGGTGAAGATCCGAACGACATACCAAATAATTTGATGCCTTATGTCTCTCAAGTAGCTGTAGGAAAACTTGAAAAACTCAGTATCTTCGGGCATGACTATCCTACAATAGATGGGACAGGTGTACGTGACTTTATCCATGTTACTGATCTGGCGCAAGGTCACGTTGCTGCACTGAATTATTTAGAAGGTCAAATAAATACAGGAAAAAGAGATTCAGTAGGATTTTTACCTATTAATTTAGGCACTGGCAAAGGTACTTCTGTATTAGAGTTAGTAACGGCATTTTCTAATGTTTCTGGAAAAGATATTCCTTATCAATTTGCAGACCGCCGCGCAGGTGATATTGCCAGTTGCTATGCCAGTGCTGATAAAGCGAAAAATCTGTTAGAGTGGCAAGCAAAATTATCAATTACTGAGATATGTCAAGATAGCTGGCGCTGGCAGAGCATGAATCCGAATGGTTATGATATAAAAAAATAATCTAAATCAAAAATATATTGAAATAAACAAGAGATCTTTATGATAAAAGTACTGAGTATATTTGGCACACGTCCTGAAGCCATTAAAATGGCACCAGTTGTCAAAGCTTTGGAAGGCAATCCTAATATAAAATCCTTAGTTTGTGTGACAGCACAGCATCGTGAAATGCTCGATCAGGTATTGTCATTATTTGAGATCACACCAGATTATGATTTAGATATTATGAAGTCAGGACAAAGTTTGACTCAAGCCAGTTCAAGAATGCTACTTGCTCTTGAACCTATTCTTGAAGAGTGTCAGCCAGATTTGGTATTAGTTCATGGTGATACATCGACCACATTGTGTGGTGCTCAAGCAGCATTTTATCAGCAAATACCAATTGGACATGTTGAGTCTGGATTACGGACCTATAACATCTATTCTCCATGGCCAGAAGAAGCCAATAGACAACTAACCAGCATCATTACTAAACTGCACTTTGCACCCACCAAAACGGCTGCTCAGCATCTATATGATGAGCATAATAATCCTGATTTTATTTATGTCACTGGTAATACAGTCGTTGATGCACTATTAGATGTCAAACATAAGCTAGAAACTAGCGAGACTCTCAGAAATAATTTGCAGCAGGAGTTCACTGAACTAGACTTTACCAAACGCCGTGTATTAATTACTGGGCATCGCCGAGAAAATTTTGGGGGTGGTTTTGAGTCGATCTGTCAAGCAATTCAGGAGCTTGCTCAAAAATACCCAGATTATGAGTTTGTTTATCCTGTACATTTGAACCCCAATGTAAAGGAACCAGTTGAACGTTTACTACGTGGTCTTGATAATGTTAAGTTGATTCAACCGCAGGACTACCTACCATTTGTTTATCTGATGAGTACCAGCCACATTATATTAACTGACTCTGGTGGTATTCAGGAAGAAGCACCATCACTCGGTATTCCAGTTCTAGTGATGCGTGAAACAACTGAGCGTCAAGAGGCAGTTGAAGCAGGAACCGTTAAATTAGTTGGTACCCATCACGCTACTATTGTGGCTGAAGTTAGCAACCTTATTGAAAATGAAGCTTTATATCTAAAAATGAGTGAAGCACATAACCCGTACGGTGATGGGCAGGCTTCACAACGTATAGCAGAGACTATTGTTAATTTTTTTGGACATAAAGAAGCTTAAAAAATTGAATCGACTATGAATAAATTAAGTGAGAGAAAGATGAAAAATATTTGTGTGTTTGGTCTAGGATATATTGGTTTACCAACAGCTGCGATGTTCGCCCATCATGGTGCCAATGTCGTCGGTGTCGATGTTAACCCACATGCAGTTGATACAATTAATCAAGGCAAGATTCACATCGTTGAGCCAGGTCTAGAAGCGATTGTCAAACAAGCTGTTGATAATGGTAAGCTTAAAGCTAGCCTTACGCCAGTACACTCAGATGCTTATCTCATCGCAGTACCGACGCCTTTCAAAGGTGATGATCACGAACCTGATTTATCCTATATTCATGCTGTTAGTAAAGCATTAGCCCCTCTGTTAGAAAAAGGTGACGTCGTAATTCTAGAGTCAACCTCACCAGTGGGTGCCACTGAGAAAATGGTCGAATGGCTCGCTGAAGAGCGCCCTGATCTTACCTTTCCTCAGTATCATGAGCCTGAAAATGAAGCCGATATTTTTGTTGCTTATTGCCCTGAGCGTGTACTGCCAGGCAAGGTAGTAGAAGAGCTGATTTCAAATGATCGTATTATTGGTGGAATGACCAAAGAGTCGACGGAAAAAGCCCAAGAAGTGTATCGTATATTCGTAGAAGGTGATTTGCTCGCAACCAACTCTCGCACTGCTGAAATGGCAAAGCTCACTGAAAATGCCTCTCGTGATGTGAGCATTGCTTTTGCTAATGAATTATCTATTATCTCTGATAAGTTAGATATTAATGTCTGGGAGTTGATTGAGCTGGCCAATCACCATCCACGCGTCAATATCTTGCAACCTGGGGCTGGGGTTGGTGGACATTGTATCGCTGTTGATCCTTGGTTCATCGTTAATCAAAACCCAGATGAGGCTAAAATCATCCGTGCGGCTCGTGAGATAAATGATAATAAGCCTAACTGGGTTATTGAAAAGATTAAGGCCGAGGTGGACAAGTTAAAAGAGCAAGGGATTGATAAGCCGACAGTAGCGTTATTAGGTTTAGCATTCAAACCTGATATTGATGATTTACGAGAGAGCCCTGCAGTTCATATTGCAGGAAAAATGCTCAAGATGGATTATGCTGAAATTCTACTGGTCGAGCCTAACATTAAGCAGTTACCGAATACTTTATCTACGGGCAGCCTATTTTCTTTAAGTGATGCTCTGACACAAGCAGATGTTATTGCTGTTTTAGTCGGGCATAATCAGTTTAAATCTGTTCAGTTTCCTCAAGACAAAGCGATAGTTGATACTGTAGGAATAGTCTAACAATAGCTCTATAAAAATTAATGCAGGTGGTTTATGGATTTTACTTCAAAGGTTAGACAGAATATTGCCTATATTAGGTCTGAGTTCAAAGAATTACAGCGTGTAAGTAAAGGTCAAATAGGTACTACATTCGTATCTATAGGTGATCCTGAGTTTGATACCATATCTTACAAGCTTGGTAAAACCCTCATAGATGCTAAGAAAGACTTACCTAGCGCTATTAGTACACCAAGAAAGCTATTTACTATTTATTTAGAGAGTAAAAATCGGAGATCAGCTCGTGTTATAGGAAAAAAAGCTCCAGCTAAAAGAGTAGAGATATATAAAGGTGCTCATTTTAAAACAATGAATGACTTTTTGCATTCTAGTAGTAGTGATGCTTATCACTCTGACTTTAATAACATCAATGATTTTATTAAGACCTTTGGAGTTAATTCTGGAAAAAAGATAGTTTTTCTAGAAAAAAATAAAATATTTTTTGAGAATGACGAAAGTCAAACAATATATACCTCATCAAAGAACTTTTGGAAAGTTAATGAAATTGTAAGAGATATGTTGTATTTGAACTTTACATTCGATGTGTCTTCTAATTTAGATGTAGTAGTTATAATCTCTTTCTTCGGTGCTAACACCGAAGAAAGGTTATCCTATAATATGTTGCCAATAAATAAAGGATTAAATCTTAAAATACCGGAAAATGTAAGTTACTTTAGTTTAGGTCTGAGAGTAAAAGGACAGGGAATAGTTAATTTTAAAAACGTTACAGCCAATTTCAAAAAAAATAGTTGTAATGCCGAAAAAGGTATCGTTCTAGATGATGGCGTTTCTGTAATTATCCCAAGCTATAAAGGTGAAAGAACAGTTGTTGATACCCTTACGAGCATAAAGAATCAGAAGAATATAGATTTAAGTCTAATCGAGGTCATCGTTGTTGTGAACGGTGAACGAGATAATACGATTGATAAAGTGCAAAATTTTTCTGAAAATAATCCAGAGCTGGATATTAACTGCAGTTATATTGATAAGATAGGTGCCTCTAGCGCAAGAAACTATGCTATAGCTGCAGCCACTAAAAAATATACAATATTTTGTGATGATGACGACTTACTATCAGAAGAGTATATCGCAGCACTTTATAAGACTAGCAGTATAGACGCTATAGGGTTCTGCAGAATATACGACTTAACAGAATCTGATCAACTAATTAAACAAAACACAATAAATAACAAGCTACTAAACTCGTTAGAACGTGAAACCGAAGATTTATCGGACTTTACAAGTGCAATTACGATGATCGCGAGTAAAATACTGCCTACAGAAAATCTGAAAAAAATATCATTTAATGAAAAACTTAGAAGTGGTGAAGATGTAGTCTTTTTTACAAAGTACTATAGTAATTATCGTCCAAGACTAATAATGTCGTCTAACGAAAATGCTTACTACATTAGAAGATTAAGAGATAACTCTGTATCTAGACAACAGATGAGTTTTGATTTTAATGTTGAACAAAGATTAGATGTTATCAAAGATCTCACCGTTTTGAAAAAATACTCAGAGACTGAAAGGCATAGTTTCATTGATGATAAGATTAGAGCGCAGTGTGGATTTATTGTTAAGTATTTACAAGAAAATGAGAATGAGTACCGCAATGTACATTTAGAGATAGTTAAACGGCAAATTAAATGCTTTCCTTATCGATATATGCAAGATAGACTAGGTTATACATCTCCTGAATTATTAGTGATTAGTTACTGTCACCCTCCCTTTGTAGATACAAGCGCAGTTGTGGCAGCAAAAAGAGTGTTTGAGTTTAATCAATTGTGTGATGTCATGTGTGCAGATATGTCATCAGTAAGAAATGTTAACCCTGAACTAATTAAGATTGATGAGCACTTAGTACGAGATTCGTTTGTGATATCAACACCTATTACTTTTGGAGGATGGAAGGGGGTTGATGACTTTTGTACATCAGTTGACGCATTAACTAGTAAGAATGAAAAATACAAAAAAGTATATAGTCGATCTTTCTGGCCAGCCTCACATTTTGCAGCATTAGAATATAAACGAAAGAACCCTACTGTCCATTGGATTGCGGAATTTTCTGATCCAGTTATCTTTGATATTGAAGGTCATCCTAGAAAATCTGATATATCTAAACAATGGGTAGAACATCTTATTAATGAATTTAAGCTGAGTTCTTCTTTATTAGAAGAGTCAAACCTGTATGTTTGGTGTGAACTAATAGTTTATTTATTTGCAGATGAAATTATATTTACATGTGAAAATCAAAAGAAATTGATGTTGAGTAAATTTCCTCATCGTGAAAAATTAGTTAGTGCTAAAGCTGTACCCAATATCAAACCACATCCAACCTTACCTACAGAGTTTTATGAAAGCTGCCAAGCTGATTATTCACTAGATAATAGTAAAATTAATTTTGCATACTTCGGTGCTTTCTATAAAACACGTCGATTAGATGATTTAATTAAAATATTGAAATATTACAATGTTAATAAATATAAGTATGACTATTTAAAGAAACCGCTTGTACATATTTTTACTGAACAAACTGATTCTGCTTATGAAATGATTAAGGAAGAGGGGTTAGAAAATTACTTTATTATTAATCCCTATGTCAATTATTTTGAATTTTTATCAATAAGTAAAAAGATGGATGTATTGATAGTGAACGATGCTAAAGCCGAAGAGGTATTTGGTGTTAATCCGTATCTGCCATCAAAAGTAAGTGATTATATAGGAAGCAATAGTGCTATATGGTCTTTCTATGAAGAAGGTAGTGCGCTCAATAGGCTGGAAGTTACGCAATACCTTACAAAGATTGGTAGTAATCAGGATTATGAAACTTTATTTGAAATTCTAAATGACTTTTAAAAGTTCACTATATTTATTTAGCAGTAGCAGCTAGATAGTGAGACTACAATCCTAAATTTAGTTGAAAAAGGTATTTTTATGAGTGAATTGAAAAATAAAAAATAACTATATCTAAGATTATTGACATAAGTGAAATATTACAAGCTCTATTATATATTTATCAAATGCATAATTACTATACTATTAAATTTTTGAGAGTTCTATGAGTAAATTAAATTTTATCCCTTATTCAGATTCTAGAGTTGATTTTTTGATTACGACTCAAAGTAATGAATATATTAGAAGTACTTTAATAGGTTTGGGTGCCAACGAGATTAAGAAATCTGGATATACTGCTTACGTTTGGGATAGTAGGTTGGGTGATCGTTTCTTATCTGGCCTAGGTGTATTAGATTCGAATTTTTATCTTGGTCCAAGGCGCATGAGCGTTATACCTTCCAATTACGGTGCAGGGAATTATGTTTTTGTGGATTTATCTAGTCATTCTGCCTTGGTACAACCCGATCCCTTTGGGATGAGTATGGTTTATACTTCTGAAAGTTTTGTTTCTAACCGATTACATCTATTAGCATTATTGATCAAAAAAACAAATATCCCTGCCTCTTTTAGTTCTACCTATAATAATGGTGGATTCTCTTATTCTCTTAATACCTTCGATACCCCGATAGATGGAGTGAAGCTCTTACCAGCTGGAGCTACTGCAAAGATTATAAACGGAAAAGTTCATATAGAGCAGACCTATTTGAAAAGTGATTTCCAAGAAAAATCACCGACTGAATATTGGCAGCTAATTAGGAAGGGTGCTCAAGAGGTTATAGATAATGTAACAGCTATATTGGATAGTGGGCTGCCAGTATTTTCCGACTTAACGGGTGGTAGAGATAGTCGGGTAGTGTTTGGCGCATTGGTTGCTTCAGGTAGGGTTAAAGATGCTATCTTCAATACTATCTCAAATCCAACCTCCCCTGGTCTCACTACTGATTTAAATATCGCTTCTGGATTGGTTAAAAGATATGGTGGTAGTTACCAAGGTAGACCAGTTCCGATTGGATATTCTGTACATACACCTGAACAGAATCTGGAAAGAAGACGTTCTCAAGTTTTTGGTACATACCATTGGATTGTACCAGCAGATATACAGCCAATTTTTTCTTTATCGAAGATTCCATCGATACGTATGTTGGGCGGTGGCGGTGAGCTATATCGTGAATATTGGAAACCGATGCTCTTTCGTACGGCAGATTCATCGATAATGAGCTCTGATGATTATTTATCAGAGCTACTGCATCAGTTCAAAGAAAAAAGCTTTGGAAATGGGTTTTTACCTGTTTATATTAATTCTTTACTAGAAACGTTCCAAAGGCTACCAGGAGATAAAGTTGGTCATAAACTTGATGCTCATTATTTAAATTTTAGAAATCGATTTCATTTTGGTCAAAGGCATTCTATACCTGAGTCAATGTACACTCTGAACGTAGCTGCTACACCATCTTTATTAGAGGCTTCACGTTCACTTCCCTTGAGTGAGCAAGTGACAGGGCGTGTGCTTTTCGATGTTATTCGTTGCTTTGATGATAAACTTGCATATTTTGAATTTGATTCGCCCACAGATGAGCGAATTTTTCATTCAAATTATCACTTATCTCGTATAAATAATGACTCAGTCAAAGTATCTCCTGCACTTGATACTGTACAAAATATTAAGGAGCTTAGAGGCTTCCAAAGAGCTGTGAGACCAACTTCATTAGATTGGGATTTTAATAAAATTTTGGATAAAGAAATAGATGATTCTGTCAAAATATTACAGTCGAGTCGGACAGAGTTTTCTTTATTAGCAAATGAAGACTTAAATAACCTAATTTCTTGGGCTAAAGAACACAGTCCAAGAAATAGGGCGAGTTTAGCTTCAAAGCTCAGAGCTTTTGCAGATTATAGCCTAATTTGATGCCTATATTAATGATATCAATAAGGTGCTAAAAACTTTAATATCTGTTCCTAAAACTGTTTACTGTTTAAAGGTGTCAAAATGATCCTCTGTCAGAAAACTTTCTATCAGAAACTCTCCAAGAATTAAGAGCCAAAATAGATCATATCGAAAGCCTTGTGAATAGCAATATTTCTTTAACTTCTCATAGTAGCTTTTCCGATCTAGAATTTATTAATGATATTAAAACGAATTTAAGAGATGGCAAATGGAATTTATCTCCTGAAAAAAAGGTCAATCATGGTTGGGATAAGTTAGTTGATACTTGGATTGAATGCATACCTACTATTGGCGATAAAATTCCTAGTGCTTATCGTATTTGGCAATCTTCAAATAGGTATCTTAAAGCTGGAATGCTTGACAGAGCTGATAGATGTGAAAGGTTGAACTACCTTTTTCATAATAGTTACGTACCAGCCTCTCTTGAATTAGAAGGTGAAATTATTTTTGCATATGGTGGTATTGGAGTTATCCTGCATAAAGATGCAGAGATTGCTCCAGGTGTAACAATAGGAGCGAATGTAACTATAGGTGGTAATGGCAGTAAAACGCGAATTGATCAAAGAGTGAATAAATTAACTACAGTACCCAAAATTTGTGCTTTAACAGTTATTGGAGCTGGAGCGAATATAACAGGAGGTATTGAAATTGGACCTTTATCAATCATTGCTCCAAATACTGTTGTGATTAAATCTGTACCTGCTGGTTCAATTATTGCAGGGGTGCCTGGAAAAGAAATCGGTAGAGTCACTATCGAAAATGCCTTGCGTTATAAGGCAAAATTTCTTCCAGCACGGAGCTGGCCGGAAGAAAAGTATATGACATTCGTTAAAGAAAATTTATCAGTTTAGAGTTATATTTAGAAAGTAAACAATCTACATATTATTTAATGAGAATATATAACTTGTTAAGTTAAATGAATTGTAGAGTACTGCTTCTCCTCTAATTAGTAATTATTATATAATTTTTAAGGGTTTCACATGCTTTTACCGAAAGATAAATATTTAGATTATATTAAATTAAGAGACGCAGATATTACACCTAGCTGGAATATCGAACCACTAGATATCAATAGATATGATGCGATTACTCCCAATAAATTCTTAATTATATTATCAGATGACGTTAATACGACTTTTGATATAAATGAAACACCCCAATATCAAAGCACAATGCTTTGGTATCATTCTTTAGCTTGGCTCAGAGTTATATATAAGGAACATGAGGATTATAACTTTGTTAATCAATTTATTGATGCTTATCATATCTTTATTAATAGTCAAATAAGTGAAGATATTTTTAATAAATTAACTTCACGAGATCACTTGGTAGCCGAACAAGTAAAGAATTTAACTTACCTTCTGGCTCAAGATGATACAAAATTTACTAACAAAGAAAATATATTAGAAATACTTTCAAAATTAGTTGAATGGGCAATATTGCCAAATAATATCGTAAACAATAATCATGGAATGATGCTAGCATCAGCATTACTGCATATACCGTTATTTGTTAAAATGACTTCTTCAAGGGAAGATAGCATTATTAATTTAGCTTCCAATAGACTAACTGAAATCGTTGAAGGTGCATTTGATAGCTACGGCCTTTGTAATGAAAATACACCAGCGTATCAAAATTTTTATATTAAATTCTTAAGACAGCAGATCGCTGAACTGAAATTTATTACAGAATATGATAGTCGTTACTCAGTAGTAATTGATCAATTATCTGCTATCTTGAAGATAGCAGAGCATACGTTATCTTTAATTGCACTACCAAATGGAGAATTACCCCCATTTGGAGATAGCAATATCAGTTCACAGAAAGTAGTGAAACAACTAGAGTTTGCCGAGTTTTATTCACTAGAAAGTGGTTTCTATTCAATAAAACATAGAAAGTTGAGGAGTAGATATTTTTCTATGAAGTGCGGATATTCATCCTCAACTCATAAACATTCTGATGATACATCTATTTTTTATTGGTACGACGGCATGCCTGTCATTACTGATGCAGGTTTTTTAAATTATGATTGGAAAGACTCATCTAATGTACTAGTTAAATCTCAACGAGGTCATTCTGGTGCATTTTATTATAAGTATGATGATTTATATCCAATTACATTGTATAGAGATGGTTCTGATAAAAGTAGAGTTTCATCGAAAATGAGCGTCGAAAAACTAGATGATAGTCTCACTCTTATTAAGGGTGAAGTCTGTATTGATAATAAATATAATAT
>NZ_CAJHBC010000007.1:0-139244 GCF_904846535.1 Psychrobacter muriicola 2pS
GCGTCTTTGCCACTCATTCAGGGATGGCAGGGAAGCTGTTTGAAGCTACACGAACTATCTTTGGTGGGGTGAGGGGAAGTCTTGGTATTGCAGGTATTGGTTCCTCTGGTATCTTTGCTTCTATCTCAGGCTCATCCTTAGCCACAGCTTCCACTATGACTAAGGTTGCGCTACCGCAAATGGAGAAGTATGGCTATCAACCCGGCTTTGCCTGCGGTATTTTAGCCGCTGGTGGCACGTTAGGTATTATGATCCCGCCCAGTATTGCGCTACTGGTCTATGCCATCCTAACCCAGCAGTCGGTTGGTGATATGTTTATCGCAGGTTTTTTACCTGGTATGTTAGGGATGGTGATGTACTCAATCACGGTGATGATTATGGTGCGCTGGAAACCGCATCTGGCAAAGCGCGGTGAGAAAACGTCTTGGAAAGCCAAGTTTGTATCACTTACTGGTTTGATCCCTTTTAGTTTTATCTTTGTTGTGATTATCGCTGGTATCTTCTTTGGGTTGTTTACCCCGACAGAAGGTGCGGCCGTTGGTGCCTTTGTCTCTTGGGCTTATGCGTTCGTGAAAGGTATGCGCATGGATGGTCTCAAGCAATCCTTGATTGAGACCTTGGCGCTCTCTGCAGTGGTGTTCTTTATGCTCTTGGGCGCAGAAGCCTTGGGTTACTTTATCTCAGTGTCGCGTTTGTCTTATACATTGGCGTCTTGGATTGGTGGCTTGGCTGTCAGTCCGATGATTGTGCTGATCTGTATTTTGATCATGTATTTCTTGCTGGGTCTGTTTATGGATGCGCTAGCGATGCTGGTGATTACCATTCCAGTGGTGTATCCGATTATTCTAGCATTGGGGTTTGATCCGGTATGGTTTGGTATCGTGGCGGTGCTGACGGTGGAATTAGGTTTGATTACGCCGCCAATGGGGATGAATATCTTTGTGATTAAGGCGATGGCGCCACATATTAAGCTGTCCGATATGTTCCGCGGGGTGGCTCCTTTTATTGTGTCGGATTTGGTTAGATTAGTAATCTTGGTTATGTTCCCTGCGATTTCGCTGGTGTTGTTAAGTTGAGGTCTGTCACTTAGATTGCGAGCGCACTTTATTATCAGCCTTGTCATCTTAGTGCCTAATATTATTCACAATGCTGCGTGTTGTTATGCGTAGCATTATATAGACCTTACTTTATAAGGGCGTAGTCATACTTCATTTAGACCACTATATTTGGATACGGTGCAATGCTCTCGTTTGGCAAGATTACGACAGATGAGTCTGTGTCAGGTCTCGATTGCCGCATATTGGTTTTGTACAATTAGCGAAGAGTATGGAATATGAAGGAACACTTATAAAGGCGTATTTACCAAAAGCAATAGATGGAGCAGTCAATACATCAGACTTTTATCTGTTAGAGATTATTGGCCCAAATACAAGCGAAATTTAGGAAGCGATCTTGTGTGATGTGCTAAGTGTGATGTAAGCAAAAAGAATCAGTCATTAATAAGGGAATATAGATGAAAAAGACGATTTCAGTATTGGGTGTCATGGCCTTAAGTTGGAGCAGTTTTGTACAGGCTGATACATACATAGTAGATAGTTATGCCGATGATAATTCACAAGGAACACTACGCTGGGCTATTGAACAATCTAATATTAACAACACGCAAGAAAATGACATTTTAATTCAAGCTGTTGGTAAAGCACCTTATATTATTCAAGTTAATAAACCATTGCCACCAATAAAATCTGCAGTAAAAATTATTGGAGCGCAGTGGGCTAAAACAGGAGAGTATATTGCAATTGATGGTTCGCAATATATCAAGGGCGAAGGTGCGAAAGCGTGTCCAGGAGCTAATCCTAAACAATATGGAACCAACGTGCGTACAATGACCTTACCTGGATTGGTAATACAAGATATTAATGGTGTGACGTTAAAGGGTTTAGATATTCATCGCTTCTGTATTGGTGTGTTAATTAATCGTTCAAGTAATAATCTAATTCAACATAATCGCATTAGTAATAATTATGGTGGATCAGGTGTTATGCTTACTGGTGATGATGGTCAAGGTAATCCAACTTCAACGACAACCAACAACAATAAAGTGTTGGATAACTTGTTTATCGATAACGGTGACGGTTTAGAGCTTACACGTGGTGCAGCATTTAACCTTGTAGCAAATAATGCTTTTATTTCGACCAAAGCTAATCCAGAGCCTTCACAAGGTATTGAGATTTTATGGGGCAACGATAATACTGTGGTTGGTAATAAATTCGAAAATTATTCTGATGGTTTGCAAATTAACTGGGGTAAACGTAATTACATCGCATATAACGAATTAACTAACAACTCGATTGGATTCAATTTATCGGGCGATGGCAATATTCTTGATAGTAATAAAGTGCATGGTAACCGTATCGGCATTGCGATACGTTCAGAGAAAGACAATAATGCCCGTACTACTTTAACTAAAAACTTAGTTTGGGATAATGGCAAGGACATTAAGCGTTGTGAGGCAGGTGGTTCTTGTGTATCAGGTCAACGTGTAGGTTCAATTATCTTTGAGGTTCCTGGATTAGAACATGCTGACTTTGTTGGCTCTCGTGGCGGTGGTGTGGTCATCGAAGCTGCAAAGCTGCAAAAAACCTGTACCCAGCTAGGTCAAAAAAATTGTAATAGCACACCCAACCAAGCCATTCAGACACCCACGCTAATTGTCAAAGAAGGCATAATCGTAGCAGAAGTCAATGCGCAGCCGAATCAGAGTTACCAGTTAGAATTTTTTACTAATACTCAAGCAGCTTCTCAAGAAGCTGAAAAATATCTTGGATCGAAAATGGTAACAACCAATGCTAGAGGAACAGCAGAGGTATCTTTAAAACCTATAACTGGAATATCCACAGTAACAGCTACATTAACTAATCATCTAGGTGCAACTTCTGAGCTCAGTGCGCCTATAGTTGTTCCTTAAGGCCATGTTCTATATTGAAAAACACCATGATAACCTTTTAATGTCATCATAGTTTTTATTTGTGAGGAATAGTAAATTGTATTTTAAAACTACGTATTTTGAGACCAGTTTTAATCGTTATGTTCAGATGTATGTATTCAAAACTCTTGGAAGTATTTGGCCATATCGATGCGCTAGTTAACGATGCAGGACGCGGTTTATATGCGTCGACAGAGGATATTGATACTGTTTCTTATCGTGAGCTTCTTGAGCTTAACAACTTAGTGCTTCTGACTAGACGCAAGCTTGTTGAAGAAGGGCAAAACGCTGCTGAAGCGGAAATAAGCAATATTGGCTTGGCGGCTCGCTCTCCCGAATGTGTAGAAGAAAAGATTCTTGGCTTAATCCGAACAGGCGAGAGCCAAGATGATCTGGTTACTAAATAATATGGGGGTAGCCTTCTACAAATATACTTTCTGATGAGGTTAAAAAAGACTTATTTTATTTTAGATGATCGTAATCAAAGTGTAATATATCCGCAAATAGTAGTTATAGCCTTATCCAATAATATTATTGACAGTTGTTTTGGGAGGCTATAAACCACGCAATGAGATTGAATAAGCTATTAGATATAAAGGAAGTTGGAACGCATGAATTATGAAGCGAGAATTAAACAGATCGTTGAAATAGCCTACGATCGTCTTTGCGGGAAAATAACAGGCCAACGAATCAAAGTGTCCAATGAGGCTTCCTTACAGTTACAGTTTGCGTCAATTTTAAAAACAATTGGCGAACTCTACGAGGAAACGCCAAATGAAATATTCAATATCGAAATCGAGAAAAATGTCACGCTGAGCGGTGGTACATTTTTTAAAAGTAAAACCGACAAGGCTAAAATCGATATTTGGTTTTCGCTAGAGAATGTTAAAAGTGGTGAGAAACACTCTTGTGCTATTGAGCTTAAATATTTCAAGAAAGTAAATTACCGTGAGCCAAATAATCGATATGACGTCTTCAAGGATATCCATAATCTTGAGCGCTATGGAAACTTTGTAGATGTCGGGTTTCTATTGGTGGCCACTGATCATTCTCATTATATCAATCAACAAAAATTTTCTGAGGATACTAAAGATTTCGATTTTCGAGAAGGTCAAAGTTATAGTGCTGGTACGGAACTTGTCTATAGGACTAAAAATCCATATGGGCCACCTATCATTTTGAAAGGCAGCTACGATTTCGTGTGGCGACCCGTCGAAACAGGCCTAAGCTTTCTATTCGTTCCGGTAGCACCCTGCGAATGAAATCTAAAAACCTCCTAACTGACCATCGACTCTGTTAAACCTGCTATCGGGTATATTGTATGAATATATCCAATAGGATTATTAAATTGGTATGATCATTAACCAATAAAAAATAAATTGGCAACGTAATCAAATTACTTAGACAAAAAGTCTCTTAACTTGAATTGGGGTGAATATCTTTGTAATTAAGGCGATGGCACCGCATATTAAGCTTAAGCTTTCCGATATGTTTCGAGGGGTGGCACCGTTTATTGTGTCGGATTTGGTTCGGTTGGTGTTACTGGTAGCCTTCACGTCAATTTCGCTGGTGTTGCTGAATTAAGCCTTATTGATAGGGCTGAGTACGATGCAATGGTATTCGTGTCTTCGCTCAGTCCCTCATTTCTGTTTTATTGCCATGCCGCCTCAATGACGGCATGGTTTTTTTTGGATTTTAAGCTCGTGTTGACAATAAGAGACTCAAGTAACGTGACTGATAGTATGAAGGGTAATGATTTTATGCTGACCTCACTATAAATACTGATGTTTGATATGTTTGTCTGCTAGAAACATATAATTTATTATCAACTAAGTTTATTAAATAGGATAGTTGTCATAGGTATTCGTAGAAATATTGTGTTATATATTTTGCCTTACTTATGATAAAACCACCATTAATTCCTATTTTTATCAGTAAAATGATAGGTATTATTACTATATATGGTTATTTATCAATAATCAGAGTATTTAAATATTAGTTCCCTGTTAAAACAGCTTTACAAGTTATCAACTTTATTGATAATATTAAGTCAAGATCAGCAGCACGTTATTAGTCACTCTCTAAGCTAGTCTCAATTGCCTGCTTAAGAATTGATGTTGATTCTTTGAATAACACTTATTTATATATTATCAGGAAAGTAATAACATACATCATGGAGCACACTATGTCAGATTATAAAAACCGCTGGACAACCGTCAAAGTAGAAGTGACCGAAAATATTGCTTGGGTGACTTTCAATCGTCCAGATCAACGTAACTGCATGAGCCCAACGCTCAACCGAGAAATGATCGACATACTAGAAACGCTAGAGCAAGATCCTGAAGCTGGAGTGGTGGTTATCACTGGTGAAGGCAGTGCATGGACAGCAGGGATGGATCTAAAAGAATACTTCCGTGAGACAGATGGCCAGCCTGAGATTGTTCAAGAAAGAACGCGTAGAGACGCCTGTCGATGGCAGTGGCAACTACTGCGCATGTACAGCAAACCGACTATTGCAATGGTGAATGGCTGGTGTTTCGGTGGTGCTTTTTCGCCGCTCGTGGCCTGCGATCTGGCCTACTGTGCTGATGAAGCCACCTTTGGTTTGTCAGAAGTGAACTGGGGTATTCCACCGGGCAATCTTGTGAGTAAAGCGATGGCTGATACGGTGGGTCACCGCGAATCCCTATACTACATTATGACAGGCGAACCGTTTAAAGGTAAAAAAGCAGCAGAGATGGGTCTTGTTAATAAAAGTGTCCCACTTGAGGAGCTAAAGGCGGAAGTAGAGCAAGTGGCAAAGGTACTGCTCGCAAAAAATCCAGTCGTGCTGCGCTATGCAAAAAATGGCTTTAAGCGCTGTCGTGAGCTGACATGGGATCAAAATGAAGACTATCTCTACGCCAAGATTGATCAGTGCGCTATGCGTGATCCAGAAAATGGCCGCGCTGAAGGCATGCGTCAGTTCCTTGACGAAAAAAGCATTAAGCCTGGGCTACAAACGTACAAGCGATAAGCGTCTTGCAGTTATAGACTTGTGAAATAACCGATTAAAAATACAATAATTTTTTTGCTGTAAAGCCCTTCTAGCAAAGGGCTTTCAGTATTTTATTAAATAAAAAATGAAAGATAAAATCTAAATAGCGTCTACTTCTATCTGGAAAAGGAACTCCAATATGTATCACGTCCAAATGATTATTAATGGTAAATCATGCCCCGCAACCGACAACAGTACCTTTGACCATATTGGCTCAACTACTGGTGACGTTGTCACCAAAGCAGCTGCTGGAAAGGCTGATGATGCAAATAAAGCGATTGAGGCCGCCGCCGCCGCTTTTCCAATGTGGTCAGCGCTACCACCGAGTGAAAAAAGAATACGGTTACTAAAAGCTGCCGATTTACTTGCCTCACGGGCAGAGGAGTTTATCAGTATCGGCATGACTGAAATGGGGTCAAGTGGTGCATGGTACGGTTTTAATGTGCAGGTAGCTGCCAATATGCTGCGTGATGCAGCAGGAATGGTCACTCAAATTCAAGGTGATATTATTCCCAGCGATGCTGAAGGTCGTATGGCGATGGCTTGGCGTGTGCCTTGCGGCGTAGTGGTAGGAATGTCTCCTTGGAACGCTCCTATCATATTGGCGACGCGGGCCCTTGCCATGCCATTGGCTTGTGGAAACACAGTGGTACTCAAAGCCTCTGAAAACTGCCCTGCTACTCATGAGCTATTGATCCAGACTCTAAATGATGCAGGTTTAGGCGAAGGGGTCGTCAATTTGGTGACGCATAGTTGCGAAGATGCACCAAGTGTAGTGACGGCTCTAATCGCACATCCAGCCGTCAAGCGTATCAACTTCACAGGTTCAACGCATGTCGGGAAAATCATTGCAAAACAATGCGCTGAATATCTAAAGCCAGTTATCCTAGAATTGGGAGGAAAAGCGCCCGTTATTGTCTGTGAAGATGCAGATCTCGAAGAAGCCGCCAATGCCATTGCTTTTGGTGCTTTTTTCAATCAAGGTCAAATCTGTATGAGTACAGAGCGTGTTTTGGTCAATGAGAAAGTTGCGGACAAACTGATTGAGTATCTTAAGTTAAAGATTGATGGTTTTGTTACTGGTTTGCCAACAGACCAAGTACATATTGCCCATGTGATAAGTCAGCAAGCCGCTGATCGTATCAAGGCTCTGGTAAAAGACGCAGAAGATAAAGGCGCTAAGGCCATTACTGATTACACTTTTAACGGTACGGCTGTTAGCCCAATCCTGTTAGAGCATATCTCTCCAGAAATGCAAATTTATACGGAAGAGTCTTTTGGTCCTGTCTGTACCTTAGAGCGAGTAGCAGACGATGATGAAGCAATCATGAAAGCAAATGCTTCAGAGTTTGGGCTGTCTGCTGCTATCTTTAGCAAAGATATTGGACGCGCTATGAATCTTGCCAAACGCATTGAAAGTGGCATATGTCATATCAATTCTGCCACTGTAGACGATGAAGCACCTATGCCATTCGGCGGTGTCAAATCTAGCGGCTATGGGCGTTTTGGTAGTAAAGCTTCAATCAGCGAATTTACTGAACTTCGCTGGGTCACCATGCGTAGTACGCCAAAACATTATCCGATTTGATGTAAGGAAAAACAAAGTACGAAAAGGAAGCAAATAATTAGAAATAAAGGAATATTTCATGACCCAATTTACCTATCACAGCTATCCAGAACGTGCCGTTGCTGTCGGTAGTAGCGATGCTGTCGTTCACCAAAAGTATGATTCAGAAGGCGATATTCACTACATAAACGCTACCACACCGCTGGACGATTATCCCGATTTTTTATTTGATAAATTATACGACTATGCCAAAAAATATCCCGATAGAGTACTGATTGCGCAACGTGAGCTAAATGTCGCCACCAATGAGCGTGGCGATTGGGTCAAACTGACCTACAGCGATGTGTTAAAAAAGGCGCGTAGCATTGCTCAGGCATTACTTGAATATGATCTCTCAGAAGAGCGCCCGTTGATGATCTTATCTGAGAATTCAATTGAGGTGTTCTTACTCATGTGCGGCGCGATGCTGGCAAATGTGCCTTATGCCTTGGTCGTACCTGCCTATTCATTGGTGGCCAAAAAACCCGATAAGTTGCAGTACGTGATCGAAAAGCTCACGCCAGCTCTGTTTTATGCGGGTGATGGCAAAGGGTTTTTGCGTCAGCTCAAGGCTTGTGGTCAGATGGACAAACCGATCATCACATCGACGGGCAATATTGATGGCGAGCCGTGCCTGAATCTGAATGATTTGCTGGCAACTGAGGCGACGGATGCGGTTGAGCAAACCCATAAGCAAATGTCAGCAGACAGCATTGCCAAGTTCCTCTTTACCTCAGGCTCCACAGGCAACCCTAAAGTCGTGCCCACAACCCACCGTATGCTGTGTAGTAATCAGCAAATGCTCAAGCAAGGACTGTGTTTGACAGAAGACGATCCACTGGTATTGGTCGATTGGCTCAGTTGGCATCATACCTTTGGTGGCAGTCACAACCTTGGCATTGCACTATACAATGGCGGGACATTTTATATTGATGATGGTCGTCCTGTTGCCGGTAAGTTTGATGAGACCATTCGCAATCTTAAAGAAATCTCTCCCAGTAAGTACTTTAACGTACCCGTTGGGTGGTCGATGCTTGCCAATGCCTTAGAGGAAGATGAGGCACTGCGCGATAACTTTTTCAAAAAGGTCGATTTGTACTTTTTTGGCGGTGCCAGTTTATCGGCAGAGCTGTGGCAACAGCTGGGCGATATCAGCTATCAACACTGCGGCGAAAGAATCCGCATCATGTCGGGCATCGGTATGACAGAGACCTCACCGTCTTGTACCTTTACCACGGGTCTATCAAACGACACGGCAAGCTTTGTGGGCGTGCCTGCAGCAGGTGTTGAAATTAAACTGGTGCCGATGAAGGACAAAATAGAGCTGCGTATCAAAGGCCCCCATGTGATGCCAGGGTATTGGCGGCATGATACTGCCACATCCAAGGCAGCAGACAGTTTTGATGACGAAGGATTTTACTGCAGCGGTGATGGCGTACTGCCTTACAACCCTAACGATCTTTCAGAGGGCTTGGTCTATGATGGCCGTATCGCTGAGGATTTTAAATTAACCACAGGAACTTTTGTCAACGTGGGCGAACTGCGTAACCGTATGGTATTAAAAGGTATGGAGCTGATCGAAGATGTGGTATTGACGGGTGAAGGCAAAAGTGAAATCGGGGCTTTTGTGTTTGTAAAAGAAAAAGTGGCACGTAAGTTAACCGAGCTGCATGATACTGAACTTAAGCAGGTACTAGAGCATGATCGATTGCAGGCATGGTTTAGCCACTTCATGAGTACCATCAATGACGGCTATGAAGCCAGCTCAAAAATAATTGCCCGTATCTATTTGATGGAAACTCCGCCTAATGTGGTTGAAGGTGAGAAAACCGACAAAGGCACTCTCAATCAACGAAAACTGCGCAATAATAGAGTGAAAGAAACGGATAAATTATACGAAGACAAAGCAGATAAATTGAGGTTTTTGGCCAAATAGCTTAACATGACACGCTAGAGTGTGCCTTCAATCTGAACGAAAGTGCCTAAATGAGGACACGCTCTAGAATACCTAATACTGTCGAGCAAGGAAAATCCATTGAATAACATACAGTCAAGCAAGCCTACTGGCAATGCGCCAACCGTTAGCTATAGCGTTGGTAAGCTCGACAAGCTCGTTAGTCAACAGCTCAGTGAATTACTCTCAGAGTTGGATGTCAGTTTGCCCCAATTCACCATGCTATCAAACCTTCATCTGCATGGTGAAATGGCAAATGCTAAACTGGCGTCGCGATCATTTATCAGTCCGCAAGCCTCTAATCAAATCATCAAAACGATGGAAGAGAAGGGGTGGATCAGTAAAAGTGACGATCCCAATCATGGACGTATTTTACTGATTGGCTTGACGTTAGAAGGGCAAGCAGTGTACGAGCGATGTAAGGCAAAAGCGATGGATTTTGAAAATATGATGCTCGCGGGGCTGCCTGCTGAGAATGTTATAATGCTAAAAGCCACAGTACAGCGATTGATCGCGAATTTAAAACAAGAATCTTAAAACAAGACTAAAGAGACACTGAGATTTGATAGACCTTTAGCTTATAAGGACTTAAGTGGAAAGCCTCAGTAAAAGCAGAAATGAACCGATACGTTGTCATAAACGTATCGGTTTTATTTTAAGCTAATAACAGTGCGGTTTAGAATGATGACTGCTTAGAATTTGTATTTGGCCATCACCTCGACTTCTTGACCTTTTAAGCGCCATGGTAGGGTGGTATCGCTGCGATCGCGCCACTCAATACCAACATCAAGATCGGGTAAGTAGGTATAAATAAGGTTGGCACTTTTTATATCGATTGAGTTGTCAGCCTCATCATCCACATTGACCTCACCATAGCGCATGTTACCGCGCAGTTTTGGCGTAAAAGTATGACTATAGCCGACGCTAAAGCCCGTTTGCGAGACAAGCTTACCATTCTCGGCATCACAGTTGACACTGACTGGAGTGAGCGCTCCTGTGGTACACACGCCTGAGTATACCCCCATACCTTTGCCAGTATAGACACTACCATGTAGCGACCCATCTCCTAGCGTGAGCTTACCCGCTAATGACGCACCAATACCGATGTCTGAATCCGAATCATCTTCAATACTTGTACCCGCTTCACGGCCAGTCACGGCGGCAGTGTAGCCAAAATCGGCGATATTGTCGCTATAGCTGACAACCATATCAGGTAAGTTGGCATCGTCATAGACAGGATCTTGCGCGGTCACCCGTAGTCCGTCATTCACATAATGAAATGTTAGGTCTGGACGAACATAAAGCCCACTACCAGCGATGGTACCAAAGCCTGTGCCATAGAAATCAAGCTGTTCCGTGAGACGCGGGGCAACGGCAAAAAACTGACCGCTCCAGGTCTTACCTACCGTAAATTTGTCATATTGCATAAAAGCGTGGCGTAGCCTTAATTCAGGCGTGCCGCTATCATAGCCCGTAAAATCGCCATAAAAATCGCCTTCAATAAAGCCTGTCAGTTTTTTGTTATCAACGAGCGTAGTGGCTTTGAGATTAATTCTCGATTCTCTGATATTGCCTTCAAAATCAGAATCTTTGTCATCGGGCGAAATAAACATCCCTTCAGCTTTAATATATCCCCCGATACTTAGCGTTGTGTCCCCGTCAGTCACGACATCTATTGCTTGTACATGGGTACATAGGGATAAGGTGGATACCGCAAACAACACCGTTTTTAGATTACGCATATACGTCACACTCCGTGTTTATTTTAAAACCAAAGTCACACGTGCTAAAAATCACGCGCGCTATTCGCCACTGCTTATAGCGACTTTAGCCTATAAAAAATAGTGCAGATCATGTCATCTGGCACTAACCAATTCCTTTTGTTTTCTACTTTTATGCGCTAACCACAGCTCTTTAACGCTCGCTCTTTACTGTTTACTTTCTCAAGAATAACGCACACTCACATGACATCACGGCGGGGCACAAAGCCTTATTGTTCGCCGTATGATGATAGCGGTGTATGACAGAGAGAGATGAGACAGACGTTTGAGTACCTATGACACGTACTACTGAACGCGTAGTAAACCCCCTTATGATTGATAGGAAAAATGCAGTTGTTTACCAGTTATTAAGGTTGTGTTAACGCGTATTACAAGATAGCAACTTATCTAAATTATTGTCAAGCTTCTTTATAAAATAGTTTGACATATTTATATTATAAACCGTATTATGTACCAATATTAAGGGATTTATAAATTTATAGATGAATTTTAAAAATTATATTATAAAGAAGGTTTATAATATAACGAGTGGTTACGTAGCGATTAAGGCTTCAAATAAGAGGGTATATTTGAGTCGTCCGCTTTGTAATACAAGAAATAAATATGACGTCGCCCTCACTCTATTAATCAAAAGGATTTGATCATGTCTAGCGATAACGCGCATTTCAGAAATACTCGTACTAAGGCTACTCTCAACTTACGCCACGGCCTTTCTATGTTGGCATTATCACTGGTATTACCACTGAGTCTGACGGCTTGCAGCAGTGGCTCAGAAGCCAAAAATGGCGGCGCGGATGAGGTGGTAGTCTTGCGTATGTCACATTTCATGCCTGCACCATCGGCCATGAATGCGGAGATATTTGAACCTTGGGCCAAAAAAATCGAAGAAGAATCCAATGGTCGTATCAAAATCGAGAATTTTCCTGGATCTACACTCACCAAACCCTCTGATACGTATGAGGCTGTGGTAAACGGTAGGGTGGATATAGGCATACAGTTACAGGGTTACACTAGTGGCCGCTTTCCATTGTCACAAATCGCTGAATTACCAGGTCTATCAAACTCAGGGTCTCAGATGAGCTGTCTGATGCAGACGTTGTATGACAACGGGACTATCGCAAGCGAGTATGAAGATTCTCATGTCATATCGCTTTACGGTCTTGGACCTGGCGTACTTCATAGCACTAAATTGATTGCCAAACCTGACGACATGAAAGGCCTACGTATACGCCGCCCCTCTGCCGTGGCTGGTGACATCATAGAAAGTATGGGCGCCGCGCCAGTCGGGTTACCTGCGACCGATATCTATACCTCTTTACAGCGTGGGGTCATCGATGGGTTGAGCTTGCCTTGGGATGGCGTACCCATATTTCGTGTGAATGAGCTGGTCGACAATCACACCAATATCCCGCTTTATTCTTCTAGCTTGGTCATCAATATGAATAAAGAAAAGTACGATTCACTACCACCTGACTTGCAAAAAGTTATTGATGATAACTCTGGCATGGTCTTTGCCAAAAAAGTGGGAGAAATGCTGACTGAAGACGATAGGGAAGCTCTGCAAGCTGCCAAAGACGCGGGTAGTACTATTGTTGATATTCCTGATCCACTCAATGACCCAGCATGGTCAAGTCTCTTAAAACAAGGCACGAAAAAATACCTCAACTCTGTAAATCAAAATGGGGTCGATGCCGATGCAGTATATGAGAAGGTAAAAGCGGCTAGTGAAGCCTGTAAGGTGTAAAAATGCTTGAGCAGATCATTACGCCCCATTATTTTATGTTAGGTTTTATCAGAAGGAATATTTATGCATATCTATAATGCCCCGCTACAAGACATACGTTTTTTATTGACGGATGTTTTTGATGCCCCATCATTTTGGCAGGTCAACAAAAGCCTGAACCATATTGATATGGATACGGTGGATATCGTGCTTGAAGCATTGTCCAAGTTCACCAAAAATGTATTGCTGCCTTTGAATCGTAGCGGCGATGAAGAAGGGGTTGGTTTTTCGTATGATGAAGAAGGCTATGGCGCAGTCAGTACGCCGACGGGTTTTAAACAGGCTTATGATCAGTATAAAGAGGCCGGCTGGGTTGGCCTAGGGGCAACGCCAGAGTATGGCGGGCAAGGGTTTCCTAAAATGGTATCGATGTTTCAAGAAGAGATGATGTTTAGTACTAATCAAGCGTTCGCGCTTTACCCCAACCTTGCGTTGGGTGCAGGCCTGTGCTTATTGAAGTCAGCTTCCGAGTCACAAAAAGACAGGTATCTGGAGAAAATATACGCTGGCGAATGGGCAGGCACGATGTGTTTGACAGAAGCACATGCAGGGACGGATTTGGGCCTGATCAAAACCAAAGCCGTGCCCAATGACGATGGCAGCTACGACATCACGGGCAGCAAGATTTTTGTGACCGGCGGCGATCATGATTTGACAGAAAACATCATTCATTTGGTATTGGCAAAAACACCCAACGCCCCTGCAGGCTCAAAGGGTATTTCTTTATTTATTGTACCCAAATATTTGATTGAAAAAGAGGCTGATGGTGGCGACCGAATCGGTGCGCGAAACGCCGCTTCGGTGGGTTCTGTCGAGCATAAAATGGGGGTCAAAGGCTCAGCAACGTGCGTGCTCAATTTTGATCAGGCCAAAGGCTGGATGGTGGGTGAAGAATATACAGGACTTGCCTCTATGTTTCTGGTGATGAACTACGAGCGTCTGGCTATCGGTATGCAAGGCATTGCCGTCACAGAATTGGCGTATCAAAATGCTGCCGCCTACGCCAACGATCGATTGCAGTCACGTAGTGATTCTGGGATAAAAAATCCTGATAAATTAGCAGACGCCTTGATTCATCATGCTGATATACGCCGCATGCTGCTTAATGCCAAATCTCATGCTGAAGTGTCTCGCTGCTTTGCGATGTATGTTGCCAAACAATTGGACATTGCAAAATACAGTCATGACAAGCAAATGATCGACACGGCCAATGCGCGTGTTGCATTATTGACCCCGATTACCAAAGCCTTTTTGAGTGATAAAGGGTTTGAGGCAACGGTTGACTGCCAGCAAGTATTTGGCGGGCATGGTTATATCTGTGATTGGGGGATGGAGCAAATCGTACGTGATGCACGCATTGCCCAAATCTATGAAGGTGCAAACGGCATTCAGGGGCTAGATCTACTGGGGCGCAAAGTTGCCAAAGATGGTGGTGCCATGCTGTTTGATTTTTTAACTGAAATACGCCGTTTTATTGCCAATATGTCAGGGGAACATGGCATCAAGCAAGCCACACTGACTGCGGCTGATGACCTTGAGCGCATGACCAATACATTATTAGGTAATATGGATGAGCGGAGCGATGATGTGAATGGCTGTGCGGTCAATTATCTACACGCCACTGGGTATCTGTGTTTTGCCTATATGTATGCCATGATGGTGGCGGCCAGCCAGTATAAGAAAGGGGCATTTTATGCCAATAAGCTTAAATTGGCAGACTACTTTATCGATCATGTGTTACCGCGAATGCAAACGCATATAGAGATGGCTCAAGCGGGTAGCCAATCCATGATGGCGTTTGATTTGGCCTATTTTGAACCTGCGTGATCCAATTGCAAATATCAGTTTGTTATCTATTCGCTTAACGATGCATTGACTATTAACCAGCAGTTTTTATTATGATCGACAAGGAGTATGACCTGTCTAGCTATAACAATCTGAATATGAACTATATCACTGGAGAGTGGTGTGATGGCACCTCAAACCATCAATTAGTGACGAGTAATCCATTTACCGGTGAAGAGATTGCTACCTTTAAAGCGGCAAGCTTAGATAATCTCAATGACGCATATATCGCACTAGAAAAGGCGCAGCAAGAATGGAGCATGACCAACCCTTACCCCATGAGTTATATCATCGAGCAAGCCGTGTAAGTCCTTATCAATCGCCGTGAGGAATTAATTGATATGCTGGTGCGTGAGATGGGCTCCACCGTCATTAAAGCCAGTATCGAAGTCGATGCTTGTGTTGGGACGATGAAGGTAGCGGCAGAATATCCGTTTTTATTAGAAACAACTGTTGCGCGCTCTGCCATCCCTGGCAAAATCAATCGCATCATTCGTAAGCCTGTCGGTGTGGTGACCGTTATTGGCCTTTTTAATTTTCCACTAGTGTTGGCCATGCGTTCGGTCGTCACCGCGCTTGCAAGTGGCAATGCGGTACTACTAAAGTCACCACTAATATGCCTATTAGTGGCGGGGTCTTACTGGCCAAAATCTTTGAAGAGGCAGGACTGCCAGCTGGCGTACTATCCGTCGTTGTACCTAAAACCTCTGAAATTGGCGATGCACTCTACACGCATCCTATCCCACGGGTGATCTCATTTACTGGCTCTACTGAAGTAGGACAGCGTATTGGTGAAAAAGCGGGTCACGGCATCAAGCGCACTATCTTGGAGCTTGGCGGAAATAATGCGTTTGTCGTTCTGGACGACGCTGATGTTGATTATGCAGCGCGTTCGGCGGTCTTTGGGCGCTTCTTACATAGTGGCCAGATTTGTATGTCAGCCAACCGTATTATCGTTCATGAGTCTATCTTTGATGATTTTGCAGCGAAATTCGTTAAATATACCAAAGCGCTCAACGTCGGCGATCCGTCACGACCTGAGGTACTGGTCGGACCATTGATCGATGAAAAAGAAGTGATCCGTGTGGAAGAAGCGGTAAAAGCGGTAAAACGTGCTGTGGAAGATGGCGTTGAAATACTACTGGAAGGCAAACGTGAAGGGGCACTTATTTATCCATATATCCTCAAAAGTACCAATGATGGCTATTCTGCTTGTACAGAAATGTTTGGCCTCGTCGCGACTTTGATTTTACATACAGGTGATGAGGATGCACTGCGATTGGCCAACGATACCGACGCTGGACTAAGCGGAGCTGTACACTCAGCCGATATCGCACGCGCGCAAAAATTTGCCGCTGGCTGGAGAACGGGTATGGTGCATATCAACGATCAGAGTGTCAACGATGAACCACGTATTGCCTTTGGCGGTGAAAAGGCGTCAGGTATCGGGCGTTTTGGTCGTCACATCACGTTTGATGAGTTCACAACCTATCAGTGGGTATCGGTACAAACGGAGCAACGCGCTTATCCAATCTAAACAAGTGTGCTTTAGCCAATAGAGCAATTCTGTATCTAAAAAACCATGATGACCTTTTACGGTCGTCATGGTTTTGTTTTGGGTGATTGAAAATCGAGGATTTTTGAGGTTAATTTTGATAGTTATATTTAACAAATGTGGGTAAGCTAATAAGGTTATGAGTGCTAAAGTATATTAGAGCGGTCGAGAAAGACAGGAGGCTGAAGCGAAATAAGTAATTCTAAAACCACAGGTTAAATTCATAGGTGATAAGCAGCCGACCATGGCGCAACTTGAAAAAATACATCATTAAACACATGAGCAATGCTTTATCGCGAACACGGTAAAAGCTGACGTTGTTACGGAGATCGTGGTTTAATAAGGTGTTAAAAGGACAAAAAACAATTGGTATGTTACTTCGTTGCTTATTCCAAGTGACTATTTGAGCCTCTTAACGAGGTATTAAATTCTATAAGGAAACCGCATGAGAATTAAAGAAGAATTGAAAAATTCTGGTTACTTTTGGCTACCTGGAAACGAGGATAAAAAAATACCAGGAACCTTAACTATTTTAGATGGTGGAAAAATTGAGCTTGAGGTGGTAGGACTATTCGACGAAAGTATAAAAGCCTTGAGTGGAGATGATGACTTAAGAAGAATTATTGGTTACGTAGAAAAAGATGGTCTTGTTACACTAGAGAACTGTTTCTATAGAAAGAAGAATATTACATTTGGTGGTATAAGCAAATCAACTGTTCATGTCCATAAAGTCATTAGCGGAGTTGCTTACGATAAAGACGAGGCTATTACCTTTAATACTGTTTCTTTTATAGTAGAAGGTATAGATGAGTGGGTAGGGATAACAGGGATAAAAATTTCACGTAGCAATGACTACAAAACAGCAACTATAAGTTATATTCCTCAGGAAGAAATAGTTTACAACTTACAAGCAGGGTTTAAGTTACATATCTTTTTTGGATATACGCTTCCAGGGTTTGCTAATACAACAGAAGCTAGGATAACTCATCGAACATACTTCAAACTATCATCTGATGATGCCAAAGAGTTTTCAGAGTTTAGCAAGATTATACATCGGATTACGTACTTGCTTGGTTTTGCGGTTGATTCTACAGTCACGATTAGTGACATATCTGCAACATCAAATGAGATAGTCAGGGAAATTTCAGAGGGGGAAACAATACCTGTAACTATGAAACTATACTACCCCAGTCTACCTTTCTCGGATAATGTACCTAAAATTGACACACATAGAATGCTATTTCGTTTTGCAGACATTAGTGAAAATGCTGAACATGTATTTAATCAATGGCTTAGTACCTATTCAATAATACGTCCTTCCCTTGGGCTGTACTTCTCCGCAGTATCTGGAGATCACAAATATCTGGATGGAAAATTCTTGGCACTTGCACAAGGTCTAGAAACGTATCATAGAAGAACATCGAATGAGACCTTGAAAGATGAAGCAGAGTTTAGGGCAATGATCGCATCTATTCTATGGAGTTGCCCAAAGCAAAATAGAAGATGGTTGCGGGGGCGATTGTATCATGGCAATGAAATTAATCTTGGTCAAAGGATTAAACGGATTATTGAGCCCTACAAGTCTTACCTCGGGAATTCAAAGCAGCGCAATAAGTTTATTAGAAGCGTAGTCAACACTAGAAATTATCTTACTCATTATAGCGAAGAGCTTGAAAAAGATTCTGTGAAAGGCTCAGAGCTATGGAGTCTATGCCAAAAAATGGAAGCTGTTTTTCAGCTTCATCTTCTACAGCAGTTGGGTTTCGAAGAGTTTGATATTCAAAGAATACTAAGTAATAACTACAAGCTAAAACAGAAGTTTGATGAAATCTAACAAGTCAATTAACTATGCGTTTTTGGCGCCAAAAGCAGCAAAGATGTGCCTGTTGTTGAGGAGTCGGCATAATCCACTCATGTTACCAAGTTGACAGTCAAAACTTTAACGGCATAAATATTTATTCCTCTTTTAATTGTGCCAAACAGCCTAACCTAGCATTTTAAACGCTTCAGAACTGAACAGTACTCGCTAACGGCTTTATTTATAACGGTAAGGCTCAATCGGTTGTAACCAATTGAGCCAGTATTGCCTATACCGTTATTCTATTGGAGAGGGCTTACCGTGTGGGCTTGAGCGCAGATATTGTTTAGGGGCTTTTACTTTTGCGCCAAGCTCTGCCGCAGCATGCCAAGGCCAATGCGGGTCATAAAGCATACCGCGTGCCAATGCAACTGCATCCGCTTGCTGCTCAGTAATGATGCTTTCCGCTTGTTGTGCTTCGGTTATCAATCCCACTGCGATGACGGGTATATCTACGGCTTCTTTTATTGCTGTGGCAAAAGGCACTTGAAAGTTCGCTTCCACAGGGATTTGCTGCTGTGGGCTAAGTCCTGCTGTGCTCACATGGATATAATCACAGCCTAATGCCTCTAGTGCTTTAGCCAGTTCGATCGTTTGTGTAAGATCCCAGCCGCCATCAACCCAATCGGTTGCAGAAACACGCACACCCACTGGCTTTTCACTTGGAAATTCGGCTCGAACCGCTGTAAATACGTCAAGTAACAAGCGCATTCTGTTCTCAAGGTTGCCGCCGTATTGATCATCACGCTTATTAGAGAGTGGCGACAAAAACTGATGTAATAGATAACCGTGCGCACCATGAAGTTCAATTAAGTCAAGGCCCAGAGCGTCTGCGCGTTTTGTTGCATTCACAAAATCGCTTATTAACGCATCAATGTCATTTTGATCCATTGCTTTGGGCACGTTTGAATTTTCGTCATACGCCAGCGCCGAAGGTGCCACCGTTTGCCAGCCATTTAATTGATCAGGGGCAATCGAACCGCCGCGATCCCACGGTTTTTTGGTTGACGCTTTACGCCCCGCATGGGCAAGTTGTACGCCTATCGGCATCGGGCTGTACTGCCTGATTGCTGTGAGCGTTTTATCCAGTGCCGCTTGTGTCCTGTCATCCCATAATCCCAAATCCGCATAGCTGATGCGTCCTTGCGGATTGACCGCCGTCGCTTCCAAAATAAGTAGCCCTGCACCGCTCAAACTCATTTGGCCCAAATGGATAGTATGCCAATCGCTTGCCGCGCCATCATTGGCAGAGTACTGACACATGGGTGCGATGATAATACGGTTATCTAATGTGAGTTGCCCAAGCTTTAAAGGCGAAAAAAGTTGGCTCATGGTAAATCCTTAAAAACGTGTCTAAAGGCATGTAAATACAATGTAAAAGCGATATCAATGACTTATACGATTATCGCTTGAATAGTTGGTGGGGATGACTCGTTATTTTTATAGGGTGCATTTAAGTGACGCTAGCTAATATATAAATTACTCTCAATCATGTTTTTCATATGCAGCAGGCGAGGGGCGATGTCTTCTTCTAGCTTGGTGCGGCTCAAGATAAAGCTTGGCGCGCCGCAGTTAAAGGTGAGCAACCCTTCCGTCGGGTGCATTAGCGCAATGGCAACCGCATTGACATCTTTTTGCCATTCGCTGATAGAAAAACAATAGCCGTAATCTTGATAATCTTGAAAGGCTTTGTCTAGCCCTCGTCTGATCTTTAACCAATCATCTTTATACTTATTGCGAATCGCATTTAGGATAAATTCTTGCTCAGCAGGGGGCATACTTGCTAGGCAAGCGCGACCCATCGAGCTTAAATGAATGGGGAGATATGAGCCGATATTGCGCTGCATGGTCGTGCTACCTGCGCCTTGTACCACATTGAGATAGACCATCATCAACCGATCGCGAGTCGCCATAGCCACCGCACTATTGGCATAATCTGCCAGCTCTTCCATATAAGGGGTGGCGAGATTATTGATAGAGATGTTGGTCATCATCGTATAGCCAAACCCAAGCACGCCTGTTGAAAGCTGGTACTTGCTGCTATTGGTAGACTGTTTTAGATAGCCTAATTTTACCAAGGTGTACGTCAGACGCGTGATGGTACCTTTAGGAATCCCTGTCAGCTGACTGAGGTCTTGATTACCCAAATAAGGGCGCTGCGGGGTAAAACAGCGCAGCAGCTCGAGACCGCGAGCCAATGCAGTGACAAACTGTCTGTCGTTTTTGTCACGCATCTCTGCAATGGGTTCTAATAACTCCATATGCATCTCACTATTAGCGTTGTCATTGGCAAGCGTGTCATTCGTCATAGGTGGTCTATTATCCCCAATTAAGTTCATTCAAATATCGTTTATCGCTTTAATTATACTATATTAATGTATATTTATAGTCTCAGCATAGCACGATGCGGAGTTATTGTTTCGCTATGCGGTATGAACGGTAGTGATATTCGTCATAAGAGGCATTATCACGCCTCTTGAGGATCATACTGCTTTTCTTTAATAAACAACGTCGGAATAAGACCGCATAAGAAGTACGCGCCTGCCATCAGCAATAAACCTGCACCGATAGAGTTATGCATCGCCATGTAGCCAATAGCGACAGGGGCAATCACAGAACCAAGTCGCCCGATATTGAATGCTCCACCAATGGCCGTACCTCGGATAGCCGTAGGGAAGCTTTCTGTTAAATAGGTGGCGTTGATAGCATAAGGGATGCCATACAAGAAACCGAAAGTGATCATCAGCCAACCGATGTTTTCTGGAGTATGAAAATATACCAATAGTGGAATAAAGAGCGCTGTACCCATCGTCCCGAATGCAAAGACTATCTTGCGTCCAATTTTATCAGACACTATACCTGCGATCACTTTTGCAAACATCATGGTTAGATAAGTTCCTGCCATATATAGTGCCATCTCCTTGAACTTAATACCCAGTTCAGTTTCTAGATAAGAAGGCAGCCAATTGCTGACGCCAAAATATCCAAATAGTAAAAGCCCTGAGCTCATTGACCATAATATGAACATGATGCGATGTTTGGGGTTTTCAAATATGGCTTTGTAGGGATTTTCCGCTTTTGGCAGTGTGTTTTTCTCGCCACTCAATTTACGCGCACGAGACTCCTTCCAAGATTGTGGTTCAGGTACTAGGAAATACATGGATATTGAAAGGAGAATGGGTAAAAATGTTAAAAGGTATAATGTACGCCAGCCATAACTGGGAATAATCCATGCTGAAATACTTGTAATGACCAAAGACCCGAGCGTAAAGCCTGTCATGAGCGCAGCAAGTACAGTAGTTCGATGCTTAGTCGGTACCATCTCTGACATGAGCGTATTGGTCGCGATATACAAACTACCCAGACCCAAACACGCGAATACCCGGAGTGCTATAAATTGTTCATAGCTTTGTACAAATCCACTAAAACCAGATAGGATTGAAAACATCCCAGTAGCCAGAACAATCACGCGTACCCGTCCAAAACGATCGCAGGCCCAGCCGCCAAAAACGCCGCCAATCGCCATGCCAAATAATGACCAACTACCTAGCGCGCCAGCTTGTACATTGGACAATCCGAATTCTTGCTTTAGGCTAGATAGGGTAAAGGCAAGAATACCAATATCAGCCCCATCACATAATAAAACTAAGAAACAAAAAACAAAGGCGAGTTTCCAAGGCTGTTTTTGGGCAGCGCTTACATTTGGGTTGGACGTTATAGCGACACTTTTCACAATGTATATCCTTATCGTTGTGAGAATGAAAGACTAATTTGAGGCGTGGTGGTAGAGATAGAGGGAACGGCATCAGCATCCTAGCAAATACCGCTTTGTGTTTTGGTGGGTGAATCAGTATGCGTGATTACTCGCTGGCTTCTTTGATCATGTTGCGGGCAATAATGACTTGCTGAATTTGCGTGGTACCTTCATACAGACGATATAGCCGAACATCACGATAAAAGCGCTCAATACCGTAGTCTGCGATATAGCCCGCACCGCCATGAATTTGCACCGCTCTATCAGCAACACGGCCACACATTTCGGTGGCAAACATTTTGGCACACGAGGATTCAGTAACGACATCTTTGCCCTCATCACGTAGACGTGCAGCGTCTAGCACCATGGATTTGGCGGCATAGATTTCTGCTTTTGAGTCAGCAAGCATGCCTTGAATGAGCTGAAAACTGGCAATGGGTTGACCAAATTGCTTACGTTCGACGGCATAGTTGAGCGCATCATTTAGCATGCGAGTGGCGGCTCCAGTACTGGCTGCCGCAATGTGTAAACGCCCTTTATCTAAGACTTTCATGGCAGTTTTGAAGCCCACACCCTCGACACCGCCAATGAGCGCATCAGCTGGCACGACACAGTTCTCAAAGATTACATCGCAGGTATGCGTGCCTTTTTGCCCCATTTTTTTATCAATTTTGCCCAAGGTAATACCCGGCGTGTCACTCTCCACAATGAATGCCGAAATGCCGCCCGAGCGTTTGTTTTGCGGATCCGTACGTGCCATGACAGTGAATACGCCAGCTTGAGGCGCATTAGTGATATAGCGCTTGGTACCATTGATGATGTATGTATCACCATCCTTAATAGCCGTCGTTTTTAATGAGGCGGCATCTGAACCTGACTCAGGCTCGGTCAAACAGAAGGAACCAATGATTTCACCACTGGCGAGGCGAGGCAGATATTTCTGCTTTTGCTCTTCAGTCCCATCAATCACAAGACCAGATGAGCCAATACCATTATTTGTCCCTATTAATGAACGAAACGCGGGGGAGGTGCGTCCCAGCTCAAATGCCAACGTCACTTCTTCTTCCATCGTGACACCCAGTCCGCCGTACTCTTCAGGGATAGTTAGCCCAAATAGCCCTAACTCGCGCATCTGCTCAATGATGTCTTCTGGCAGACGGTCGTTTTCTGCAACCCAATGCTCCATAGGAACCAGTTCGTCGTTAACAAAGTTGCGAATCGTTTGGGTGATGTGGTCGAGGGTCTCTTTATCTCTAATCATGTGAATCTTCCTTGTTTGATTAATGCCTGATAGTCATAACGGCTTTTTGACGGTGCTAGTAGTGCTGTACTCAGTAATTTGGTGACCTTGCTAAACAGCATAATCCATGGATTATTAAATTACAATAGTTTTGGTTTAAAAAACCGCAATGCGGTATTTTTATAATAATTATCCATTATCACTCACATATTATTTTTCGATTCAGCGGGTTTTCACCCTTCACAAATCAAAATAAACAGTATATATTGATATTAAATACCGCATAGCGATATTTTTATTTCAAAATAATCGTTTTAATATGCGTTTGTACTTTATATCGGAATGATGTCTAAGGAGTGGATCATGGAAGAGCAAATCCTTATTTGTGAAAAACAAGGAGAGGGCGTGAGTGTCATCACACTTAATCGCCCCAAAGTACGCAATGCGCTAAACGCTGAATTACGCCAACAAATGGCAGATTTGTTCATTCAGTTAAATGAGGATCCACAAACCAAAGCGATCGTGCTGACGGGTGGTGATAAGGTGTTTGCTGCTGGTGCTGATATCAATGATTTCTTGACGATCAGTACGGCTGATATGTATCTGCGCCATAGCGAGCGCTATTGGGATGCCATCACTCATTGCCGCAAGCCCATTATTGCTGCCGTCAATGGCTATGCGCTTGGCGGTGGCTGTGAGCTAGCGATGCATGCTGACATTATCGTCGCAGGCAAGTCTGCCAAATTTGGACAGCCCGAGATCAAAATAGGACTCATGCCAGGTGCTGGCGGGACGCAGCGTTTGTTTCGTGCCATTGGCAAACATAAGGCCATGAAAATGGTACTCACTGGCGATATGATCAGCGCTGATGAGGCGGATACAATGGGGCTGGTCTCTGAAGTCGTTGACGATGAGGCTACCATCACTCGCGCCATTGAGATCGCTGAGCAGCTGTCAAAGTATTCTCCTATTGCCTTAGCGCAAATCAAAGAAGTGGCAAATCTAGGTGTTGATATGTCCTTAGAGGGCGCGCTAGCACTGGAGCGTAAAGCCTTTCAGATACTGTTTGATACCCACGACCAAAAAGAAGGGGCCAAAGCTTTTTTGGAAAAACGCTCTGCAGAGTATAAAGGCTATTAATCTGCATCGACGCCGCTTATGTCTTTTGAGGTCCACGCCGACCAAATCCTATCGCAAATTATGTAGAGAATCATTATGACCGTGAATACACTTGCCATTGTTGGCACTGGTATTATGGGTATGGGCATTGCCCAAATTGCTGCCCAAGCTGGTATCCAAGTCCTTTTATATGACGCCAAAGCAGGCGCAGCTGAGCAAGGGCGACAGTCGCTGCAAGCTATGCTCGAAAAGCTTACCGCTAAAAGCAAATTTAGTGATGATGAGCTGCAGTTGATGCTAAGCAACTTAACAGTCGTCCAAGAACTGAGCCAGATTGCTACCGCTGAGATCGTGATTGAAGCCATTATCGAAAACTTAGATATCAAAAAACAGCTTTTTGCCCAATTAGAAAGTGTTGTCACAGCCGATACCATTTTGGCGACCAATACCTCGTCTTTATCAGTCACCGCAATCGCTGCTGACTGTGACCATCCAGAGCGCGTGGCAGGATTTCATTTCTTTAACCCAGTCCCCTTGATGAAAATTGTAGAAATCATCCCTGGGATTTCTACTCAGCAATCGGTCGTTGACGTTCTCACCGATTTGGCTAAACGGATGGGTCATCTGGGCGTGGTGGCAAAAGACACACCAGGATTTATCGTCAACCATGGTGGTAGAGCCTATGGTACCGAGGCATTAAAAATATTGGGTGAAGGTGTCGCAAGTTTTGAGCAAATTGACCGCATTCTACGTGATGGTGCAGGGTTTCGTATGGGGCCGTTCGAGCTGCTTGATTTGACGGGCGTTGATGTATCTCATCCTGTGATGGAGTCGATTTACAATCAGTTCTATCACGAAGCGCGTTATCGCCCGCATCCATTAACCCGCCAAATGCTGGTAGGCAAAAAGCTCGGCCGTAAAGTTGGTGAAGGTTTTTATCACTATAAAGACGGTCAGAAGCTGTCTACGGCTGCCGCTCAAAATCAATCGTCCGAAGCGCTCATATCTGATGCCGTTATTACATCGGTTTGGATTGGCGCTGATTTGGCAGAAGATAAAACACAGCTAATCGATTATCTAAACACTTGTGACATCACTATTGATAATAACGACACACCGCACCCTGATAGTTTGGTGTTGCTGGCTATCTATGGCGAGGATACGACCAATGCTGCGATTCGTTATCAGGTCGATCCCAAGCAAGCCGTTGCTATTGATATGCTTACCGAGCTTACAAAGCATCGTACGTTGATGCCAAGCATCGTCACGCAAGAGCAGTTTGTAGCGCAAGCTTACAAGTTATTTGGTAACGGTTTGGATAGCAGTGAGGCAGATGCGCAGGATGCAGGCAGTGCCACGCTGATTACTGAAAGTACAGGTTTTGTGGCACAGCGTGTGATCGCTATGGTAATCAATCTTGGCTGTGACATCGCAATGCAAAAGATTGCCACGCCAGAGGATATCGATAATGCCGTCAAGCTTGGGCTAGGTTATCCATATGGCCCTATATCTTGGGGCGATCATCTTGGTGCTTCGCGTGTGCTGCTCATTTTAGAGCGCATATACGCGCTCACAGGCGATCTACGTTACCGTCCAAGCCCTTGGTTACAACGCCGCGCTAAACTAGATGTCTCACTCTTTACTCAGCAAACCACCTATTAATAAGAACGACAGAATATGGTTATCAAACCATAGAACCATTATTCAAAGTTAAAAAATACGACAAGGAAAAGTTATGTTAGATGCTTATATTTATGATGGATTAAGAAGTCCTTTTGGTCGCTATGTCGGCGCATTAGCAACGGTACGCCCTGATGATTTGGTCGCCACCGTGATCAAAGCGTTGGTTGAGAAGCACCAGCTATCTGCCGATATTTTCGACGAAGTATTGTTAGGCAGTGCCAACCAAGCAGGTGAGGACTCTCGCAATATTGCTCGCAACGCTGCTCTATTAGCAGGATTGGACGTAAAAACGCCTGGTCAGACAGTCAACCGCTTATGTGCGTCAGGTCTGTCTACTATTGTCGATGCTGCTCGCAGTATTACGTGTAACGAAGGCGATATTATTTTAGCAGGTGGTGTGGAGTCGATGACGCGTGCGCCATTTGTCTTTGCCAAGACTGAGCAGGCTTTTAGCCGTGATTTTAAAGTATTTGATACGACCATTGGCAGCCGTTTTCCCAACCCAAAGATTATTGAGCAGTTCGGTAGCGATACCATGCCGCAGACGGGCGATAATGTCGCGCAGAAGTATGGTGTTACGCGCGAGGAAGCGGATAAGTTTGCCGCCGCATCACAATCAAAGTATCAAACTGCCAAACAAGCAGGGTTCTTTGACGATGAGATAACACCTATCACCGTCTCACAAGGTAAGAAGTTGCCCGCAAAAGTAGTCACGGAAGATGAACATCCTCGTGCCAGCTCCGATATTGAGGCACTACAAAAGCTTAAGCCTTTAAACAAAGATGGTCTGGTCACCGCAGGTAATGCCTCCGGTATCAATGATGGTGCTGCTGCGCTAATCATCGGCTCGAAGCAAGCAGAAGAAAAGCTAGGCTTTAAACCGATTGCCAAAATCTTGTCATCAGGTGCGATGGGTGTTGAGCCTAACATCATGGGCGTGGGTCCTGTTGAAGCGATTAAGCTTGCGCTAAAGCGTGCGGATTTAACCCTTGATGACATGTCTGTCATTGAGATTAATGAAGCCTTTGCCTCACAGGTATTGGGTTGTCTAAAAGGGTTGGACATTGATTTTGATGATAAGCGCGTCAACCCTAATGGCGGGGCAATCGCTGTCGGCCATCCGCTTGGCGCATCCGGTGCAAGAATCGCCTTGAGCACTGCTCGAGAGCTACAGCGTACGGGCGGCAAATATGCAGTGGTCAGCTTGTGTATTGGTATTGGGCAAGGGCTTGCCATGGTGATAGAACGCGTCTAAGCCGTGCCGCATAAAGCTTGCCAAATTATTTATTATCAAGGATGACACTATGACCACCATACTCAACGAACACGACAACTACCATCAAGCCGAAGAAGCGTATGGGTTTCCCTTAATTATCAAACAGCTACTGAACCGTGCCAAAATTGCTTCTACTGATCAAACCATCAGTTATGCAGATAAAGTCACTTATACCTATGCTGAGTTTTTTAAGCGTATCAATCGCTTGGCCAATGTCCTAAAAAACATGGGCTTGCAGGCAGGTGATGTGGTCGCGGTCATGGATTGGGACAGTCATCGTTACCTTGAGGCATACTTTGCAGTGCCGATGTCGGGCATGATTTTACAAACCGTCAATGTACGCTTGTCAGAAGACAAAGTGCTGTACACCGTCAATCATGCTGCGCCAAAAGCACTGCTACTAAACGCTGAATTTGCGCCGATGATCAAAAACTACCGCGACGACGCGCCTTCTATTGAGCATGTGATATGGGCGGATGACGCAGAGGATGACAAAGCAGGTGGTGAGAAAGCAGAGTTGCCTGACTATGTTGACGGTGAATACGAGGCACTATTGGCAGCTGCTAGTGATGAGTTTGATTTTCCAGATTTTGATGAAAACACCATCGCGACCACATTCTATACAAGTGGTACCACAGGCGATCCAAAAGGGGTTTTCTTTACCCATCGCCAGATCGTACTACAGACGATGGCAAGCACCTTGGCATCAGCTCTCAATGCCGAAGGTCAAGGCGCGCGCTATAACGATGTCTATATGCCGATGACCCCTCTATTTCATGTTCATGCGTGGTGCTGGCCGTATGGCGCAACCATGATAGGGCTAAAACAAGTATATCCCGGACGCTATCTAGCACCAAAGCTAGTCGATTTGATCGAGCAACACAAAGTCACGCTGTCACATGGTGTTCCCGCCATATTACAAATGCTCCTCAAAGAAATGGCAGAGCGCGGCCGCAAATTTGAGGATCTTAAACTGCTGCTAGGTGGTTCAAAGCTCAACGAAGGCTTGGCTAAAGCCGCTATAGAATGTGGCATAGAATTTATGTCAGGGTTTGGGATGTCAGAATCCTGTCCTGTACTGTCTCGAGCAGTATTTGATGATAAGACAGAGTCGATGACACTGGAGGATAATCTGAATTATCGTTGTCTGTCAGGCTCGCCCATCATGCTGGTATCGATGGAAATTTGGGATGAAAACGGACAACCTCAACCCATGGATGGCAAGTCGACGGGCGAGCTAGTGATACGAGCACCGTGGCTAACACAAAGCTACTTTAAAAATCCTGATGCGGGCAATGCGTTATGGAAAGGTGGCTGGATGCATACGCAAGACATCGCTTGCATGACTGCTGATGGCACGCTCAGCATTACCGATAGGCTCAAAGATGTTATCAAATCTGGCGGTGAGTGGGTGTCCTCGCTCGAGGTCGAAACCATTCTATCCTTCCATCCTAGCGTTGCTGATATTGCTGTGATTGGTGTGCCAGATGAGCGCTGGGGCGAGCGTCCTTTGGCATTAATTGTGCTAAAACCAGACCATATCGATACAAAAATGGAAGATATTCTGGCGTTGGGTTATCAAGCAGTAGAGAGAGGGCATCTGCCAAAGTATGGTGTGCCAAGTGAGATTAGGTTTTTATCAGAAATGCCAAAAACCAGTGTCGGTAAACTCGATAAGAAGAGAATGCGGTTGATGTGCTCAGAAAACTTAATCTAATCCAACAAGCTTGCTAAGCATAGTAATGATTTTAATAAATGCTAAAGCTTGCATAAATGCGAGCGTTTGCATAAATGCCTAGGTTTGAATAAGTGTTAGATGGTAACGAGTACTCTTAGAAACGATCATAATCTGCATAACAAAACCTACATAATAAGAAGAGAAAAACTATGGAAGCTGTGCCTATATTCCCAGAAATACAAGAGATTGTCACAAGCGATGACAATCATCCATTGCATGATTTTACGGTTATCTACCCTCAGCAAGTGGAATGGGGTGATATGGATACCTTTGGTCATGTCAATAATGTTGTCTATTATGAATATTCGCAAAATTCTCGTATCTATTACAACAGGCGCTTGGGTTTATTCAACGAAAAAACGTTTTCGGTGATGGCGGCCTCGTCATGTCGATATCTCAAATCTGTTGCTTATCCTGATGAATTATGGATTGGCGTTAAAGTCAAAAAAATCGGCAACTCAAGTCTTATTCATGAATATACCTATTATAGTACAGCGCAAAAGACAATCGTCGCGATTGGTGAGTCCGTATTAGTCTATCTCGATAAATTGAGTGGACAAAAAAAACCGATCGATGAGTCGCAAAAAGAAGCGATTGCGGCGTTAGAGAACATTAATCAATAAGCGTAAAACTCAATATGTCGGTTGAATTATTATTGAATTTTTTAATTAGAAAGTAGGCGTTAATTTTCATATAGAAGGATCATTCATTTTTATGAAGTAGAGAAAACGTAGTAGCGATTGGGATTGATAAGGATATCAAAATAAAACAGGGAATAGATGAATGATGCCTTATACAAAAAGGCTATCTGTAGGTTTGGCTATAGTGGCAACATGCGCCTCTGCACAAGCGATAGATATTGTGACAACGGGCGATACAACATTGAGTATCGGTGGTTATATCAAAGGAGAAGGGGCGTTTAATTCGCCCGATGAAGGGGATTCAGAGTTTAAGGGAAACTTGCGCCAATCGCGTATCAATGTGAAGACGACCAAGTCCGTCGAGGATAAAAAACTTACGGGTTTTATTGAAGGCGATTTTTATGGGGATTATGCTAAGGGCGGCTCAAACCTTCGCTTGCGTCATGCTTATGTTCAAGTGGATGATTTGACAGTCGGTAAGACTTGGAATGGTCAGTTTTTGGCAGTTGCGCCCCTTTCCACTGAGCAGCTCGATTTCTGGGGTACAGGTATTGGAACGGCTTCTGGTGGAGGTTCTTATATCCGTCCAGATTTGACGGTACATTATACTTATAACGGGCTGCGTTTTACGGCTCAAGACCCTGTGTATGACGACGCGAGCCTACCTGATATGGTAGTCAGCTACAAAGATAAGATATCTAATTTTGACTATAATGTCGCTGTCACGGCTCGTGAGGCTGAAAATGGAGACGATTCGGATGTGGGCGTCGGCGTGTCTTTAGCAGGCAAGGTGACATTAGGTAAGGACTCACTCCATGCCAGTGTATACAATGGTAAAGGTATGGGCGTCTATTCTGCCATCTGTGTTGGCGGACCTCTCATTATGAATGGCGGTGTAAATTGTGATGCCGAAGATGGCAAACTGATCTCACAAACAGGTTATAGCGTCGGTTATAAGCATCAATTTACCCAAAAGCTGCGTGGTAATTTGCGTTATGGCGAGGTGAATGTCGAGGGTGCGGCAGATACGTCTGCCAATGTAAAAAGCGCAAACCTTATCTATGAGTACTTACCAGATTTAGATTTGGGCATTGAGTGGCGAGAGCAAAACGCAACGACATTTCCGTGGATGCCAGCAGGTCAGCAGATTGAAGTAATGGCGAAATACGACTTCTGATTAAATAAAAACACTGCATGCATCTATAAATGTTGTATTGGCTCATCCCAATCCCAATAAGGCGGTGAGCCGTAATACCCTTCGATAAAATCAATAAAACATGGAATCTTGGGCGGCAGTAGCTTTCTATGAGCATACACTGCATACAATCCTAATGCCTCGGGTTCGTCATTAGCTAACACTATCACAATAGTACCTTTAGAATGCACATAACGATGGTTTGTTAGATATTCAGGCTTGCGAGGCAGGTTGTATTCTAACTTTGAGACATACTTACCGACCAGTCGCGGCAACCATTACATCGCGGCTGCGGCATTACTGAACCTGCTTTGCGACACAAATGGCTGTATCGCATCAATTCTATCCAGAAAAATTCTTTTCTTGAAACTAAATGATAATAATTTTCATTAACATTTGTATTATTTATACAATGTTGCTAGAGTATGCACTCTCTATTACCGAACCGTTAACATCGCTTCGTTTTTGCTGTTTTTAAGATGTGTTTTAGATCAATACTTTAGCTTATATAAATTGTAGTAAAAGAGGGGCAGTTTTATTTTCCCTGAGCATAATGCTTATTACTCAGCTCTATAACACGCCTTTTATGAGCAAAGCTGGCAGGTATTAATAAAACGAAGTACTTTTAGGATTGTGATTTATGCCGACGTTATCAACACCTTCTAACTATAAAAAATATTTTCGTTCACAAAAGCCGACCTGTATCTTGACCAGTCGTGCATTATTGAGCATTGCTATCACCTCTATCATTAGCACGACAGCACTCGCCTCTGACACCAATGAGCTGGCGACCATGCAAGTAGCAGTGCAAGACGCGACTGAGTCAGAAGCCATGCCCTCTACCGAGCTTGATACCATTGTCGTCGTTGCGGCAAGGGAGGAGCTCGTACAGGCGCCAGGTCTGTCCGTCATTAGTGAGGAAGCCATCGAAAAAGCGTCAGTTTCTAATGATATTTCAGAAATCGTGCGTAAGATGCCAGGGGTGAACCTTTCAGGTTCGTCTACTTCTGGTCAACGAGGCAACCAGCGCCAAATAGATCTGCGCGGCATGGGGCCGAATAACACGCTCATCTTAATTGATGGGCGTCCAGTGACGTCACGTAACGCGGTGCGTCCTGGCCGTGCCAGTGAACAAGACACGCGCGGTGACTCACAGTGGGTGCCGCCAAGCGCCATTGAGCGTATCGAAGTATTACGCGGTCCAGCCGCCGCTCGTTATGGTTCGGGAAGTATGGGCGGGGTCGTCAATATCATCACCAAGTCTCCCAATAAAAAAGAGTTTTCGGTGACTGGTCACTATGAGATGCCAGAAAGCGATCTTGAGGGTAAAGATTGGCGCACCAATATCAACATGGCAGGGCCATTGACAGATAAGCTGTCTTTTCGTACTACACTTGGCTATCACGATAGTGAAGGTGACGATCCTTATATCAATGCAGATGATGCTCAAATTGTTGATGGTCGTAGTGGACCAGCAGCGTCTGTTGCCGCCGGTCGTGAAGGGGTTGAGAATATAGACGCGCGCCAGCTGTTTGAATATGCCATGGATGCAATGAATACCGTTGGCTTTGAGGTCAATTATAGTAATCAAAGCAATCGCTGGGCAGGTGATTCGCAATTTCAGACAGTGAATGATGACTTGGTCAATGCGCTGGCAGGTCAAGAAACCAACAAGATGGAGCGTTATGGTGCGGCATTGACTCATCGCGGTGAGTATGACGATGCCAGTAGCAACAGCTATATAGAATATACACGCACTCTTAATGAGCGCTTAAATGAAGGTAATGGCGGTAGTGTTGAAGGACAAATTTCAGTCCCTGAGGCAGGAGCAGAATATACATGGACAGAAGCCACCTATGATACGTTAAATGCAAAATCAGAGTGGGACATCTACTTTGACCGTCATACACTGACTGCTGGAGCAGAGTTCCGTGGTGAGAGGTTAGACAATCCGCTGGTTTCTGCTGTAACATTTGATGAAGGGTTTGATTTTGGTGATACAGAGACCGATCCTGCTAAGCGTGATCCAGTATCAGACGCGTATCTTATTGGTGCTTACTTAGAAGATAACTATCAAATTACACCTGACTGGTATATCACCCCTGGCATACGTTTTGATTATCATGATCAGGCAGGTAGTAATTGGTCACCTAGTCTGAATACCACTTGGCATTTTAGTCCGAACTGGTCGGTAAAAGCAGGCGCCAGTCGCGCTTTTAAAGCGCCCGCCCTATATCAGCTGGATCCGAACTATATTTACTATACTCGCGGGAATGGTTGCCCATCAAGCATACCGACTGATGAACGGGGCTGTTATGTCTTAGGAAACTCCGAGCTTGAGCATGAAACCTCTTGGAACAAAGAGTTGACCTTTGCTTATAAGGATGACACAGGACTCAATGCAGGGTTGACTTATTATCGCAACGATTATGATAACCGTATCGGTGCTGGCATAGAGCGTGTGGGCGTGGTCGGTGTAGTGGCTGATGGTGTCGCTGCCGACCGCTCTGTTTTTCAATGGGAAAACCAAGGAGAGGCGATCATTGAAGGCCTAGAAGGGTTTGTCAAAGTGCCTGTCACTGATACGGTTTCATGGTCAACCAACTTAACAGGAAATATTCGTTCAGAACGCAAAGATACTGGTGAGCCATTGTCCTTAATTCCTAAATTTACGATGAACTCAAATGTCAATTGGGACATTACCCCACGCTGGAATACTGACTTTGGTGTTAGTTACTATGGACGCATTGATGCCCCCGATGTTTCGGTCACGACTGGTGATGAGCTTGAGACATTAAATCTGGCTCGCAAGCCCTACGCGCTTGCCAATGTAAGCACCCGCTATGATTTGACGGATGGTATCACCGTTGGTGCGGGTATAAAGAATTTATTTGATAAACAAGTCAAACGAGAAGGGACTGGCACTAATGCAGGAGCACGTACTTTTAATGAGCCTGGACGTTATTATGTCTTCGATATCAGGGTTGATTTTTAACTGCTAAACCAGTCATTTGTCTAAATAAAAAAGGTCTAAGCAATGTGCTTAGACCTTTTTTTGATTATGCATTTTGAGCTTAGCGTGATAGCTGTATTGATAAATCAACAAAACCAAACCAATCTGGAGACTCTCGCTAGCCTAATTGTATCAAAACGGATACAGCGGCAGTTTCTATGTTGACACTGTCCGTGGCACTCACGTATATTTTAGATAGACTTACTTTAAAGTGCCCGCTGTAAAGTAGTCGTTTTAAAAGAGTCTGTTTTAGAAATGCTATAACTGTCTAAAAAACACAATATCTCAGCATAAAAAGTGCTCTAGTAGCAAGCACTCCGCCCTAAAACAGGCATATAGAAGCAGTGCTTATCAGCGCTAGGCTTCACCGCATATGATAAAAAAGGATTTTATATATGAGTATAACAGAATATATTGACATTACCGCCGCCGTCACCCGAGAAAAGGGAGCTGACTTCACCTTGGAGCCCGCCAAAATTCGAGCGCCCAAGGACGATGAAGTACTGGTAAAAATCGTTGCGACAGGCATGTGTCACACCGATATGATCGTGCGTGACCAAGATTACCCCGTACCGCTGCCGCTGGTGTTGGGTCACGAAGGCGCAGGCATCGTCGAAAAAGTCGGGCCACTGGTTAAAGATATTGTAGTGGGTGATCATGTAGTACTGAGCTATGGCTATTGCTCACAATGCAGTTCGTGTCATTCAGGTCATGAGCCCTATTGTAAAGAGTTTTACCCGCGTAATTTTGGCGGCAGTGACATGGACGGTAATAATGCTATTCAAGATGCTGACGGCAACCCGCTCAACGACCATTTCTTCGCCCAGTCCTCATTTGCCACCTATGCGCTCAGTTTAGAGAGCAACACCATCAAGGTATCGAAGGATGCTCCAATTGAGCTACTTGGCCCATTAGGATGCGGCATTCAGACAGGCGCAGGCGCGGTCATCAACTCGCTAAAAGTGCGCCCGGGCACGAGCTTTGTGACTTTCGGTGCAGGCGCTGTGGGCTTGTCTGCGGTACTGGCCGCACAAGTGGCGGGCGCAACCACTATCATCGCCGTCGATGTAGTGCCATCACGGCTGGAGCTTGCTAAGGAGCTTGGTGCGACCCACGTTATCAATAGTAAAGAAGAAGACGTGGTCGAAAAGGTGCGTGATATCACAGGTGGCGGCGCGCTATTTGCCTTAGAATCAACCGGTATTCCAGCTGTCTTGCGTCAAGGTATCGACTCGCTGGGCACACTTGGGACCATTGGTGTCGTAGGCGCACCTGCGCTTGAGACAGATGCCAACTTTGATGTCAATGATTTGCTGCTTGGCGGTAAATCTATCCAAGGTATTGTTGAGGGCGACGCGACTACCAAGATATTTATCCCGCAGCTGGTAGAGCTTTATTTACAAGGACGTTTTGCCTTTGATAAATTGGTCAAATACTATGACTTTAAAGATATCAATCAAGCCGCAAAAGACAGTGCCGAGGGTACTACCTTAAAGCCTATCATTCGTATTGCTGATAATGCTTAAAAGTTATTTGTCTATAAAAAATGGGCAAATATATTATCAGGTATGTTATTGATAGCTTGTATCGCAAATCCGCATAAAAATTTTTATTTTCTTTCAATATAAAAAGGTCTGAGCCATTCGCTCAGACCTTTTTTGTTTTATCGACTGCTCTTTTTATTAATTCGTTGTTTTTATTCTACAATTATTTTGCCCAAAAAATTTCGAGTTTGGGTTTAATGATTAACGAGAGAATAATGGAAAAGAAAATGCCAATCGGTAGGGCGGTCAATAAACTGGCGATCCACATATAGAGAAAATGATGCCAATCAGAGAAGTCACTGAGATTAATCGTGGTAACCACGGCCATGATTGACTCCATGATGATTGCCATACATAGACCAAAAATGACATTCATCTGTACGGTGGAAATATCTGGCAATACCGCCCGTAATATTTTATTGATTAGTATGGCGATCACGCCACCGATAGGTGCAATGCAGACCACGCAAAGCGCAAAAGAGCTCAGCCAAGCACGCAGAAAACTATCCCCAAAACCGATATTATTCCAAGTCATGACAAAGGTTAGTGTCCCACCGATAACCGCTACTATACTAAAAATGATCAATATTTTTTTGAAATTTCTGAGCATTTACCTATCCATATTAAATAATTCAAGTGCAGTATAGCCATATATTTTTGCGAAAGGCAGTCTTGTTCTTTTGATTTTTTTCTGTACAAAGCGATGAATTCACTCGATATTTTGATGAAAATTATGATGCGTAAGCGATGTGTTTTTATAAGGTTAGTACCATTTTGAACTCATAAAATGACATGAGGATTAGTACTTAACCTCAATAGAAAAAAGGTTTACCTCAAGCGCCTTTCGTTATAACATAACGTTTTTTTGAAATGTTATACTATAACGGAAGATATATGAAGAAAATTAGCTTGATTTTGGTATTGGTGATGTTAGCAGGACTGGCATGGTATGCCATTGCTGGCGCTAAGACGGCGAGCACAGGCGCTGACACAGCAGCAAAAGATGACAGTCAGCAGGAGCTAATCGTAGTGACGCCGTGGGAGCTGACCTCCACTGATCCTAGCAAGTCGGGATTTATTTTTCAGCGCTTGCAAATTGCCGAAACGCTGGTCGATGCCAAACAAAATGCTGAACTGCAACCCATGCTGGCACAAAGTTGGTCTGCCAATGAGAACGGCGATGTGTGGACGTTTGTGCTGCGTGATGGCGTAAAATTCCATGACGGCTCGCCACTGACGGCAGATGATGTGGTCAAAAGTTTGCAGGTGGCGCTCAGCAAGCCCACTGCTTTGGAGTCAGCGGCTATTGCACAAATGAAAGCAATTGATAGCAAGACGGTTGAAATCACATTAGAGAAGCCGCTCATGTCTTTCCCCGCTTATCTGGCGCATGCGACCAGTATTATTTTAGCCAGCTCATCGTTTGATGAGAATAATGAGATCACTCAACTTATCGGTACAGGGCCATACTATGTCACCAAATTTGAGCCACCACAAAAAATCGAGCAAAAAGCCTTTGCCGATTACTGGGGCGAGAAGGCTAAGATCCAAGACATTACTTACTTAGCTAATAGCCGTAGCGAAACGCGCACCCTGCTGGCGCAGAGCAAGCCCAATTATTTAGTATTTACCTTAGATTCCGCGAGTCTAACCCGCCTAAAGCAGGACCCCAATCTACAAGTTCAGTCAAAGTCACTGGCGCGTACTATCGAATATAAAGTCAATGCGGACAATCCGTCGTTTAGCGATGTGCGTGTTCGTCAAGCGCTTAGTGATGCCATTGATAGACAAGGCATTGCCCAATCTGTGATGCATACTGATAATGCGGCCGCCGCGCAAATCTTGCCACCGATATTTAAAGACTGGCAAATCAAAACGCAAAGTACGCAGCCGAGTCCCCAAGCGATCAAGCAGCGCCTATTAGACGCAGGCTTTACCGAGGATAGTGATGGCATGCTCCAAAAAGACGGCAAACCCTTTAAATTTACTTTACGAACATTCTCAGATCGTCCTGAATTACCGATTATCGCCACCGCTTTGCAAGCACAGTGGAAAAAAATTGGGGTCGATGTGGATGTGTCCGTGGGTAATTTTTCAGAGATTCCATCAGGTCATCAAGACGGCACGCTGGAGATGGGACTATATGCGCGTAACTACGGTATGACGCCTGATCCAGTCGGTTCACTCGTTGAAGATTTTGACCCACAAGGCAGCGATTGGGGCGTGATGAATTGGCAAAATCCAGAGCTGACCGAGCGTTTATTGACGCTTGAGACGACCAAGGGCAATGATGTGGCGACCAAGCAGCGCGTCTCGCAAATCATTTTTGATGAGCATCCTATCGTGCCTGTGGTGTACTACCAACAAAACGCCGCCGCGCATAAGTCATTAAAAGGCTTAGAAATCGATGGTTTGGAGCGAAACTTTTATTTAAACAAGTTGTCTTGGTAAGTCGTCTTTACTGTCATTTGCTTTGTAACGCCAATTCTTTATAACACTGAAAAATTGTAATGGATAACTATGTTTAAATATATTGCTCATCGAGTGCTGCAGCTGCTCTTGGTTATCTGGTCGGTCGGCACATTGACCTTTGTGCTGACTCGCAGCTTGCCCGGTGATATGGCGTACCGCATCGCGGCCAGTCGCTACGGGTATGACCAGACCGATGCCGCCGCCGCCGCACTGGTGCGCTCAGAGCTTGGTTTGGATCAACCGTGGTGGCAAAGCTACTTTGATTGGTTGCTTGATTTGTTGCAGTTTAATCTTGGTCACTCCTTAGTCAGTGGCGAGTCAGTATGGGCTGAGATTGCGCATCAGTTTGGGCACACGCTGTCCTTAGCGCTAGCGGCATTGGTGATATCGATTTTTATCGGGCCGCCGCTTGGCTTGCTTGCCGCACAAAGACCCAATGGCTGGTTTGATCGTCTGACTTTGGTGGCCAGTACGGTACTGCGTTCTGTGCCTATTTTTATTATTGGTATTGCGCTCATCACGCTACTCGCCGTCCAAATAAAATGGCTACCCGCTGCAGGTTATGGCACGCCGCAACATTATATTTTGCCGGCATTGACCTTAGCGATCGGGCTGTCTGCGGTGTCGGTTCGCGTGAGTCGCCATGCGATGGTACAGGTACAAACGTCTGAATATTATGATTTTGCTCAGTTAAAGGGACTGAATAAATGGACGGCATTTTGTCGGCATGGCCTACGTAACGTGACCATTCCGATTTTGGCTTATCATTCAGTCCAGTTGGTGTATTTGGTGGAAGGGGTGGTAATCGTGGAGAGTTTGTTTGCTTGGCCTGGTAGTGGCCATGCGTTGGTGCATGCCATCGTCGCGCGTGATGTGCCGATGATACAAGGCACCGCGTTGATTATGGGCGGTATGTTTGTGGTGCTCAATATGGTGGTGGATTTGCTCAGTGGTTTGATTGATCCGCGTATTGATTTGGCACGTTAATCATTACTGTCAAAGCCATTATCAAAAAGCTTTATCACAAAATGGCAATCACGAACTTAAGCCATAAACCGAAGCCACATGAGGAATTATGATTTTATGACTATTTTTAGCGGGGTTCATGCCCTACAACCAGTACAAAAATTTGGCGGACTGCTACTCATCTTACTATTGGTGTTTGCGTTTTTGCAGCCGCTTTACTATCCGATAGATGCCGACATACAAGACCTTGGCAATATGTTGCAATCGTCCAGTATCAGCCATTGGTTTGGCACCGATCATTTTGGTCGAGATATGCTGGCACGCGTCGCGTCAGCCATTCGTTTGTCATTTTTACTGATTGTCCTATCGGTGGGTTTTGCCCTATTTTTTGGACTGTTGATGGGTGTGCTTAGTGGCTATTTTGGCGGTTGGGTGGATAAGATATTCACCTTTTTATGTGACATTATCATGGCGCTACCGGGGCTGTTGTTTGTATTGCTGTTTGCAGCGATTGCGCCCAACACCTTTTGGTCGCTCTATCTTGGTATATCCTTGGTGCTCTGGGTTGAGTTCTTTCGCATGGTGCGTGCCATGACGCAAACCATTGCCAGTAGCCGAGAGATCGAAGCCTCGCGTTTGATGGGTATGGATTTTTTCTATTGTTTTAAACGACACTTTTTACCCAAAATTTTGCCCGTTGTCGCTACTCTAAGTGCTTTTGCGGCAGGCAATGCGGTGCTCGCGCTTGCCACGCTAGGCTTTATCAATGTTGGTTTGCGTCCGCCTACCGCCGAGCTGGGCTTGATGATGACGGAGCTGTTTCCGTATTACTATCAAGCACCTTTTGTGTTTCTCCAGCCTATTATTGCCGTCTTTATTTTGGTATTAAGCCTACAATTACTCTCAGGAAAAATGAAATGATCGCTCATACTGCAGGAGACAATACTGACAAGGCTGCCGCCAATGTATTGGTAAAAACGGACGACTTGGCGGTGTTTACCAAGTCAGGGCACGGTTTGGTTGAGCCAATTAGTGTCACGTTATACAAAGGCCAAAATCTGACCATTTTGGGTGAAACAGGGTCGGGTAAAAGTTTGCTAGCGCAAGCCATCATGGGCGCATTGCCTGATGAGCTGGTGAGCCGCGGCGATATTTTGATCGAAAACCAAGCGTTAACTAAGCCGGAACTGCGTGAGTATTGGGGTCGCCGCATGGCGATGCTGCCACAAGAGCCAAGTCGTTCGCTGAACCCCACGATGGATGTGGTCAGTCAAGTGTGGGAGAGCCTGTATTTTGTTGCCAAGCAAGACAGCAAGGTCAGTAAGCAATTGGCACAAGAGAAGATAGAAGCACTAGGGCTAGGCAAATTTGCGGCGTACTATCCGCACGAGCTGTCAGGCGGTATGGCGCAGCGTGCGTCTTTTGCGATTGCCACCTCGGGCGGCGCGTATATTGTCATCGCGGATGAGCCGACCAAAGGCTTAGATGAGATCAACAAACAAGCGGTGATTAATCTGCTAAGAAACGTCGCTAAAGAGGGCGGTACGTTGCTTACCATCACCCATGATATCGATGTGGCAAGAGCGCTGAGTGTTGGTGCTGATGATCGCATCATGGTAATGAAAAAAGGCAAACTGCTTGAGCAAGGTAAAGGCGAGCAGGTATTGAACCAACCGATATCAGACTACGCCAAACAACTCATCGCTGCCGCGCCTGATAACTGGCCAGCAAAAAATAGCACAATCATTGAAGAGCAACCCTTATTGACCGCAAAAGAAGTGAGCTTAGTGCGTGGTAAGCGGGTATTGTTTGAGGGGTTGAGTTTTAGTCTCAAGCGCGCTGAAGTGCTTGGGGTGATTGGTGGCAGCGGAATTGGCAAAAGCTCATTAGGCGACGCGCTCTGCGGTCTACTTAAACCTGCCAGCGGTTCCATTGCATGGCAAAGTAAACCCAAACGCCATAAAGTGCTCAAACTGTATCAAGATCCGCCTGCTGCTTTTGCCTCGCATGTACCGTTGCAAACTCTGCTAAATGATGTCATCCGCAAACATCGTTTAGATGCTAGCCGCGTACCTGAATTATTGGAGAAGCTAAAGCTAGATAAGCAGATTCTCACTCGCAACGCGCTCAATGTCTCGGGCGGGGAGTTGCAACGGGTGGCGATTTTGCGCGCATTACTCTTTAATCCTGTTTTGCTGTTTGCTGATGAGGTTACTTCCAGACTCGATCCCATCACCCAAAGAGAAACGCTGGATTTGCTGGTCACACAGTGCCAAGCCCAGCAGTGCACGCTAGTGATGGTCAGCCATGATCATCACATCATGCGCCATTACTGCCATCAAGTGATTGACTTAGAACGCTTTACTAAACCGTCATAATGGCCGACAACGCACAAAGAAGTCCAAAAACGATGGTTTTTGGACCTTTTACGTTATTAAAATAGCTATTGATCAGTTGGATTATGTTAACTGCTGCCGTGCCTGATAGCGGCTGTAATAAAAAATCGCTAAGCCTGGGATATAGAGCAGTAAGGACAACAGTAAGTTGTCCACGCCAGCGGCATAAATCAACCAAACACCATAGACACTCGCGCCCAGACCAATGGCTTTGATATGCCAGCGCTCTGACTGTGCAAATGACACCTTGACCAAATATGCCCCGACCAAAAAATAAGGAATCAAAATCATCGAGGTAGAGATAATCACTAAGGTGTTATAACCCTCACCTGTCAAAAAGATCATCAATAAGCACAGCTGAACGGTGGCACTGGTCAGCAGCAGTGAAGCAGTCGGTGTGCCTTGCTCGTTTTGCTTAGTAAAGATACGCGGAAACGCATTGTACTTGGCAGCGGTATACGGTACTTCGGCAGAATAAAGAATCCAGCTCAGATAAGACGCTAACACCGAGACGATAAGCCCAATACTAATGACCCATTTGCCAACGCTGCCCGTCATTTGCGCCATGATGCCTGCCATTGAGGGATTGCTAAGTGCAGCCACATCAATGCGGCTCATCACCCCAAGCGAAAGTAGGGTGATGGCAATATACAGCACTAGTGCGAAAATCACGCCGATGTAGGTGGCGCGACCGATATCAGAACGCTTTTTGGCGCGCTGTGATAAGACAATCGCACCCTCGATACCCGTAAAAACCCAAAGGGTAATCAGCATCGTCCCTTTGACCTGCTCCATAAACGGCACTTCTAACGTCGTACCTGCGCGGTCAGCATTAAAGGTCTGCATATCGAAAGCATAATAGGCAAACACAATAAAAGCAATCAGCGGTAGGCTTTTTGCCAAGGTCGCCAGCAGGTTAATAAAGGCCGCTTGTTTGACGCCGCGCAGTACCAAATAATGCACCAACCATAAGATAATCGATTCACCAATTAGTGCGCCAATCGTGTTGCCTTCACCAAAGACAATACTGGTTGGCGTATCAATAAAGCTACCCAATGCTGCAAACGCCACGACCAAATAACCCACCACACCAATGGTGGCACACAGCCAATAACCCCATGCTGAAAAGAAGCCTGCCAAATCGCCAAACCCTGTTTTGGCATAGGTATAAATACCGCCATCCAGTTCAGGCTTTAGGCGTGATAAATGCAAAAAGCAGCCTGCGAGGAACAAAATACCCACGCCTGTGATGATCCATGCAGTGATGATGGCATCCACGCCTGCCACTTCGGCCATGTTTTGCGGTAGGCTAAAAATGCCCGCACCGACCATCGAGCTGAACACGATGGCGGTGAGCATGGTTAGCCCGATTTTTTGTCCATTTTGCATCGTGCTATCTCTATTTTGTTGAAGTACCTGTTATCAAAGTGCTGGTGAAATGCTGGCTCAATTCCTGAATGTGCTCAGGGCCAATACCGCAGCAGCCGCCGATCAGTGATGCGCCTTGGGTTTGCCATTTCTTTGCCCAGACCAAATACGCAGGCGGGGTTAGGTCGTCACGCACTTCATCAAGGCCGTCATTGGCGGTGGCGTCTTTTGTCTGTGGTGGGAAGGCATTGGCATAGGCGCCAAGCTTGATGTGCGCGGCATCTTTGTCTTGTAACGTGCTTTGGGCGACATCAAGCGCTTGGTCGATCACTTCTGGCTGACAGCAGTTAAACAAGATCGCTTCTACATTGATATCCGCCATTTTGGTAACGGCTTCTTCTACCGTCTCACCTGAGCGTAGGCGTGGTACATCAAGATGCTCACTGTCTTCTAGGGTGAATGACACCCATAACGGCTTGTTGTCAGTATCCAACGTATTTAGTAACTCGCGAACAGCGACAGATTCAGCGATTAAGCTTTGGGTTTCTGCTAGCCAAAAATCCACATGTTCGTTTAAACCCTTGATAAGTGGCGTTGCGATATCTTCGACATGCTCAGCGTCAAATAAGTCAGCACGGTATGATCCAAATAGTGGCGGGATAGAGCCTGCTACCTTAGTCGCGCTCCCTTCCATTTCGACCGCTGCACGCGCCATTTCTCCCGCTGACGCTGCCAATTCTTGAGCCTGATTGGTAAAACGCTCTTCGCCAATATGAAAGGGCACGAGCGCATAGCTGTTGGTGGTGATGACTGCTGCGCCGCTTTGGATAAAGGCGCGATGCACGTCACGGACGATCTCAGGTGCTTCGATCATCGCCAGCGCCGACCATTCAGGCTGACGAAATGGTGCGCCGCGTTTAGCAAGTTCGCGTCCCAAACCGCCGTCAATAATAGTGACTGAATTAGTTGCCATAACACATCCCTCTTTATTGTAAATAGTAGAATTATTTAGAAGGGCGAAATACTAGGCGTAATGAGGGGCAGATGCAACCAAAAGTTTGGCAACACTGACAACTTATCACCTTTATTGTTTAATTCTATTATTTGCGTATCAATATCAGCCAACACTATAAGGAATTAGCCCAGTAATGGACGCTACTAGATGTATGTTTTACATTAAAACCTATGACAGTCGTAAATCACCTAAGCATTACTTGATCATTTTTATGTGGTAAATGCGCTTTAGTAAATCTAAAAAAATACTTAAAAAAGTTATATAGAGACAATTTGATAAACCTATTTGTCCACTGCTTTACTCTTATGACTTTGGTTTGTGTTTTTTACTATTTTTTTTAGAGTATTCATAAGAGTTTTATGGACTATAAATAATCATCATTTGATATAGAAAGTCATGTAATGACAGATAATCATTGATATCAGTTATTTGCCTAAAAGTGTGTATAAGCGTTACTTTCGCTTAACAACTGCACACGCGGCCATCGTTGACAGCCCAACTTTAATCTGGGCATGATGGTAGCGAGTAACCCTCGTTGTATACACTTATCAAAGGAGCATGATATGAAAGCAGCACGTTTTTATGATAAAGGTGATATTCGTATTGAAGACATTCCAGAGCCTACTGTTGAGGCGGGTAAGGTCGGTATCGATGTGGCATGGTGCGGTATTTGCGGCACGGATTTGCATGAGTTTATGGAAGGGCCTATTTTTATCCCCCCATGCGGTCATCCGCATCCCATCTCGGGAGAGTCCGCACCCATCACGATGGGGCATGAGTTCTCAGGCGTGGTTTACGAAGTAGGTGAGGGTGTCGATGATATCGAAGTCGGTCAGCATGTAGTGGTTGAGCCTTATATCATCGCTGATGATGTCTCCACTGCCGAAGGGGAGAACTATCATCTATCAAAGGACATGAACTTTATCGGTTTGGGTGGACGTGGGGGCGGCTTATCAGAAAAAATCGCCGTCAAACGCCGCTGGGTGCATCCGATTTCAAATGACATTCCATTAGATCAAGCAGCTTTAATTGAGCCGTTATCGGTCGGCTATCACGCCTTTGTGCGTAGCGGCGCAAAAGAAGGGGATGTGGCATTAGTCGGTGGCGGTGGCCCTATTGGTCTATTACTATCCTCAGTGCTCAAAGCCAAAGGTTTGACGGTTATCTTGACGGAGCTGAGCAGCAAGCGTAAAGAAAAAGCCAAAGACAGCGGTGTTGCCGATTATATCTTGGACCCTACCGAAGTAGATTTAAAAGAAGAAGTGATGAAAATCACGGACAATCGCGGTGCGGACGTGGCGTTTGAATGCACCAGTGTCAATGCGGTGCTCGACTCGCTAGTCGAGCTGACCAAGCCTGCTGGCGTGGTGGTCATTGTCTCTATCTGGAGTCATCCTGCCTCCGTCAATGTCCATAGCGTGGTGATGAAAGAATTGGATATTCGCGGCACCATTGGCTATGTCAACAATCACAAAGACACCATTAAACTGGTCGAAGACGGTTTGGTCAATCTTGAACCGTTCATCACTCAGCGCATTGCGTTGGATGATTTGATCTCAAAAGGGTTTGAAACGCTCATTCACAACAATGAATCTGCGGTAAAAATCATCGTGAATCCAAATTTATAAGCGATATATTTGAATAAAATTGGCTTTGCAGAATAGAGTCGATGATAAGAATAAAAAAAGCGCCATCTTATTAGAATGGCGCTTTTTTATGAGTTTTTGACTGTATATACTGTGATGACAAAATCGAAATCGGCTCTACAATTTACCGTTCAGATATTGGATTTCACCATAGCCAAAACTCCAATCCACATCAGTATTGGTCATAAAAGAGATAAACAAGTCTTTTGGGTCAAGTGAGCAATGCGTCTGGAGCTTGTCTGCCATCAACTCACAAAATTTCTTTTTCATCACTGTTGCGCGCGGACTGGTAAATACTTGAATGACAATGGCGGCTTCTGTGCGCTCAAACCCCAAACCTGTATCGAGCAAAATCATACGTCCGGGCTTATGCTCGGTGACGATTTGATATCGGTCTCTCTCAGGCACTTCAAACGCGCTCACGACGCAGTCTTGCACCGTATCCATTAATATTTTAAGCTCGTTGTCGCTGCGACCTTCAGTCACGTCTATTCGTACTAATGGCATGTTTTTATCCTTATACAATTGTAATTATGGCAAATCATCATTGACGCCCAGTGCGCTCATGCAATGATAATAGTCGCAGATATCATCATCGATAGCCGCTTTGGCTTCAGTGATATTCTCGTAATTATTTTTTGATATTCATCGTTGGACGGTCAGTATTAAGCCTTTTATTAACTAAAAACATCTATCATTGAGAAGTGTTTCTTGGTGTGGTCGTTGCTGCTGGCGGTGATGCATATTTTTTGCCACTTAGGAATGTGTTTGGTTAGTCGCAAAGCGCTGAATATTTTATGCGCTTTGATGTTGCCCAATCCACTGATCCACGCATCTTTGAGGTGTTGGCAGAAGCGCTTGCGGTGTCAAAAGCGGAGGATAATGCTTAATTAGTTTTTATTACATTCAATGCCTTTTACTGAATACGTTGAATGACATACACTGTTTGGGAGTTGTTATGCCCATATATGCCAAAACTTGCATTGTGAGATAGTTTTGAAATTTAAAGAGTTAATGAATTTTTCTGCTGACCAAGCAGGAAACATAGATATTGATGAGCTAATCCTAAGTTTGCCGAATACACCAATGGATGTTTTAGAGCAGTTTTATCGAGATCATGGACGTAATGATCAGTTTCAAGCACAATACGCTGAATTAAATATTTACAACCTAAACTGGGAGCTTGTCGATCTCACGTTTGATGAAATGTCACTTGCTACAGTTTTTCCTAGTTTTCAAAAATGGGTACATGCCTGTTATATGAAGTCTTGTAAAGTATCTATAGATTTAGAATGGAAGCTAATTGGGCATACAAAACAGACTGTAATGTACTGGGAAAATAATCACACATGGAAAAGGTCACCAATATTCCTTGAATTGAAATGTAAGTTACATTTAGTCGAAGGGCACTCAAGATTTGGTTGCTTGAAAGGACTTGTAAGTAATGGTTTAATTCCTAATCATAGAACTCATAAGATATGGTTAGCAAAGCACGTCTAGCATATTAAGAAAAGCCTGCTTTGCTACTACCCAAGCAACGGAAACTGATAAATATTGGCATACACAAAGATAGCGATCAAAATACTCAACACACTAAACCATAGCATATACACCGACCCTGATGACCACGACACACGCCAATTGATTTTACCTCGGGCGGTCAGCCACTCCATCATACTAATGGCAATCGTCAGCCATAATGTCCCCACCAAAAACCCACCCATCACATCGCTCAGATAATGCTCATTGAGTACGATTCGGCTTAACCCTATGAGCAGACATAATAAAAGCGCGAGCGATAATATCCGCACTTGGTGAATAAAGCTTTGGCTAAAACGAATCGCCATCTAGGCAAGAAAGCCATACAGCGCGATGCTGATGGTGGCATGACCACTTGGGAACGAATAGGTGTGCTCTTGCAATAAAATATCAATTGGGCGGGCACGTTGAAAAACCATCTTATTCGCAAAAGTAAAAGCGGTACTGCCGATGGTCGAGACCATTAGTCCGATCACAAAATAAAAAAATCTATGATGCCAGATTCGCGCAGCACACTCATATGCTGCGATACAAACAGATCCGTGGTCACAATAGAGTCGGCCTCCACTATATCCTCGACCAAGCCTGCAAACAGCGCCAAAATATATATATTCTAGAGTGTCAAAATGGTGAGGATTAGACCAGAAAAGTGATGCCATTGTTACCTAAAAAGGTTTACTTAGTATGCGACTCGTGGAGTGCGCTGTATTATTGCTGCAGCACACTCTTGATAAAAGTAGTCTAGCATAGTGCTTATCTATTACAGCCTCGAAACCTATTGTTAAGATTTTGATTTAACTAATTTTTTTACGTACATCAAAATCAGGCTTTTACTTAGCAGTAATAAGCCTGATTTTGATGTAATGACTCTTGTAAATGGGTAACAAGCAGTTTCAGTTTTTGATCAGGCTGCCTTGCTTTAGGGTATACCGCATACATCCCCATTTTTTTTCGTGTAAAACGTTGCAAAATTTGCGTGAGCGTATTTTGCTGAAGTTCATTATAAACAAGTACTTGTGGTAAAAAGACAATACCTAGATCGCTAAGAGCAGCTCGTTTAATGGCACTAAGATGATTGCTATGAAATCGACCCTGTACAGGAAGTAATTGTTCTGCGCCATCTATGTATAGTGGCCATATGCCGTTAGCCGTATTATCAAACTTATAAACTAAGCACTCATGATGTTGTAACTGTTCAGGAATTTGAGGCGTACCATGTTGCTCTAAATAGACTGGTGTCGCACATATGACCCACTGGCTATCTATAAGGCGCCTTGCAATGAGAGATGAGTCTTCAAGTTCGGCGGTTCTTATTGCCAGATCAAATCCTTCTTCTATCAAATCAACCAATCGATTGGTAATTTGTAAATCTACCGATATTTCAGGGTACTTTTTACAAAATTCGGCAATGGCTTCACTCAATACTAAGTCAGCAGACACCACTGGCATAGTGATACGTATGTTGCCTTTCATGTCTTCGCCATAACCTGTCACAGCATTTTCGGCTTCTTGAAAGGCAAATTTAGCAATTTTCGCCTTGTTATAAAGTGTCCTTCCTGCATCGGTTAGGCTTAACTTTCTGGTTGTTCTGTAAAGCAGCTGTGTATTCAAGCTTTCTTCTAGTCTTGCAATACGTTTGCTAACCACTGAGTTCGTCAATGATAATTTTTCAGCGACTCTAGAAAATGACTCTTCTTCAACAACCTGAACGAATAAAATCATGTCGTCAGCTTTGATCACACTTGTTCTCCAATTGCAGTAATGTGTTTCTGATTATATCAAAAAAAGAAAATAACATTGTCTTTTGAGACAATATATCAATTTATTAATAAAGCGTAGAATATTTTAGGGAATTTTGAGTATTTGGTCATAGCACTGGCAGAGGCTCTTTTTGGCTTCGTTTGCAAGACAGCTTTGATAAATTAATATTGATTAGCAGTACTTATCTGTGAATGTTCAACATGTTCTAGTCGTCATTGATTCATGAAAAACTGAGTCATAAAAATAAATATTTAAATGGCTTTACTCAAGGAAGATCACACAATCAAAAGGATGTAATTTTGAATCAAACAATATATGGGCTGTTGGCATTACTGCCAATCGTTCTCTGTGGTATTTTTCTTATAGGCTTGCAATGGTCGGCCAAAAAAACAATGCCAATCATTTTAGCTGTTACCGCTGCGCTTGCCATTTTTATATGGGATATGACGCTTAACCGAGTGTCATCATCTATTATTCAGGGTTTGGTGATAACTGTCTCGGTGTTGTGGATTGTCTTTGGTGCTATTTTTTTGCTGAATACATTGAAAAATACTGGTGCAATCGCCGTTATCCGTGCTGGGTTTACCAATGTATCGCCAGATAGGCGTGTGCAAGCCATCATTATTGCATGGTGCTTTGGCTGCTTTCTTGAGGGTGCCTCTGGTTTTGGTACAGCTGCCGCTATTGCCGCGCCTTTGCTGGTGGCGATAGGATTTCCAGCGCTGGGTGCGGTGTTGATGGGAATGATGATACAAAGTACGCCTGTATCATTTGGTGCGGTCGGTACGCCTATCGTTATTGGGGTAAATAATGGGTTAGATAAAGCGGCTATTAGCGCTCAACTGGCACAAGAAGGACTACAGTGGGGCGACTTTTTACAACTGATTACCAGTCAAGTGGCTATCATGCATGGTGTCATTGGTACGTTTATGCCACTTTTTATGGTGATGATGCTCACTCGCTTTTTTGGTAAAAACAAAAGCTGGAGAGAAGGCTTCGCTATTTGGCCATTTGCTATTTTTGCAGGCTTGGCATTTACGATTCCTTATACATTGACGGGTGTTTTTTTAGGACCAGAGTTTCCGTCACTGGTCGGTGGTTTGGTCAGTATTACTATCGTTGTTAATGCTGCTAAAAGAGGGTTTTTAGTACCAAAAACCACATGGGATTTTGAACCGCAAAAAAGCTGGCCAAGTGAATGGCTTGGTAAGTTAGTGGTCAGTAAAGAAGATATTACGCCAACCTTGAGTGATAAAGAGATGTCCACCGTTATGGCGTGGTTCCCTTATTTACTGGTTGCCCTCTTACTGGTATTTTCAAGAGTATTTACAGGTTTTCAGTCTTTGCTTAACAGTGCGACAGTAGACCTAAACTCGATTTTAGGTGAGGCAGATATCAGTGCCAGCTTTAGTCCTTTATATTTACCAGGCGGCTTGTTACTAATCAGTGCTTTGGTTGCTGCCGCTCTTCAAACTAGAAAACCCGTCAGCGCACTAAACAATGCCTTTAAAGAATCAGGTAAAACCGTGTTAGGGGCAGGTTTTGTACTTATCTTTACAATTCCAATGGTGAGGATTTTTATTAATTCAGGCGTAAACTTATCAGATGTGGCGAGTATGCCAGTCGCAAGTGCAGAGTTATTTGCGGGTACTTTTGGCAATGTTTTCCCCTTGATTAGTGCTACCATTGGTGCGTTAGGTGCCTTTATCGCGGGCTCTAATACCGTATCTAATATGATGTTCAGTCAATTCCAGTATGAAGCCGCCATGAGCTTACATGTTTCACCTTCTCTGATCATTGCGGCTCAAGCCGTTGGTGCAGCAGCCGGTAATATGATTGCCATACATAACGTCGTGGCTGCATCAGCCACAGTGGGTCTACTTGGTATGGAGGGCGCCACACTTAGGCGTACTATTTTACCCACCATATACTATGTGTTGTTCTGTGGCATCATCGTCATGGCTGCAATTTACATTTTTGGTTTTCAAGGGCCCTTGGCATCATGAGTGACACACCATTACAAGATAAGGAGCGTCATATCTCTTCGTCAAATCGAGCTTCTCAAGGCATGCTGAGTCCTGATCACGTGTTAGATAAACTAACCAACTTATTAGGAGCCAGTAATGTACAGGCTGATCCAGAGAAAAATGAGCACTATAGAATGGGGTGGCGCTCTGGTGGCGGCAATGCCTTAGCCGTTTTATTTCCGCAAACATTGCTTGAGATTTGGCGTAGCCTAGAAGTGTGTGTAGAAGGCGATTGCATCATCATCATGCAAGCGGCAAAAACAGGACTGACTGAAGGCTCAACGCCAAGCGGTAATGACTACGATAGACCCGTGGTTGTTATCAATACCCTTGCCATAAATCAGTTGTATTTGGTGAACGACAACGAGCAAGTGATTAGCTTGCCTGGGGCTACATTGCACCATTTACAAAGCCAACTTAATGCCGTAGATAGAGCGCCGCATTCAGTCATTGGTTCATCAACTTTAGGTGCGTCCATTATTGGTGGGGTTTCTAATAACTCAGGTGGGGCTCTTGTGAAAAGGGGTCCTGCTTACACTGAGCTTGCGTTGTTTGCACAAATAAACAAACACGGTCAGCTGGTGCTAGTCAATCATCTAGATGTAGAGTTAGGAAATACCCCTGAAGAAATACTCACTAACTTACAAACAGGTAATTTTGATAAAAGAAAGCTACCTGACACTGGTAAGCTCGCATCTGATAAAGAGTACATCACTAGAGTAAAAGATGTTAATGCAAGTACACCAAGTCGTTTTAATGCTGACAAGCGGAGACTGTATGAAGCAAGTGGGTGTGCTGGCAAGCTTGCTGTATTTGCCGTACGCCTTGACACTTATCCAACCGCTGCAAGAGAGAAGACCTTTTATATAGGCAGTAACAGTGTGAGTGAGCTTGCACAGTTGCGACGGCAGATATTATCGAGCTTTGAAAATATTCCTGAAGTTGGTGAATATATGCATCGCGATATATTTGATGTATCCGCTAAATACGGTAAAGACACGTTCCTGAGTATTAAGCACCTTGGTACAAATGCTTTACCTAGACTGTTTTCTATCAAAGGCGCTATGGACGCAAAGTTCCATAAGTGGTCGTGGATGCCAAAGCATTTCACAGATAAAGTCATGCAGTTCATCGCCAATATATTTCCAAAGCATTTACCGAAGCGAATGCTGAAGTACCGCGACCAATATGAGCATCACCTAATATTAAAAATGAGTGATGAGGGCATAGAGGAAGCACAAGATTTCTTGAAAACTTTTTTTGCGTCATCAAAAACCGGTAGCTATTTTGAATGTAGTGAGGAAGAGTCAGAAAGCGCCTTTTTAAATCGTTTTGCAGCAGCAGGTGCCGCATTGAGGTATGAAGTCATACATGAAAAAGAGGTAGGGGAGATATTAGCGCTTGATATTGCCATACCACGTAATGAGTTAGACTGGCTTGAAACGCTACCTGAAGAAATAGCACAACATTTAGAAAAGAAGCTCTATTACGGTCACTTTTTTTGTTATGTGTTTCACCAAGACTATATATTGAAAAAGGGCAGTGATGCTAAGCATGTCAAAAATATGATGCTAGCATTATTGAATGAGCGAGGGGCAAAGTATCCTGCTGAGCATAATGTCGGGCACTTATACGAAGCGGAACCTGATTTACAGAACTTCTATAAAAGCCTAGACCCAACGAATACGTTTAATCCGGGTATTGGTAAAATGTCGAAAACTAAACGTAATTGCTCGTGCTGTGTGTAATAGCAAGTGTGGGCTAAACTTGCTGCTTCAAAAATAAGTCAGTTGTATCCATCGTTTAGTACTGAGCTATGCACAATCTAGACATTTAGAAAAATCACATAGATATCTAACAGAATAAAAAGGGTAACCGTATGATTATTTCATCTCCAAACGACTACAGAGCCGCTGCCGAGCGCCGACTGCCACCATTTTTATTTCATTATATAGATGGCGGCGCCTATGCTGAACATACCTTAAAACGAAATATCGAAGATCTATCACAAATTTCCCTGAGGCAGCGTGTATTGAATGATATGTCACAGCTAAGCCTTGAAACGCAGCTGTTTAATGAAACGTTGTCTATGCCCGTAGCTTTATCACCAGTAGGTTTGACAGGTATGTATGCACGTCGCGGGGAAGTACAGGCAGCTATGGCAGCGGATCAAAAAGGCATTCCGTTTACCATGTCGACGGTTTCAGTTTGTCCGATTGAGGAAGTGGCCCCTAAAATCAACCGTCCTATGTGGTTTCAGCTTTATGTATTAAAGGACCGAGGCTTTATGAAAAATGCCTTGGAGCGTGCCAAAGCCGCAGGGTGTTCGACACTGGTCTTTACGGTGGATATGCCAGTACCAGGCGCACGCTACCGCGATGCACATTCTGGTATGAGTGGTAAAAATGCGGCTATGCGCCGTTATTTACAGTCTGTGATGCATCCGCAATGGGCGTGGGATGTAGGAATACACGGCCGTCCGCACGATCTTGGTAATATCTCTACTTATTTAGGCAAGCCAACAGGATTGGAAGATTATATAGGCTGGTTGGGCAATAATTTTGATCCTTCTATTTCTTGGAAAGATTTAGATTGGATTCGTGAATACTGGGATGGACCTATGGTTATCAAAGGTATTTTAGACACAGAAGACGCCAAAGATGCGGTGCGTTTTGGGGCAGATGGCATAGTCGTGTCTAATCATGGTGGACGACAGCTGGACGGGGTTTTATCAAGTGCGCGTGCTCTGCCTCCTATTGCCGATGCTGTTAAAGGACAAATTAAAATTCTAGCAGACTCTGGCATACGCAATGGATTGGATATTGTGCGCATGCTGGCTTTAGGTGCAGATGTTTGCATGATAGGGCGAGTATTTATATATGCCTTAGCAGCGGCTGGTGGTGCAGGGGTAACCAATTTGCTTGAACTGCTGGATAAAGAAATACGCGTAGCGATGACGCTAACTGGCGCACAATCCATTGCTGATATTAATTCAGATTGTTTGGTGAAATTAAATAACTAAATCGAGCTTGTTGAGATTAATATTTTATTAATCTCAATTCTTCGCATATTTTTATCTAGGTAAGAGGTTTAATATTGTGGCTTGCCTAAAGCTGCTCTTAATCTATCTTCAGCATCGATTTCGCCACAGCTTCGGCCACTTTAATGCCATCAATCCCTGCTGATAATATGCCACCTGCGTAGCCAGCGCCTTCGCCTGCAGGGAATAAGCCTTTGGTGTTAATGCTTTGGAATTCTTTATTGCGTTTAATACTTATTGGTGACGATGTTCTGGTTTCTACGCCAGTTAGTAAACCGTCGTCAGATGAGAATCCTTGGATTTTTTTATTAAACGCTGGAATGGCTTCACGTATGGCATCCACGGCAAAATCGGGTAGTGCTTTACTTAAGTCGGTTAAGGTAATGCCCGGTGTGTAAGACGGGTTAACATCGCCTAATTCTGAGTCTGGTTTTCCTTTTAAGAAATCACCAATGGTTTGCGCTGGTGCACTGTAGTCTTTGCCGCCTAATTCAAACGCTAAGGTTTCTAGTTGTCTTTGTAAGTCGATACCGGCAAGAGGGTGGTTTGGGTAATCTCGCTCTGGGTCGATGCCTACAACAATAGCACTGTTGGCATTACGTTCGTTTCTTGAATATTGGCTCATGCCGTTAGTGACAACACGGCCTTCTTCTGATGCTGCGGCAACAACGGTTCCGCCTGGACACATACAGAAGCTATAAACAGAACGACCATTTTTACAGTGATGAACAAGCTTGTAATCCGCAGCGCCAAGTATTTCGTTTCCAGCATTGTCGCCAAAGCGTGCTTTATCTATAGTTGACTGTTTATGTTCAATCCTAAAGCCAATCGAGAAAGGTTTTGCTTCAACATACACCCCTTTATCATGGATCATTTCAAAAGTATCTCGGGCGCTATGACCAACAGCAAGCACAACATGGTTAGTTTTTAAGGTTTCGCCACTATTAAGTGTCACGCCAGTTACTTTTGAGTCAGTTATATGCAAGTCGTCTACGCGAGTAGCAAAACGGATTTCACCACCAAGCTCTATAATCTCGGCACGCATTTTTTCTACCATGCTGACTAACTTATAAGTACCTATGTGCGGTTTACTAACAAATAAAATCTCCTTTGGTGCGCCTGCTTTTACAAATTCTGTCATTACTTTACGGCCATAATGATTTGGATCTTTCACTTGGCTATATAATTTGCCGTCGGAAAAGGTACCTGCGCCGCCTTCACCGAATTGTACGTTTGATTCTGTGTTTAATTTACGCTGACGCCAAAAGCCAAAGGTGTCTTTGGTGCGTTGTCTTACTTCATTACCGCGTTCAATGATAATAGGTTTAAAACCCATTTGAGCAAGGGTGAGTCCTGCTAATAAACCACAAGGTCCAAAACCAATGACAACAGGGCGTTCAGTTAGGTTCTCTGGCGCTTCACCTACGTATTTGTAGCTGGTATTTGGTGTTGCCTTAACATGGTTGTCTGACTCAAATTGAACCAGTAAATCATTGGTCAAATCCGAGTCGGTCAGTGTGATGTCTAACGTATAAATTAATTGGATATTTCTTTTATTACGAGCATCATAACCACGTTTAAACATCACAAATGACGCCATTTGCTCAGCAGAAATTTTAAGTTTTGTCGTTATAGCAGTCGTTAGATCTTCAGGTGCATGATTTAATGGCAATTTAATTTCAGTTAAACGTATCATTGGTTACTCATAAACTAGTGTAGAAAACAGTCTCGCATTTTACTGGTACTGATACAAATAAGCGAATAAATATTTTATTTACGCATGGTAAATTTACGGATGTGTATTGTCGTTTGAAAATGACCCTTGCCGTCAAACTTGTAAACATTCATTTGGGAGGTTTTAATTAAGCAACCTGATGGTAAGAGTCAGACCACATCTGTCTTGGCAATAGATAACCCAAACCTTTTTCAATTCTAGTCCCACTACGATCATAGCTCTTGTCTTGCGTCACTGCAAAGCAGTCCTTTGCTGATCGCTCCTCATTATAATACAGCTCGGTATACCCAATGATATCGTTGATCGCTACAAATCTTGTTTTATAGTATTGGTGATACACCAGATCAGAGGTCACTAATTCTCAAGCAGCAAAGCCTAAAGTAACAACAAATAATGCAGCTTCCACAGCAGAAATAGATGCTCAACGTATAGAAAATAATGTAAATTCGGATAATCCTAGTTTTGGTAGTTCAGCTATTAAGGATTTCAATGCTACTGAAGGTAATCCAGTCATACACCGTGCAGACAACATAAATGCTAGTCAGGTGATAGATCGAGGTGGTCGCTGAAGATAAAGCTTTCATAAGTAAGAGGCGCTTTGTGCAATAACGTTTGGTAATATTGGAGAATAAAGCTATTGACCGCGCATCAAAAAACCCCACAGGCTATGGGGTCATATGATAATAATTGATGGTGCGCCCACCAGATTCCAAACTGTAAACGTAAAATATTGATTTATATGATTTTATTTATTATTATAATTGGCGATACCGTCATGAATACCGCCATTCGTTGAATTGGCTCAGTAATTTATACCAGTTCGAATCCCACTTTTGGATTCTAACACGGTTACGCTTCATCTTTCTCGTAATCATTTAGCTTTTCAACTATGTCGTCAATTTTGACTTTAAGCCACTTGTTGGGCCGACCTTCCAAATCAGCCTCAGGCAAAAAACCTTCTCTAATTTTTGCTTTTAAAGCCGTGTCACTCTTAAAGCAAAATATCTGCTTGATGTCGCTAGTGGTGTAGTAAATGCCTGTCATGATGTCACCTCGTAATCTACCAAAACATACTTACTGTCTTCAATACGTCTTGCTTCAACTTCAAAAAGTAGAATGTCGCCTTGCATAACGTAAAGCGCGTTTTCGTCTTGATTAAAATTTTGGTAAAGCGCAACGCCATTTTTGGTGCCGCTAATACATTCCGCTTCACCGCCTTTTATTGTTTTAACCTCGCCTAGCTCACTCACAATCATTCTCCTTATCCATGCTGAAATACAAATCAGCCACTTTGTTCATTGCAGCTACGCACCATTTGAAGTGACCTGTATACTCCATACAACCAATACCGTCACAAGCGTCAATTTCAAACTTCATGCTGTCATCAACCCTGACAGAAAGGCTGTAAGCAGTTCGGTAGAAAGCCTCTTCGCTTTCAAAATCCAAATCATCTAGCACTTCGTCATATAAAGATTGCTGCCAATTAGCTAAAGCGACCTCAAAGTTATCATCGTCCTCATCATCACAACCGCTTTCAGAGTAGTCGTATATATAATCCGTGCAAAAATCATCAACCATCATTTTGATGCTTTCTTTTGCTGAATCTTCGTTAAACTTACGAGTACCACCAGTTCGGCATTTTTCAGCTACGTAACTTAAACTCATGTTGCCATGGAACCAAGCAAGCATATCTGCATCGTGATTAGTGAAAACAAATTCACCCATATCACCAGTAAAGCAAATGCGACCTTTTGCCTGCATTACGATAAAAAACTGATTTGATGAGCCGTTCTTATTTCTAAATTCAAGTATTCGATTAACGCCACTATCAACAATTACTTCTAATTCGTGATCGGCAATATCTTTCTCGAAGATATTAATTATGCTTTCCACTACTATTCTCCTTATCCAAATCCGCATAGATATCGGTCATATTAATTGGCATCCAATACAGCACATCGTCGTAAAAGCTTTCGCCATCATCTAAATCGCCAAAGCCTTGAATTACTTGCCCTGCATAATATTGTGATTGGTACACACGGCACTGACCGTCAACCAATCGACAGACAATGCAGTCTTGCAAGTGAGTTGGTAACTGTTTGCTTGGTTTGATAAAACCACTAGCAACTTTGCTCAGTGCTTGGATTAACTCAGGTATTTCAGATAGTGGTGCCACAATACTGGTTATCTGCTCATCAATTTCGCCATATGGCAATTCTCGTATGCAATTTACGCCAATATAGATACCCATCCCGCATTCATTGACCATCAGCTTTTCTTGAGTATGGTGACTTTGAGCAATGTAATTAAATAAGTGATTCATTGTTATTCCTTTTCTCAGCGCCGCACGTCTCGCACACGATTGGCAATTCTAAATCAATTTCTAGCAGCTCAGCTGCTAGGGCGGTCATTTCTTCTTCTGTAGGTGTTGTCATTATCATTCCTTAACTTTAAGTGCTTGTTGGCATGCTTTAACCAAATAAGCGTTGTCCACGTTTCCGATCACCCATTCAAGATATTCACGGTCTTTGGGTTGATTCGCCATATCTATAATTAACTTGCCCTTATGTTTGCCCATGGGTAGCACTTTAGGTATGCGTGCTTGTTCGCTGTATTCATACAGTGACTGCATATCAGTAATACCAGTCTCACGACAGAATATACGGAGCAGACGAATACAGAACCGGACATCATGTGCAGCACTGTGAGCGTTCTGCGCATGCTGACGAGCGTAGTCATAATCCAGCATATAAAGCATGGCGGTTAGGCTATGCTGAGCGTCAGGATATAATTCGCGTGATATTGCTAAAGTACAGATAGCTTTATATTCACTGACATCGATACCAGCGTTTTTAGCTACTTGAATATCATAGTCGACGTTGTGGCCGACTATATAAGCAGGACCTTTCGGTAGCCAAGGTAACAAAGCTGACCTGTGACTAGGTTCGTTTGCTACGTCTTCAGGACATATACCTGTCACGGCCATAGATCCAAAGCTAATATCACGTTCTGGTTTGCATCTGACAGCCACAGCATCTATGCGTGGGTTTAGTATTCCATTTGCAGAGAAAATGACCGGACAAAGCCCTAGCTCAGTTGCTTGAGCTTCGCTAGTTGCACAAGTGGTCTCAAAATCAATAGCTACCGCAGGGATAGCTATCGTTTCAGAGTTGTTCGAATTCTTGGCATTGGTCACATCAAGCTCCTTCTTCTACTTGCTCTTGAGCGTAGCTTGCCTGCTCATCTTGAATGACTTGCATGTCTATAGTTTTTTTAAGCTTATTTTGATAAGCATCAAAATCAACCGCCTTTATCATCCTTACGTCTGGGATAGCTTTGTTGATATTAGCGATAGACTCTGGGTTGGTTATACATACAATCATCTTTGCTAGGATTTCAGCTTGCTCGTCGTCAACGTACTCTATATCAGGCTCGTTAGTTTGCATTTGACTTACTTGCGATATAGCGGATGGCTGATTGTTTTGCTGCTGAAGCGGGGTTACGTCTCGAGCTTCTGTAAAGTCCTCAACTTCATCTTTGGTGTAGATACCCATCGTGACTTCTGGTGCATAAACTCGACCAAAGAAGGCAGCAGCTCGATACATTGCCATTTGCTGGGGCATGGTTGGCCACTTACTGCCTTTCTTGAAATACCACCCTTCTTTAATGGCTAGTTCTAAGGTGATGGGGGAGGATTCAATCTTGTTTCCTGTGGCCTTGTCTATCGCCCAAGCCACGCAAGAAAACTCGTTGATATTGGCGGTCTTGTTGTTGTACTGCTTGTTTCTGCCGTAACCAGTAGCTTCTTGATACTGAATATCGCGGTTGCCAAGATCGGTAAACTCAAAGTTTAATGTACCGAATCGGCCACAAGAGTTAATACCTGCAATAATAAAGGTCGATGACCATGCTGGGCGGCCTTCGATTAGATAAAGATTTTGCATAATCATCAAAGGATCAGCGCCCATACGATTAGACATATTTAGTGCGATCAAGCAGTTTGCGACCGCATTAGGATTTTCAGTGCGTGTTTCTTTATAACTATCACCCCAGCCTGATGACTTTATTACCACAGAACGATAAGTCTCAGGTACGATGTTTGAATTAGCCAACAACTCAGCTGCTCTTACCACTTCGCCAAAGTTATTGAAGTTAAACAGTCCGGTACCAGGCGCATTCATTTGCGCATTTACTTGTATGTCGCTATTCATACTATTCTCCTTCTGTCATAAATATGCTGTCAAAGTCGGCTAGTAATCTGTCGTTGGCTTGTTGAGCTTCAAAATGCTCATACATCGCTATGTCACGATCAAGATTCATGTTTTCAGAGTGCCAAAGTCGCTCGTCTTCCTGCGACCACTCCCAACCCGCTTGCTGTTGATAGCTCATGCGCGGCTCCTTTGCAGTTCGCGATGGTCGTAACGAGACTTACCGAACTCTTTACGCGCATTTTGATTGTCTGCCCAAGAACCACCACCGATTGGTCTGCTGTTCCTAACACGCTCATACCTTTCTTTAGCAACATAAAACTGCTTTTGAAGGCGTTTTAATAGGTAAGGGTCATCAGCTAAGTTAAGGCTAAGAATACGTAGCGAGTCTCCTATTAGGCGGTACTCAATAACGTTTTGACCATTACCTAAAAGAGAGATAGCATCTTTGGATTCAAATATTTTGTCGCCTATTTTTAACTTATGCTTGCCACCTTTATCAGCGATAGCGACAACCGCATCAGCCCACATTGCGAACTGTTTACCGTCTCTGCCTTCAGAAACGTCCTTAGTAAATAGGTGAGCATATGACGATACAAACCTACACATTGAGCCTGTCAGCTGCGTAGCGAGCGCATCATTGACAGTGGCAGTCTGCCAGCGGCTATCGATGAATTCATGAACATTACTGCGATCAAGCTCTACTTCAAATGGAGCAGTGCGTTTAACTTTGCAGGCGTAGAATGCTTGGTTGTCATCTGCATCCGATGTGATCACCTGAGCGCCAAACGTACCATCAGGATATTTGCGCACTGAGTTCAGATTTAATTTGATATGTAAGTTCATTGGTTGCCTCCAGCAGCGTATAAGCGCATTTCAGCGAGTTTTTGATTGGCGTAAGCGTTCTGCTCTCTGAACTCTATTAGCTCAGGGCTATCGATTGAGTTGATGCGCGGTTCCAGCGTTGATGTCGCTACGTCTTGTTCCGCTTGATTGAGTAGGTAGCTATTGCAGCCAGTGATGTTGCCGACTATTACGAGCGACATACCTGCTGCCAGTCCTGCAGCGATATGTGCACCGCCTGACTTTATTTGGTTGAGTCTTAATAAATGTTGTGCCATAATTAGCTCCTTAGCTAAGTTTGTGAAAGCCCCTTTAGATGTCGAGTCGGTAGGGGCTTTTTTATTGTCTAAAATTTGGTACTACCGTTAATCCAGTAGTTGTTTAATCCCAAGTTGTTAAGTAGTTTCGGCTAGGTCTTCCCGTCGCCATATTTATAAGGTAACTTAACTTACCTTTTATGTCAAGAAGGAAAGTAAGAAAACTTACCTTATTTTGTAGGCACAAAAAACCCCGCTCAATGGCGGGTTGGATTTATTGTTTAAATAAACTTACAAATATTGTAATTTAAATTTAAATTGATACATATGAATGTATCTGCACAGTGTAGAATATGAGATTAATCAAATATAAGGTCTAGAAATGAGCGCGAAATTAGTAGGCAGTAGTTTAACTAGAGAGATGTTAGAGAATGGCGATACACAGATTTGGTGTGCTGTTAGTAATGATAGTGAAGCGCATGCTATGACTATCATTGAGAACTCTGACTATTCTTTACTGGTGTATATTACGTCTTTCAATGATGGTGAATTTGTCTGCAGAGAAGGTGAGTCATGGCGATTCGCTATTCCGGTTAGAAAGATTGAGCTGACCCAAAAAGAGGTTGGCTTATAGAGGGTAGGGCTACCGCTACTTTGAATCATAGAGTTTTCACGGGTTCATAATAACCTAACTAAATTTCATAACTATATTTACGTAATCAAATATAGTTGTGCTAATATGTAATCTAGAGTAGATATTAGAGGTGTTTAGTATGGATATAATGCTCAAAGGTAGTGAATTGACTCGTGCAATGTTGGAAGCTGGTCATCAAGAGATATGGTGTGCAGTAGACGACAGTTCTGATCAAGAGGCTATGTCCAATCTAGCTAATAATGACTTTACAGCCCGTATTGAATATTTCGAAGATGGCATGTTTTATTGTACAGGTGGTATGGCTTGGTCATGTGCAGTACCAATTAAGATAAGAGCATTGACAGATACTGAGGCAGGATTTTAGATAATAAACATAAGTAAGATATTTGTTGCTGATGATAGGTGGCAGTGCTATATTTTAAACTTACGTCATCTAACCCTAAGGTTGCTTATGAAAACTTGGTCAGCACTTCTAATATCTCTGTTCATGATGGCGCCTGTAGTACAGGCGAATGCTCAGAACTATCCTTGTTCTAAAAGTATGGGCGGCGTGTCACATTGCCAGAATGGTAAGTTCGTTTGTAAGAATGGCAAGATTAGCCAGTCTAAGAAGGTTTGTAGTGAGTAGGTTGTGATTAGTTAACAGGCAATAAAAAACCGCCCCATTTTAGGGCGGTTTTTTATTTTTTAGACTGGTCTTTTGGTTGATGTCTGAAATCGATGGTTCTGTGTCTCACACGATAGTCAAGCCCTGATAAAGGATGTTGATGATGACTATAAAAAGCAAAACTTGACCAACAATCCGTGAAATTTTTTGCTTTAGAGATAGGTATCTCATCTTCACCAAGATCCTCTATTTCTAGCTGTTGGCTATCTAGATCTCTTATGTCGTCTTTCCATCCATCTGTTATATCTTTTTGGTTTATAGACGTTTTGGTGATATATATAAGCAATCCACCTTCAGTTTGGTTATCTACCCCCGTAGAGTATCTATGAAGTAATTGCTTTAACCCCTTATAATGGTAACTCTTATTTTGACGTATTTTACCTTCACCTATCCACATATAATTTGTGTGAGGGTAAGTCACAACTATATCACAATGCCCATTGACGTTGGGATCATGCTCCGCCTTCCAACCAATCAATTCCAAACTATTACAAATGGAGACATTGATTAAATTTTCTCCATTCTTAGGATTGTCTCCAACCATTGACTGATAGTATATGTTCTTAGCTTTACTAAACTGATCAATAATACGATCTATATCGTGATTTAATTTATTTACAAAATCATTATAGTCATCAACATGAGGTATTATTGATTTTTCGTTTATTTTTTCTGAAGAAAGAGTTGCGTTTGAAAGTTTTTTAGGCACTTGTTATCCCCATAAATCTTTCAGAAGGCTTAAAAAAAGTCACAACTTGGATACCAAAGTCTTCTAGCGTTAGCTGATCCCCTGTATGAGGATTGTAGTACTCTCTTTTTCGCATATCTTCGATAATTTCTTGTTTATCAGGCACCTCTATATATCTGCCTTCAGTAGGATCTAAGGCTTCAAACTCCTGACTTAGTATACTGATGGGTGGTCTAGTAAGGTAGAAGACAGCATCATAGAATATGTCTTCATCCGCTACTGGGCTGACGCGATATAAGTCATCAAAGTTTAAATGATTTTTTGTTTCTGGGCCCACAGACACATAGTCGATAATTGCAAAGCAAACAGCTTGCATATCTTTATCAACAGTAGGGTTATCAGAAATCAGAATTTTGATTTCTTTTATTTTTGAGGATTTCATAGTATCGCCGTCATGAAATGAGTTTGGCTATTGCAAAATCTAAATCGTTTTCATTGCGAGATTCTTTGATAAAAGCATCGAATAGATGTTTGTTATTAGGGGACGTGATATTAATATAGCTGCTTTTCAGTGAAATCTCTAGGTGATTTCTGTTATTCCTATAAAACTTGCTAGTAATTTTGTATGGAGTAATATCATTATTTAGAGGTACTTTTTGATCTTTATCTTTCTCTTGACGGACGCCTTTGGCTCCTTCTTTGTGATAAGTTGCGCTACGTAGGTCTTTACATGACTTTCTTGCACCTTCTTCATGTGTTGTGCCTGATGGAGTTTCAAAAGTAATTTGAATGACACCGTTAGTTCCATCTTCTGGCAACTTGTAGAAAGTACGTATTTTAGGGAAAAAATCGATAGCCGTATCTTTATCTAAACTAATCTGTAAATCCTTCTTCAAGAATTGTAATAGTTGACTTTTTGAAGACATGGCTTGTAGGTGACCAAGGATACTAGCTTGATCAATTCCTAGTATAATGCGGTTGTTAGTCTTGTCCAATATTAAAAAATCATAGCACTTTAAGTACTTTGATACGACGGCTATAATCTGATCATATTCCTCAAACATTCCTTTTTTAAACGCTTTTTTTATTTCAGCTAAGGTAAGATTTTTCCTAACCTTTACTCTACGACCTGTACTGAACTGGTATAGAGTTCTTTTGCCTGATAATGTTGTCTTCTTCATACAGGCATACTTTGCCTTATCTTTTGAAGCAGCTGAAAAGCTTGTTTCTAATGCCTTTTCTATTTTTTTAATATTATCTTGCTCTGGATAAATTGTGATCATTTTATCATCAAAGGAAACGTGTTCAGTCAAAAGCTCCATTACTATCTGATACAACTTAGTCAAGTCTGTTTCCGATTTGTTTTTCACGACATTGGCTTTAATGCCATCAATATTTCTACCAGTAAAGCTTTCGCTAGCTTTTTTACATTCTGTACGTACTTCATATAGTACTAAAGCACGATCCTCTAACTCTGTTAAAATCTCACAAATACTGCTTTGTAGTGCTTCTATTTCTTGCTCTGTCATAGTAATCATCTCTTATCTTAATTTCACTTTAGTAATGTACATATATAATTTTTTAACTTATATCTTATAGAAAATTGGCAGACTGCTTGGCTATAGTTTTAGTATTCATAGTGTTTCATGGTATGCAAAGCTTCAACCCAGCCTCCACAGCCTCACTCAAGTCAGCACCTTTCTTAATACTGTAAGGCACGTTTGGGGTCATACCATCTTTCTCCAGAGATTTTGCAGCAGCCTTATTAAGCGGAGTACCAATAGAGGACTCATCAATATAGCCTGCAGGCTCAAAATACACTTCAATACCAAAATCTGGATAATAAACACAGGATATTTGACCTGATGTCGTAAATGGGTAAGGCCTATCATGATCAGCGAACCAGAACATTTCATGCACTACAACATAGCCAGAAACAAATTGACTAGCGTAACTGTCATTGTGAGAAGGGGTGCATGCAGCTAACGATAAGGCAGCTATGCTAATTAACCACCTGGGCAAATTGATTCGCATGGTACTCCGTCCTTGTCTCGGTCTAATCGAGTGTTACCACACTTAAGCGCTTGCTTGGCTTGCTCACAATTAGCCATTTGGCCACAAGTGCTAGGTAAGCCTTTGCATTGAGTACCACCAGCACCCTTAGCGAATAGAGGATGATTCACTTCGACAGATTCTTTCAAAACCGTATTGCCTTGAAATGGATTGTCTACCGTTGTGACTCCAGCGTTGGATGATAGAGCAAATATAGAGAGTGCTACAGCTAGTATTAGTTTGTTCATGGCTAAATCCTTTTTGTTGAACCAACGGACTGTATTATTCAGCTAAATATTCTGCGGTATAACAAGACATATCAACATTGGTTTCAGCTATGGTGTCAGGAAATGCATATTGAAAATCACTTGCAGTAAGGATTGATTTGTTTGAGCGCCATGAATCTAATACCTCGTCCTTAAAACCATAAGTTATAAAGCTGTTCAAAAAATAAGTTTTCTGCTTGCAGTTTATATATAGTTGAGCCTTGGAGTAATATTCTCCCTTTTTTCTCCTAGGATTGTTATTAATATAAGTCCCCTGTAATACGGCAGATATATATTTAGATCTAGGCTGGTCACCTATAACAGTGACATGCATACTCATAACTGAGTCTATATCCAAAAAAGATTGATACTGATTATCACTAGTCTTACCTAAATCAACCCAGTTAGAGGCACTAGATATAGCTGGAAGTAATAGCACACCAAGCAATATATATTTGTTCATAATTACATCCTTGTTTTAATCCCAATCTAGCGCCTCACGATACACGCACCAACCCAATGGTAGCGTGTCGACTGGCTTTGCGTGTTTTAAGAAATGGTGTATCCAGTAGTATTCGTATGGTTTCATGACTTCCTCAGTATCTGATTGCGCTGTACTGCTACGCCACAAATTGAAAAAGGTGTGAAACGACTATCGATAATTGGATAGTTTTCATTGGATGGTATTAGCTGTGAATACTCTTCACCTGTATTTTCATCGAAACCACGTGGACGCCATTTTTTGAAAGTAACCTTCTTCTCACCTTTTCGTAAAGCAATTACATAATCAGCAGGATTTGGCTGCATATCAGGATCAATAAGCACGAGCTCTCCTGATTTAAAATCAGGCTCCATACTATCGCCTTCGAGTAATATCCAGTAGACATTATCGCCAGCATCACCTATGACAGGTTCAAATTCGTCAGATATAGCCTGATCATGGTATTCGCAAAACTCACCTGCTTGGACATAGTTTAAAACTGGTGCACGTCTAACTGGTTTTTCTTGTATCTTTTTAAAATTATCGCCATCACCAGTACCGTTAGTCAAGTATTCAACGCTGCAACCAAAGTAATCAGCCATGGCCTGAAGGTGCTCAAGTTTTGGAGGGTTCTCATCGTCTTCCCAATTCTTTATTGACGTTTTTGATACGCCTATTTTCAGTCCAAGCGCATCACGTGCAAGCTTTTTTTCTTTTCTCAATCTTAGTATTCGCTGACCCAAAGTATCCATAGCTTTTCCTTTCTTATAGGTAACTTATCTTACCACTTGATAAGGTAAGTTTTCTGTGCTTTAATAGGTAACTTAACTTACTTTATTAACAACCGAGGTAACTATTATGACTAAGGACGACGCGCTCAAAGTTGCTGACGGCTCTGTCAATGAACTTGCTCGCATGCTTGGTATTAAGCACTCTGCTGTCTCCCAATGGAACGAGGAAAAAATCCCTGAGCTGCGTGAATATCAGATTAAAGAAATTATCCAGAAACAAGAACGACAAACAGAAGAAGCCTAAACCCTGTAACAAAATATACAGAAACAAAGGCTTAAACAAAACGTTTTTAAATATAGGCGAAACACGATGGACGTTATCGACGCAGCACACAAGACAGTACACGACCCTAAACATGGTGGCTCTATTGCGCTAGCAGCGCGTATGGGTATGTCTAGCAATGTATTGAATAGCAAAGTTAATCCTAACTGTGATACGCACCATCTGAGATTAGATGAAGCATTAACCGTCATGGAATTTACTGGCGACCACTCGATCATCCAAGCGATGGCCAGCCGATTGGGTGGGGTTTACTGCGAAGTAACTGGGGAAGCAACAAAGGATGAGTTGATCATGACGGCATTATCAGCGTCAGCATGTCAAGGCGACGTGATGACTGAAATGCACAAGGCGCTGGAAGATGGTCGTATCAGCTGCAACGAGCTTGACAGTCTGCTACCGAAAATACAGAAAGCGATGTCTTCACTTCAATCGCTCAAGAACCACGTCAAGCGCAAACATGCTAAAGACAATCCGCATTTACAAAATAATCAAGGCAATAAAAAACCCTAATCAGCTGCAACTGATTAGGGCTTCAATAAAGCTAAACCTGTAATTGGAGTATAGCACTATGAATATCTTAAGGCAAAACACTGATAAAAAGCTGACCAGCCAGCAAATAGCTGACCTGGTTAATAAGCGTCTAGTGAGTGAAGGAGTGGCCTAATGCATTTTTATATGTTCAATCCTGCTGACTTCAATAACTCAGCACGTCACCTGTCGTTACCTGAGCGTGCTATCTATCGTGATCTGATAGACATGTACTATCACAGCGAACAAGCCATCGATACATCAGACATGGATAGACTGGCACGTCGTCTGCTATGTACCACGCCTGAATATCGCACAATGCTTGAATACGTACTTGATGAGTTCTTTGTCAAACGTGGTAAGCGTCACCACCACCATCGTATCGATAGAGAAATTAAAAACTATAAATACCAAAACCGTAACGCCGACAGTAACGGCAAGCGTAACGCTGTAACGAATGATGTAACGCAGGGTGTAACGCCAAGTAACGATGCTTGTAACGTTACATGTAACGTTGATGACACACCAATGACCAGTGCAGAGCGTATTCGTAAGTTCCGTCAAGAGCGTAAGTTGATGACTGATGCCCTTATTAATATAGGTGTGTCGGTTGAGAAAGGTATTAAGGCTGCTGATCTAAAACATCTATATGCAACACACATTGATGATGTAAAAAGTAACGTTACAGACGATGTAACGAAAGCTGTAACGCACAGTAACGAGCCATGTAACGCTAGTAACGCAAAAAACGACGCTATAACTAGTAACCATGAACTAGAAACCAGTAACCAATTAAATACTCTCAACAACAACAGCGCAGCCGTGAAGGAAAAATTTGATGTTGAGTTTTGGCAGCCAACGCTTACTGAGATACAGCCTGTAGTAACTGCTGAGGCCCCAGCAATGCCTCCAATGACTCAGGCTGAATTCAACAGCCACCTCAAGAAGTTTAGAAACTTTCGTATTGAGGATAAGCAAAAAGGGAATCCTGTTTTCACTGAGAATCGTTGTCTAGACATGTTTGTTGACTGGATTAAGCGTGAATATATCCATCAGCAAAGATCTAAGTCTAATGCAGCAAAGCCAGCGCCAGACAGTCAAACACCTACTGTAGATTATTCAGCCATTGGTAAGTCACCTATAGCTGGCGATAGTGATCTACCACCTATCTACCATCCTAGCCATAGCCAGCCTGTCACATCAGTCAAACGTGACCCAGAAATATCGGTCATGGTTAATGGACTTTGGAAAGAGCCATTGCCTGGTATGAGCGTTACTGAAACTTATGAGTACATCGAACAACAGCACATGCCTGGTGAAATGCAAGATGAGGTATATGACAGGTTATTAAACCAGATGCAGGAGGCGGTATGAGTTATTTCGACGGGTTCGCCCAAGGTCCTGTAAACACTAACCAAAAGGTTAAGTTTAAGCTAACTGAAAGAGGTCAGAAAATACTTGATGATCATAATGCGGCTGTTAGAGCTACTAGCAATATGCTGTCCGATTATAGCGCTACCGCTATAGATGCTGATGGTGTGCATGTGATGCAGTTGCATGTGGCTATGAGGGTGTTTGGTGCTGCAAATATGCTAGGCATGGAATCTCCTTTTGAAAACTGCGTCTTGACTGTTTTGCGTTAAACCATTTGGAGGTGGTGTGAGTATGAAAACCACAAAGAGCTATTCAGTCATCTATCTGCAAAAAGCTTATCACCCAAGGACGGGTGCTTATCAGGGATGGACCGCAAGATTAAGGGTGGTTGCTGGGGATCCATTCCATGATGACTATGCCAAGTGGGACGACCAAGGCTCTGCAATAGATCATGAATATGGTGATATTAATTTAAAGGATGGTGAGTGATGAACAAAAACATACAAGCACTAGGTCGCATGAAGACAGGGAAGATGAACAACACTGAGAAAGCCTATGCCCAGCACTTAGAGATGCAGCGCCGCGCAGGTGAGATATCTTATTACTCTTTCGACGGCATCAACCTACGGTTAGCAGACAACACGTTTTACAAACCAGACTTCTTGGTGATGCGCTCAGATGGTCAGTTAGAGATACATGAAGTTAAGGGCCAGTGGACTGACGACGCTTTGGTGAAAATTAAGGTTGCTGCTGATAAATTCCCTTTCAAGTTTATTGCAATCATGAAGCAAACAAAGAGAAATGGTGGCGGTTGGGATGTTCGAGACCTTTAACATATAGAAAAGTATAGGTGCAGCCGTGATTAGCAAATTGCTGACAATGATGTCAATTCACATGATTACTGATAAATTGAGGTTGAGATAAATGGATAAAATATTGAGTCAACGATTTGCCACAAGCCCACGCTTAGAATTGCAGCATGGCGATTGGTTAAAGCAGGGCATGGGTGCTAAGACGGTTAAGTTTGATATTGGCAGCGGTGGATTGCCTCCTGAGGTCAATTGGGAAGATAAGGCGGCCGCTATTGGATTAATCAAGAGCAAAACAGGCAAGGCCTTAGCTTCTCTCTTAGTATGGGGTGATAACGAGCTGTACGACTGGTCAGAGTCGTTTGATGACGTGGTTAATCACTTAGCGGCTAACATGATTAAATACTGCGTAGAGGACGACAGAGGCGCGCCTAAGTCTAAATACACGCTTAATGAGTTAGCATACAAGATGGCGCGTATGACACTACATTTTGAGTTATATAATTTGTGGTCGCTGTATTCAGTTGAAGGCCGCTTACTCTTTAGCGGTATCGATATGTCAGCGAGCTCATACAGTCAGATATGGTCCAAGTATCAAGAGAGGATGCTGCATGATATTGACTACCTAATGAGCTTTATTAATCAAGATGTGTGCAATTATCGACATGAATTAAATAATTGATCTGCTCTTGCAATTCTAGTATTAAACCCGATTAAAGTTTTTTAAAACTTTTGAGGTGTTTATGAGTCAGTTGAATGTGAATGGTAGTGAAATTCTCACTTATAAGTTAGATATAGTTGTTAGGAGCCAAAATAATCACGATTATGAAGATCTATTTGTTGAGATTATAACGCGTGAACAAGGTAAAAAGCACAGTTACAAGTATAAAATGCATAGTGATGAAAGAGTGCCAAACGTAGAGTGGTTGAAACAAGAGTTAGAAACAATGTTAGAAACCGCTAACGCAGAAAAGAGCTTTTTTAAAATCGAGGAAGATTCTGAAAAAAGATACTTGTTTGTTAGTATAATAAGTAATAATGACAAGAGACTACAAATTACAGGGGACAGATTATAATGATAGCTTTTAGTTCTCTGGCAACAAGCCAATTATCAGCAATACATGATGGCCTGAATACATTAGGTTCCAAAAATGGCTGGGTTAATGCGGCTAAAAATAAAATCAGTGAGGCTGTGGCTTCGGGAAAATATACCGTAACGATTATCCCTGGTTTGACCCTTTCATATGATGTAGAAAAGAACGATACAGCATTAACTGTAAAAAGTATCTATATAGTTTGAGGAATGGCTTGACCCTCACTGACAGTTGATGCTATATTTCTTATACTGACAAATGTAAGCTTTACTAATTCGAGTATTATTCATGAGAGAACATGATGCTGTTTTTCTAGAGAGTATTAGTAGTATAGCAATAGTAGTGCTAGGTGCTACTATCGTGTTTATGGGTTTTCTAGTAGTTCCAGTATTTTTAGGAATGTTTCTAGGCTATGTATCTTTAGATCTATCATCTACAAAGTTTTTATCAATAGTTTTCGAAATCATTCTTGGAATGTTATGTTACTCTGCTATAAATTTTCTACTTGATTTTAGAAAAAACAAAATTGATCCCTTTTTACCGGCATAGCGTATTATAAGCCTCCAATCAGACATAAAAAAACGATAGTTTCATCGCTATCGTTTTTTTATGTCTGATTGATCTTTCTATAGCCAGCAGATGTCAATAAAATAGTCGTTAGTAGATGGCAACTGCTGAAATATAATGAGCCACCTTCTTTGCCCGTTATGATTTTTCATGATGGGTTTTTTTACGTCCAATATTTGAACTATATTTTCGTTTAGCGTCTTGAAATGCCACTCCTAGACTCAACATAAGTTAATTCAATAAATGATGTTTCAACATGGAGTGTGATGCAATGAGTAATGACGTAACATTTGAGGAAGTAGAAGAAACGGCTTTGCAGTTTGCTTTAGCAGAATTTCAAGGGAATATATCAGCAGGTCATTTTTCTTCTACTTCGGCTACAAATGAAAATTCCATGAAAAAAGCTATAGAGTGGCATTCAACAAAGACAAAACGTTTAGAGATATTTTATAGCAATCCTACTAATCGTCCAGATTGGAAGAAAAGACAAAATGCAAAAATTACTATGCAAGACATTGAGAATGATAATCTTAGGTTAGTAAAAGACCAACTATATTGGGTTGTCCCAGCTATTAAAGGTCGTGAGGCTATTTATGCTAAATTCATAGGATATGACGGGCTTATTGCTGAATTTATGAACCTAGATGATAGTCAGGATTATTTCGCTGTAGAAGAAATAAAAATTAATTAAATTTAAAATCCCATAATAAAAAACCCACCACCCGGTGGGTTTTTTATTGGCCAAGATTCGGTGCCTTTATTTTTGAGAGAGATAACCAATTGCAGAGGTTTACATGTAGATAAGCAAAGGCTTTGACATGCGCCTAAATTAAAGCACTCACGTACTACCTGCCAGATTTAGCCACTGGTAGCACATGCCATAGAGGCAACCGCTAGCAGATGACGACTGCGATATACGATGAGTTATCAATCACCATATTATTTGCATGTGATTAGGATGCGATTTGATAACATCTTGTCTATTCATCATGGATAAAACCAATAGGTGTGCGCTTTTCATCAGAATCTTGTTTTGGAACAGCTTGAAGTAAAAAGCTCAGCTGATTGCAGTGCTGGATCAGTCGTGTAGGCCCGCCATCTTCAGTTGTTCCATTAAAAATAATAAGATTTGGTTGGTTGTACTCAATAGTATTGACATAAAAAGTCACTGAACTACCAAATGATGCAGCTAAGACCATAACCTCCTGATTCTCTTTGAGTTTAGACTCAAAATCTTTTATATGGCGGACTAAAGATTCCCAGATCGAGAGAACAGGATTATTTACGCGGTTATATAAATCTCGTGTGTCTTGTATATCTCTGAGCTTATTAACATCAAGTTCTGGTCTATATGAATAATTAGACATCATGTATTCCTTTTCTGCTATGAAATGAAACTATATCTTATATCAATTTTATAGACTTTAACGGATCGAATGATTACGAGGTGAGTATGTTGAAAAGACCAATGCCGCCTAAAACCGATCTACGCCCACTAATGGCTGCACCAGAGATACATGAATGGCTACAAGCAACCATACTTAATCCTGATCATGAGTGGTTTAACGAAGACCATCGACACTTAATGGAATACTCAGTAACTGAAATAGCGTTTATGTGGGCTCAAAGCGAATACGTGAAAGCTGGTAAACAGATATTAGGCCAGTGCGAAAAAGTGATGATGATGGCTGGTGGTTGGAAAAAGACACGTCAGGAAATGTGGTTTGAAGACACGTTAGGTGATGTGCCTGAGTATCTTGTCACGCTTGATGCTAACTACTGCCGTGATTGTACAGACGCTGAGTTTGCCGCACTGGTTGAGCATGAGATTTATCACATGAGGCACAAACCCGATATGTTTGGTGACCCATCATTCAAAGCCGATGGCAGACCACAGCTTGAATTGATTGCTCACGACGTTGAGGAATTCTTCGGAGTCGTCAGACGATATGGCGGTGATGAAGCGGTTAGACGAATAGCTGAACTGCAAGATAGTGATCCGCAAATAAAATACTAATTAGGTATACCTAGGGATACGAAAGGACAGATATGGCGACTCTTAACAATGGGGTTAAGGCCTTTATTGTACAAGGGCTTGCTACCTATATGACCCCCTCAGAAGTAGCAGAGGCTGTAAACCAAGAATTTGGCATTACTATTACACGTCAGCAAGTGGCGAAATACGATCCGCACAAAGCAGCAGGTGTAAATCTTGCTCAAAAATGGAAGAACCTATTCAAGCAATTCCGTGATGACTTTAACAATGATATTCAGGCGATACCGATTGCTAATAAAGCTTATCGTTTGAACATGCTTGACCGTATGGCGCGTGATGCTGAGAAGTCAAAGAATAGACCATTGGCGGCAAGCTTACTCGAGCAGGCAGCTAAGGATGTGGGCGAGGTGTTTACCAATAAGCAGAAGGTGGATAACACATCTAGTGATGGATCAATGGCTACCAAGCCGACAGTGATTAGACTGGTTGCACCAAAGGTAGATGAAAATGGGCGAGCAATTAAATGATGAAGTCTATGCTGACATAACGATACCGCCAAAACTTATACCAGTATTTGAATCTAAATCGCGCTATAAAGGTGCTTATGGTGGCCGTGGTAGTGCCAAGACACGTACATTCGCATTAATGACAGCCGTAGAGGGTTATCGACTAGCCGAAGCAGGTGCTAGCGGCATAATCCTATGCGGCCGTGAGTATATGAACTCACTAGAAGAGTCGTCGCTTGAAGAAATCAAGCAGGCAATACGCTCAGTTGATTGGCTTAATGATTACTATGAGATTGGCGAGAAATACGTTCGCACTAAGAATAGGCGTGTTGCTTATGCCTTTACTGGCTTACGTCACAATCTGGACAGTATCAAAGGTAAGTCAAGAATACTACTCGCTTGGGTAGATGAAGCTGAAAACGTCAGTGAGGCTGCATGGCGCAAGCTGCTACCAACAGTACGTGAAGATGATTCAGAGGTTTGGATAACTTGGAACCCTGAAAACAAGGGTAGCGCGACTGACAAGCGATTCAGACAGGTTGAGCATGAGTTCATCGTTGAGATGAATTATAACGACAACCCATTCTTCCCTGATGTACTTGAGCAAGAGCGCTTAAGTGATCAAGCTAACCTTGACGATGCGACATATCGTTGGATTTGGGAAGGTGCTTATCTTGAAGCTTCAGATGCTCAGATATTTAATGGTAAGTTTGTTGTTAGAGAGTTTGAAAGACACCCAACATGGAACGGTCCATACAACGGCTTAGACTTTGGTTTCTCTACGGATCCAACTGGCGCCACAAACTCATGGGAACACGACGGCATACTCTATATTGAGCATGAGGCATGCAAGGTTGGTCTTGAGATTGACGATACACCAGACTATCTGAAGGACAACATACCAGGTATTGAAAAGTATGAGCTTATAGCAGATAACGCCCGTCCCGAATCAATCAGCTACCTGAAGCGTAACGGCATACCAAAAATTAAGGCATGCGTTAAAGGTAAGGGTAGTGTTGAAGATGGTATTGCTCATCTAAAAGGCTATAAGCAGATTGTCATTCATCCAAGGTGCACGGCAACCGCAAAAGAGTTCAGATTGTACAGCTACAAGACGGACCGATTAAGCGGTGAGATATTGCCAGAGATTATCGATAAGCATAACCATTTGATTGACTCACTAAGATATGCACACGAGCGCACTATGAAGCGTGGTGCTAATACTAAACGATATAGAGCCACTGCTGGCAAACGGACGTATAGATGAATGATATAACTGAAAAGCCGCGTTACCGTGTCACAGCAGGTAAGGCGCTAAGCCAAGAGCAGGCAACTGACCTACGTGGTAAAACCTTTTACCGTTACCTGATCCGTACTGATACTGACGAGATCCTTAAGAAAGCGGGTATCAGTCGTCATGCACTAAAGACATTGCTTACTGACCCAGATATTGACCAAGCGATTGATAGACGCGAGGAAGAGTTAAGCAATGCTACTTATACGATTACGCCAAGCGAGGGTAGTGTTGCTGATTTTATCTATGACCAACTGGACCTACACCTCGGAACGATCTTACAAGGCTCATCGCTTAGTAAGTGGTACGGCTATGATGTGATTGAAATGCTCTGGGGTAAAGATAGTAATGGGCGTAATGCAGTCACTTCAATGATGTCTAAGCCTATTCAGTGGTTTGAGCCATTATCAGGCGGTGCGCTGCAATGGTTTCCGAATGATGGTAGCCAGCCGGTAATGATCAGTGATCAAAAAGACTTTTACTATCGCTATCTATACCAACAACATAAGCCAACGTATCTAAACCCTAAAGGCAAATCATTATTAAGCCGTGTTTACTGGCTGCATTACTTTAAAACTAATGGCTGGCGTTTTTGGTCTAAGTTCTTAGAGCGTTTCGGCTCACCCTTGCTCATTGGTAAAACCGATGCAACCAGTGATGATGACGCACAAGGGTTTGCCAATGCATTACTCAAGGCGCACAACTCAGGCGTGGTCACTATCGGCATCGATGAAGACGTGACAGCCGTTACAGGTGGCAGCAATGGAGAGGCGTTTGTAGGTTACGACAATGTTGTTAAGCAGAGCATCACCACTTACTTGCTTGGTCAGACGCTTACCAGTGGCACAGATAAAGGCGGTACTTACGGTCAAGGTGTCGTGCATCAAGAGCAGCAAGAGATTATCTTTAGCAGCGACCGTAAGCATGCGCTTAAAGCCGTTCAACGATTCATTGAAGTCATTTGTACGGCTAATGGATTTGAAGCGCCTGAGTTCAAATGGGTCGCTAAAAAATTCATCAATCAAGAGCAGTTGGACGCTGACAAAAAAGCGCATGAGATGGGTGTGAGATTCACCAAGTCTTATTTTGTAGATGAGCATGGCTATAACGAGCAGCATATTGCTCACATGGATTATGGCGATGGTCAAGGCGCTATTAAGTTGCCAGCATCTTCACAAGCCAATCGCTACCCATCGCTGGCTAATAAAACATGGCTGCCGTTTAAAGCTGCTGACAGTGATAGTGAATTTACCGATGAGCAGCAAGAGCTTGAGCAAGTCGCAGATGATGCGCTTGAATTGAGCGTACAGCCATTTGATGCTAAGGCAGTACTATCGGCTATTGCAGATGCGACAGACGAATCTGAGCTACGTGAAGCGTTATTCAATCTATGTGGTGAGGGGTTGGCTGAGAGTGAATTTACACAGTTGGTCAATACATCGTTAGCGGTCGCTGATGTGCATGGTTTTGCTGATGAAAGTAGTGAAGTGTAATTTTCTGGATATAGAGTGATGTCTAATACACTCATTCAAGCAGACGACAGTCTTCCGTCAGTAATGGCCAGGTGAACTCTTCATTATCACTATTCAATAAAATAGTATCATTGGTTATTCCGTTAATAGTACCGTTTAAACCCTGTAAGCGTATTCTCAAAGAAGTCAGACTACAATGAGCATTTTGATAATTCTGTGTCTCTAGGCTAGCTAATGTTTGCTCTACATACTTGTTGATGCCATCAATCATCTCATTGGCATCTTCTTGCCATTCAAAGCTGTAGTCTGCATCAAGAGAATCTAGATCATTAATCTTTTTCAGACTGATCAACGCATCCATGAGTTTGCGTAGATTATTAAAGTCTAGGCTTGATATAGAGATTTGTGGTTTACTGTTTTCCATCAAAGAGACTCCTACGAGTGTTATAGTTTTTTAAATGGTTCCATTATATCAGTCTGTTTTAAGTAGGCTGTTAATATGTTTGAAGGGTGAAATAGCTGGTTCCCTTGGGGTATCCCCCAAGGGAACTAATCAGGCACTTTCAGTGTTTCGGTTTCCTAGTGAGGACTTGAATCTTTGGTTGTAAGTTGTTTTTATCAACAATTCAAATTATTTATAATATTACAGTGTACGCTGTGTACCTATTAAGATGAAATGAGTACGCTAATCCAACTAACGGATTAAATGATATATTTATTAAAGGACAGAGAATGCAACTCGAGATCAACGTCGTTGACGCTTTCACCGATACCGTTTTTAAAGGAAATTCAGCAGCAGTTATTGTCACTAATAGTTGGCTAGACGAAGACTTAATGCAGTCTATTGCAATGGAGAATAATTTACCCGCAACTGCCTTTTTAGTTGCTGATGAGACAGATAAAAAAGGGACTTATCATGTTCGTTGGTTCTCTCCAACGACTGAAATTGCTTTTTGTGGTCATGCAACCTTAGCGTCAGCCTTTGTCTTATTTAATAAAAACCCTGCTTTAAAAACGATTAAGCTTTCAGCCAAAGCGGTTGGAATACTGACAATCGCACAAACAGACGCTGGAAAAATACAAATAAACTTTCCAAATACTAAGCCTGAGAAAGTGGATGGTATTTCCAATAGCTTATTAGCAGGTCTATCTATTGTTCCTGTTGAAGTCTATCGCAATACACAAGCATATTTTGTAGTTTATAACTCCGAATCTGATGTTCTGTCTGTAGATCGTGACAATGAAATACTTAAACAAATCGCACCTTTAAAGCTAGTTGTGACTTGTCTATCCGAGTGCAAAGATTATGATTTTATCTCTAGATATTTTGTACCAGAAAACGGTGGTAATGAAGATCCAGTAACCGGATCAATCCACACTGGGCTTGCACCGTTTTGGGCAGAGCGCTTAGATAGAAATGAATTGGTAGCCTATCAAGCATCAAGTCGAGGCGGAATACTTGAATGCGTCGTAGCAGGTGATAGAGTGCTTATTTCTGGCAATGCGGTGCAGTATTTAACAGGATTTATTACTGTTTAAGGCATAATCTTTCGTTTTTCAGAATGACTATACTTTCTAAAATAAGCATAGTTTAAAATATCAATTAAATGCTAGAATGCCAACAAAAGCTTACTCTGGTAGTCGTATTTTAATGAATAACATTGCCCTATATATCCTTATAGCCTCTGCCACTATTGCTAGCCCAGGCCCCGGTGTCATTCTAAGTATTACAAACTCCCTGACGCATGGTCGAAAAAAGACCGCTTATGGCATCTTGGGTATCTCTCTAGGAATGCTAGGCGTGGCTATTGTCTCAGCTACTAGTATTGGACTAGTGATCGCAACATCAAAGAAAATGTTCTTGGCCATTCAATTGTTGGGCGCAATGTATATATTTTACTTGGGTTTTAAAATGGCCTTTGGAAAAAGAAAATCATTTGTCCTAGATTCTGGCAACACGTTAGATGTGAGTAGTACAAGTGCTGGTAGGTTATTCAAAGAAGGTTTGCTAACCTCTCTTTCTAACCCAAAACCTATCTTATTTTTTATGGCTGTATTTCCGCAGTTTATCGATACTGAGCAAACCTATCTTTCTCAATTTCTGATTTTAGCTTCAGCTTTTTGCCTGCTGGTCTTACTTATCCATTTTTGCTACGCAGAAGCATTTGCTTTAGCCAGTCGATATCTATGGAAAGCTCAAGATAACCTATATTTAATTACAAAAATCGGCGGCGTAACATTGATGTTCATTTCCGTTCTATTATTTGTAAGTGTGGTGCTCGCTCTCTAAAAGCCTCCTATGGTTAATACGAGATTGCCATAAGATTTTTAAATATAATAACCAGCCATAATTTCCTAGGCCAACGATATGACCCCTATATACACCGCATTGGCTGTACTGGTTACTTTTATTTGGGGTGTGAACTTTACCTTTATTGCATGGGGACTTGAAAGCTTTCCACCGCTAATGCTCACCGCCCTGCGTTTCTTCTTTACCGCTGTGCCACTGGTTTTTTTTCTGAAGCCGCCCAAATTTAACCGTACATTACTTATCTATGCTATCGGTACGTTTGTCATGCAGTATGCTTTTGTCTTTACTGCCATGCATTTAGGGGCATCGGCAGGGTTGACGGCGCTATTGCTACAAATTCAAATTTTTATCACCGTATTGCTGGCGTATTTCATATTGGGTGAGGCAGTGAGTCGCATGCAAATCATCGGTATGCTGGTTGGTGTGCTAGGACTTAGCGTCATCGCGTTAAATCTTGGTGGTGACATGCCTTTAGCTGGGTTTGTCTGTATCTTGATTGCGGCCATAGGCTGGAGCTTTGGTAACATTGCTTCAAAACAGGCGTCAACACAAGCGGCGCAGCAAGGATCAGACGTGGCTATTATTTCGTCTAATACTGGAAAGAATAAGGCATCCGCGTTGGCTGCTCTCGCTCTCGTGGTTTGGGGTGGTCTGATCGCTTGCGTGATTTTAACTTTATCTTCTCTCATGTTTGAGACCGAGGCATGGCAGTTAGCGACATTTACCGAGGCATCACTTAAGTCTTGGTTATCACTTGGGTTTATCGTGTATGTCTCAACGCTGATAGGCTTTGGACTGTGGGCGCATCTGCTTAGCCAAAATACGGCTTCTAAGGTTATGCCGTTTGCTCTGTTGGTGCCAGTATTCGGTATGACAACCTCAGTGCTGCTCACAGGAGAAGTCGTGACATGGTGGAAGATGCTGGCAATGGTATTGATATTGTCGGGATTGGTACTAGCGAATATGAAAATTAAACTGGGAAGAAAGCGCCAGCCAATATGATGTTAGCTGTACTTATTCCCATAATAGCGTTTACGGTAAATAAAAATAATGTGATCTACTATTCAAAAACTCACTGCATGTACACAACGAAGTACATTGATAATACTTCAGTGAGAAAAATCGTTGATGCCATTAGCCTACAACTTAGGGTTCGAGTCCTCACTAGGGAACCACTTTTACCTCCATAAGAGCGGTTATGATAGATACTTATATATACAGTAAGTTTAATACTAGTAGAAGAGTTCAGTACGCTAATTAAAATGAAAACTTTAAAGCTCATTCTAACGAATGGGCTTTTTTATTGTCCAAAATACAGTGAGCAATCAATGGCAACGACGACAGCAGCATTTGACGTAAAGTTTATTGAAGCCATTGCTTACGCGCTTAATCGTGAGGTAGTGCTACCAAATAACTACTACAACGTAATGACACCTATCCAGCGTCAGCAAGCGGTATCCATCGCAGGACTAGGGCAGACTGAGCAGATCAAGCACGTTATGAGCTTGGTTAATGACCAACTTGACAGCGGTGGCACTTTTGCAGACTTTCAGAACGCGGTTAAAAAAGGTGACATTGATATCAACCTGCCAAGGCATCGGCTAGACAATATCTTTAGAACGAATATCCAAGGCGCATATGGTCGAGGTCGCTGGTACCAGCAGCAACAGAATAAAGATGAACGCCCGTATTTGATGCGTGACGGCATCAATGATATTAGACAGCGCCCAGCTCATAAGGTTCTAGATGGTGTGGTTAGACATATCGATGATCCGTTCTGGCAACAGCACTACGCTCCTTCAGGGTATCGCTGCCGGTGCGTTTGCCGATCACTTACCGAGTCGCAAGCACAGGCCAAAGGTATAACGACCGACGACAACTTACCAAACGTACCAAACGATAAAGGTTGGATTGGTGGCACACCTGCACAGTACACGGGCAATATGAATAAGTTGGTCAATGACAAAATAGCTGAGCTTGCTATCACATACTACAAGCAGTCAGGTGCGATATTGGCAGCAAGACAGCGCATTGAGGCGGCAATTAACGTGATGTTGGCACAGCCGATACCTGAGCTTGCTGCGATGATTGATGAGGCTAAAAGACTGGTTGAGGAGGAGGGCGCATGAATAAACGAACGCGAATACTCAAAGCTATTGTGCTGATGATAGACATAGCATTGGTCACGTACTCAAAGAGACGTAAAAAAAGATAACCAATAAGCCGCCCATTGAGGCGGTTTTTTAATGGGTGAAATATGAACTTACAAGCAAAGATTAAGCGCGATATTGAAAGTCATGCGCTCATGGCTTGTCACGACTTGCAGGGCGAGCTTGCCTCTATCGACTTCAGGGCACTATCACGCTATGACGATGAAGACAGCGAACCAGCTTACACAGTTGAAAATGGCGTAGCGACCATCGATGTTCGCGGACTGCTAGTACCTGAGACATCAGGTGATTATCGCTCATGGGGTGTTACAGGCTATGCAAACCTAGCGGACTACATTCAGCAAGCCAATGATGATTACACGGTGACTAGCATTGTCCTAGATATTGATAGCGGTGGTGGTTATGTCGCAGGGCTTGACGGTATCACTGAGACTATCTATCAGTCTGCAAAACCGATTGAAGCGTTTGTAAGTGGCGACGCCTATTCCGCTGCTTACTGGCTTGCTGCAAGCACGATCAAGATTACCGCAACCAAGCAATCAGGCCTTGCCAGTATTGGTGTTTATGTGGTCCACACCGAAGAAAGCGGATGGCTTGAGCGTTATGGTGAAAAAGTCTCATTGTTCCGATCGGGCAGGTGGAAAGCGGCATTCAACTCATTCATGCCACTGACAGACGATGAAAAGCAGCGCCTACAAGAAGGCGTTGATGAATCAGCGAGTATATTTTTCAATCATGTGGCAGCACAGCGCAATGTTGATGCTAAGACAGTCAAAGGCTGGGAAGGCGATGTATTCACCGCCACGAAAGCCAAAGAATTAGGTCTGATTGATGTGATTGCCGATAGTGTCGCAGTCTCAAGCAGCATCGCACAGAGCAACAATAACCCCGAGGAGTACGACTTGAACGAGTTAGAAAAGGCGCAAGCCAAAATCACAGCGCTTGAAAAAGAAAAGGCTGAAGCTGTACAGGCCGCCATTGAGCGAGCTGAAAAAGCAGAGAAAGCACTATCTGATTCTCAAGCGTCAACACGCCAAGCCGCTATCGATAAACTAGCTGCTGACACTGGTCGTGAGTTTACGGATGAGCAATCAACTGCATTCAAAGCAATGGATGAGGCGCAGTTTGCTACTTCAGTTGCATTGGCCACACCAGTTGCACCTAAAGCACCGACATTGCCTGATGGCTTGGATAAGCCGCAAGCAACCAATGGACGTGAAGGTGGCGAAAGTAAAATTCTAGCAGCTGTTGAAGCAGCTAAAGCACAAGGAGCTAAATAATGGGTGATTTCAACTATACAACTGAGCAGCCGTTAACGGTCGATGTTGCACCTATCACTGATAGCGTCGTACCTACAACTGGCACTGCATACAAACGTGGTGACTTGCTAGTAATTGCTGCTGGCACCAACGTAGCGACTCACAGTGACGCATCAACGGGTGCACAAGCTGACTGGCATGTCATCTGTCTAGCTGACGTAACTGCCGAGCAAGCAACTGCCAAGATTGCAGCAGGTGTTGAAATGCCCGTTTATGTTGCAGGTAAGTTTGATGTTGCAGAAGTCAAGCTGAACGGCGCGGCACTCACTCCAACTCAAAAGCTAGCGGCGCGTGCATACGCTAATCGCTCAACTAAAATCACGCTTAGCGTCGTTAAATAAGGATAAATATTTATGGCTACTTTTAATATTGAAGGCGCTGAAATTGAAACAGCATCTTTTGAAGAACTTGGCGCGGTTTATGATCATAGCAAACCAGTCGATACTTTTTTTCGTGATCGTTACTTCAGCGATGAAGAATACTTAAACAATGAAGATAAAGTGCCAGTAGGCGATATCAAAACCTATATTCCGCTAGCACCTGCTGTGGTGCCGACAGCTCAAGGTCGTGTGATTAAAGACAAGGTTGAGTTGAATGTTAAATACATTCCAGCACCTTACTTTAAACCTGCCTGTGTTGTAGAACCTAGCAGCAAAATCAAAGCCAAAATGCTCAAGTTATTACAAGCCATGCGTGTCATTGCAACCAATGCTGCTGGTGTGCCGCCTACCATGCAAGATGAGTGGGAAATGGCTGCTGCTGTATCGTACTGGACCATCCGTGAGTCATTGTCTGCTCGTATCGCTATCATGTGCCGCGATGCTTTGCTATACGGCAAGGTTGTTGTGGAAGGCGATGATAATGCGGGTGTTACCGTTGATTATGGTCGCCATAGTGATTTGACATTTAGCCCTGCCATTGCATGGGACCAAGTAGGCGCCACACCTTACCAAGACATTCGCAAGATGGTTAAAAATTTGGTAAAGCATGGTAAGCGCCGTCCAGTTGATGCTGTTATGCCTAGCCGTGTATTCGATACGTTGTCAGATAACAAGCCGTTTAATGATAAATTCACCGAATCAAAAGACAGTACGGCAACTCGTGTATTTGATGGCAGCTTTGGTGGCGAAGTTGAAGCAACCTCGCGTGGAACGCTTGACGGTATTGAATTTTGGACGTATGACGCTGAATTTGATACAGAAGATGGTACAAGCGAGTTAATGATTCCAGAAGACGGCTTTTGGTTGGTGTCTGAGCGTAATAACAAGCTTTACTTCTGCATGATTAAGCATCGTAAAAATCCTGCGAAGTTGGCAATGGAATTGATGCCGTATCACGTATTTAGTGACGATCCATCAGTTGATAAGTTTATTGCTGACTCAAGCCCTTTGCCTGTGCCAATCAATAAAAATGGTGCCTGTGGTGGTACTGGTTTTATCACTCTTTAACCAACTTCCTTTGTTTAAATAATTAAATGGGTCGCCTATCAGCGGCTCACATGGAGCAAATAATGTCTAAATTTTACATTGCAAAACAAGCTATTGGCCAATACGTTACTGGCGAAAAAATCCCAGTCATCACTGACGATGAGCTAAAAGCAGCCATTAAAGACAGCAAAACAATCACTGGCTTAACTGCTGATCGAGCTAAGTTTTTGTTAAGCAAAGGTGCTATCGCAGAAGCTGACGGTGAAGAAAACGATTCTGACGAAGATGACACCAATGAAGTGGTTGAGCTCGATAAACTCACAAATAAAGATCTGAAGGTTTTGCTTGATGAAGAAGGCATTGAGTACAACGCATCTGATGATAAGAAAACACTAATTGCTCTATTTCCGAAGGACTAACTATGTACGCGACTCGTGATGATTTAATCAGTCACTTTAGTGAGTTGGAAATTAGTCAGCTTGAGTCGTTACATGAAGACCCGTTGGCTGCAACCGCTAAAGCATTAAAAAGCGCAAGTGGCAAGATGGATAGTTTCTTATCTACTCGATATAACACGCCCATCGCCAAAACGGATAACTTAGAGCTAGTTTGCTGCAATATCGCAAGATACTTGCTGTATAAAAACGACGCAACAGGTGAGCCGGAAGACCGCTACAAAGAAGAGGTTGCTTGGTTAAAGGACGTTAGCGCAGGTCGCGCCAATGTCACGTTTGCTCAGACGCTTACACTAGATGAGCAGCAAAGCACTTATATTAAGCCTGCTGTGCCAATTGGCAGTAGTTACCCTGGTCAAATCTTTGGTGATGACGTGTTTGCCAAGATGCCTAGCATTAAGTGAGGTGAGTCATGTTTGATGCTGAATTATCAGGCGGCGATGAGATTATTAGGCGGTTGGGCGACTTGTTTTTTGATAGTCAAAAAATGCAGAAGTTTAGCCGAATGGCTGGCGCTGAGATGGTTTATCAGACCGAGGAGCGTTTCTACAATCAGCACGATCTACAGCGTCAACCATGGTTGCCCTCTCTAAGAGCTATTGAGCAAAAAGGTAAGACGCTGCGTGATACTGGTCGCTTAATGGGTTCGTTAACCTATGTGCCACTACCTGATGGCGTCAAGTGGGGCACAAACGTGGTGTATGGACCAATGATGCACTATGGCGGCACCAAAGAGCAATTCCCTCACTTGTGGGGCAATATCACGCCCAGACCGTTCTTAGGTATGAACGAAAACGACAGAGCGTCAGTGCTTAATATCATCAATCGAATTATGGACGTGGACTTATGAGTAATTATTTTTCAGTAGGTCTTGGCTTGATTGACCATTTACTTGAGGAGTTTAGACCTAAAGACAGAAGGGTTTACGAGACAAAGAGTCAGCACGAGGTAAGGTTGGTATCTGATGAAGAGTTGCTGATTAAGGCTCAAGCTAATGCTGATATATGGGGTATTAAACACATTGGCACCATTGCAGATATCAGTAAGATTAATAAAAGTATTACTCCCGCTTTGTATGTTGTTAATACCTCAAATAATCCAAATGCCAATGGTTCGATAGACAGTAGCGATACGCAACAATGGACGGTTGTAGTAGCTGTAAGCAATCAAGCGGCGCAGACAACCACAGTTGAGCTAATGCAAGCGTCTGGTGAGTTAATAAGCAAGGTTATCAATCATGTGCAAGGGTATCAACTTGACGAATACCATGACGCACTAGAGCGCACATCAACAAGCGGGCGTCCTGATTATTCCAGTACGTTCGCACTATATCCATTCACTTTTCAAACTAAATTCCAGCCTTAGAGGACAAAAATCATGGCAGATAAACAACAATCTCACGCATTTATCGGTAACGGTAAAGTGTATTTAACCGCTGTTAAAAATGGCGTAGAAGGCAAACCCTTTTGGGTTGGTTTAGCAAATGCCGCCTCTTTTAGTCACTCGATAGAGGATGAAAAAGAGCTAATTGAATATCACTCTGGTAAAAATCAAGTATGGGACAAAGATGATGGCAGAAAGGCCACAACGTTTAGCTTAACGCTTAATGAGCGTCGTCCAGAAGCAATGCAAGCAGCATTACAAGCAACGGTTACAGAAGTTGCTACCGGCACAGCGACGGGCGAAGAACATGCCGTTTCAGAAGTAGGTGATATTATCTTCCTGAAGCATAAAAACGTGACTGAAATCACATCGTTTAAAGACAGCACTACCGTCACCGCGCTTGATTTGGTCGAAGGCATTGACTACACGATTGATAAAAAGTACGGCACCATCGAGCTATTAGAAAAGCAGACGCTCACATCGCCGCTAATCGTGACTTATAGTTACGGCACTGCAACGGTTATGAAGCCAATGACTGACGATGTTGATTATTATCGAATCCGTGTTGATGGTCTAAACAAAGTTGGTCAAAAAGATAAGCAGGTGGTCACAGCTTATCGTGCCAAGCTATCACCTGCTGATACGCTTGATCTAATCAGTGATGACTTTAGCGAAATGACGCTTGAAGCTGACTTGTTATATGACGAAGCAGAAGAAGCAACTTACGAGATTGTGAAGTTATAGCTTAATCGCAAAGACCAAATATAAGTACCTATAGATAAAACAAAAGCTCATCTTAATCGGTGAGCTTTTTTTTATTTAAGTAAATCATTGCGCGTCGATGGCTTACTCAAATAAAAAGGAATGATTATGCGTACTAATGCACAAACCAAGCTGACGAATACAGCCACAGGCGCGGTTATTGTCTTATCTGATAGCTTATATCCTGAAGGTGAGCACGACTGGTCAGCCATTGTATCAAGTACAAAGTACGCGCTAGACGGTACGATGATCGCTGAGCAGTCAGAGCGTAAGGCTGGCAGACCGTACACGATGCAAGCACCTGATGGTCATGGCGTACTATCACGAGCGACGATCAATGCGCTCAAGTCTGAGCGTGACAAGCTGGGGGCTACGTTTTGGTTGGATTATCTAGCGGATGGAGTCGTAAAGCGAGTTAAGGTGATATTTGATACGACAGGTGAGGCTATTGAAGCCAAGCCAGTTAAGAATACGACCAGTCCCGAGCTGACCGATTATTACAACGTGACGCTTAGGTTTTTAGATATACCGAGCGAGTAAAGCAACAGAATAATTGAGAGAGGTGGTTGGTCATGAGTGATAAAGATAAAACTCTTGCGGCTAAGCTAAAAGAAAAGGACTTCAGGGTTCTTATCCTACTTTATGTTATGGCGATAATTCTTGGCATCAACATGATTATCGAGACAATACAAGCCTATAAGAATATATAGAATCTACAAGCAAAACCACAGCCCACTCATTGTAGTGGGTTTTTTAATGTCCAAAATTTGATGGATGACGACATGGCGATTACTCAAAACGATTTAGAAATACTAAAAAGCGAGGTCATGGCAGACACTCCTGATGGTGGTGGATTGCCAACGGGTATTGCTGTCATTGATGGGGTGTCAAATAACTTACTCCCTGATGTGTCAGATATTGATGCGCTGGAAGGTCGTGTGCGCTTGCGTAAAGTATTCCCGTCCGTCTTAACACCTAGCACTGACTTACTGCAAGCGTCACGTGTGTTGATTACGGAGATACCTAGCAACCCTAACACCTCGGTATTTATGTTCGCTGCCACAAGTTTTGCTGATAGACGTACTGATGCTGTGGAATACATGAATAGCTACACTTATCCGCAAGAGAGCTACCGCGCCTACTATCAGGGCAAGAATTACAAAGGTAGCTATACGTTTAAATTTGCAAATCAAGGCGAGTTTGTACCTGTAATCGGCGATGTTGTAAAAGTTACCCAGTTGATGCAAAAGCAAATTCCGCAATCCACGCCAATCGGTGAGGTTGTTTACTCTCAGTTTTTAAAAGTTACTGACGTACTGGTTGAGACTCCCGATCCGCAATATGCCATGAGGGTTGTTACGCTGACGATTAGGGAGCCGTTAAATTATGATTTTGGCGGCGAATTAGATACTCCAGATTTAGGGCAAGCATTTGATATATTCAGCACAAGAAAAAATGCAAGTCTAAAGTTTTATGGTGCAACCAAGCTAAGTGCGCCAGCTATCATCGGCGCTGAACAAGTAACACTACTATCTAGTAAGTTGCGTATCGCGCCATCAGGCTTATCGCTAGATAGTCAGAAGGTTGGTGTTGATTTATCGAGACTACCATCAGACGGCTTAGTTGATTTGGTTGATGTCGGCGACTTAATAACAATCACTGAGATAAAATCGATGCAACTACCAACCAATAACCCGAACGACACGTTTGATTTGGTTTTTGAGCGACTGTCCGATGTAAACGTGGTTGATGCCAATGATGTAAAAATCAGCTTTGATTATCTTGATATCGACCTAGATGCAGGTATATTGCAGCTTAACGGTATGTTTGATATGTCAGGTTATACAGCTCCATTGACCGCTAAATATCGCATCATGGATTTGGCTAAAGTGGAATCAATTAGCGGACAAACAGTCAACCTGCTAAACCCTATTACTCACAACTATACAGATGCAGCAGTGTTTAGCTCAATGCTCGTCATGGGCGATATGCAAGCACGAACGTTTAACGTGTTTAGCCAAAAGTCGTGGACAAAAGAATTTAGCGACCAGTTGATTGGCGATAGAGCTGAGGCGCAATTACAGGTAGCTAATAACCCTATTGTCGTGACCAATCGTGATGCGATTGAGGAGCGATGGGCGCTAGTGTTTACGAGTGCCACTGCATTTCGCATCGTTGGTGAAACAGTGGGCGAGATTGGCACTGGCTCAACAACAACGCTGACAGCACCTATTAACCCCATGACTGGCTATCCATACTTTACGATACCAGTAGCAGCGTGGAGTACAGGTTGGTCAGCTGCTAATGTGGTGCGACTCAATACCGAAGCAGCAAAGAATCCCGTATGGTTTGGCAGTGCTATCCAGCAGCATCAGATCGACAGCTTAAATACTTACGATTTCACTATTGGCTATCACGCCAATATTGACCGTGTGCGAGGTGCGTAATGATACTAAGTGTTGATGCAAAAAACGCAGCGTTGCAAGGGATTGCTGATAGATTAAATGTCGGTACTAACTCGGTGCTATCAATCTACGTGGGCGCAACACTTGCCGCTGAGTTTGCGCTACTCAATCCAGCACAGGAATCAATTACCAATGCGGTAATGACGTTTAAGATACCACCAAAGGTTTTGGCTATCGCATCAGGCGCACCAACAGTAGCAAAGGTGCTAGATGCTAGTGGGGCGCTTATTGCGACGCTTGATGTCGCAACAGAGCTGTCTCTTGATAAGCCGCAAATCTATCAAGGTGGTTACGTAACATTGGCATCGCTAACAATGGGCGTGTGATATGGCAACAATCAACGGTAGAGCAAAGAGATTTAACGGCACAGCCATTGATTATGTGCTGCTATTCGCTTGGAAAACAGGAAAGTGTCTAGGCAAATCGATAACAGATGCATCTGGCAATTGGTCGTTCGATTACGATACCAATCTAATAGTTGGCATTACTTACGTTGCTGACGGGTGCGAACCGATTACACACGGGCCATACGAATTTGTATTAAATAAATAAGGGTAGATTATGAGTTTTTTGAATCCAGTAAACGAGACAGTGAAGAGGTTTAAAAGCACCGATACGGGCGCACCTCAAATCAACTATAACAGCCGTGTAGCAGGTGATGTTTACGCAATAATAAAATCCTGCTTGGTAACTGGCTATGGATCTGTCACAAGTGCGGGTTGGTCTGTAACGAATGAAACAACTAATGCAGGTGAGTTTGTTAGTCCTAGCACCTCAATGAGTAGTTATAAGATAGGTGTTTCCGATGCCAGTGCCACGACGACAACATGGTATTATAAATATTTAGATGTCCGAACAGACCCGACCAATAATTCTGGAAAAAAAGTATTTACTTATATAGATAAGACAAGCCCTAATAATGGTTGGCAGATGCTAGTGACTGGTCGCGGTTTTTTCTTTATCGAGTCAATGTACCAATCTGATGTAAGCGCAATGGTTGCAAGGGTTACATATTTTGGCATGGTTAAGTCCGCAATTGCAACAACCAGTGGTAAGAATATCGCTTATTGGTCTGTAGGCCACGGTGCAAGTTATCAGCCGTATCAGCTTTACTCGTCAACATCAGCGTCACACCTAAACCTAGAGTCTTACAGCAATCTAACCTTTTCATCGGCAAACATATCAGGGATAACAACCGGAGCAAAAACCTACGGAACATCAGATGTTGACGTCATATCCAAGCTGTACTTATACAATGGGGGTATTTTTGCTGCTGAACATCCAGGATTCATGGCAGTTGATTCCGCTAAGTCCATAAACTTATTTGGCGTTAGGGATACCGTTGATGATGATGGTAGGCCGATGGTTTACGTCTGCATGGGCAGGGAAACGACCTCTGCAAACGTAGAGGCAAGTGCTAGGGCTATTCTTTTATATATAGATTATTGGGAGTATTGAATATGTATTCAAAATCATATACTCAGCTAAATACAAATCACACTGGTTATATTGCTGGTCGTGATGACGGTATTGTTACCGTTGTTGGTAAACCAGCATCTAGGCATATTTACCTGCTTAGTGCTGATACCTTGCAAGTTATACAGCGCGTAACCTCGCTTAATAGTGGTCATTATATGTTTATTGGGATTAATACTTTGCAAGAGTATTTGGTAATGGTACGCGACCATAAGCGAGAGCTTGAGCCATTTGCATGGGATTATGTTACCCCTGCTGATGACTTGACGGTAGTTGAGCAGCAAGCACTGTGGCAAACTTGGCAGTAACTTAAATTGAGGTGTTAAATGTCTAATCAGTTACGCCTCATACTTGAGCGTTATTTATCAGTGCAGCCAAGAGCTAATAGATTGTCATTGCCGCTTGATCGAAATCTTGGCGATATAACACGCTACAAGTATGTTTTTGCTGATGCGCTACCGCTACGTATGGAGCGGTTAAGTAGCGACCAACCAAGTGCTAATGCGCTGACTTTATCCATGAGTCAGCCGCTAGGTACGATAGCTCCACCGCTATATTTTATATCAAGCAGCTTACCGCTGCCTTTGTCTTTAGAGGTGAGTGAGCAACCGTTATCAAGTGAATTACCGCTAGGTATGACGCGCAGACTTGGCACGGTTGTTGGTGTGCCGGTTACGCCGCCTGACGTTGGTGATGATGTGTCGATTGCTATCACTTCGATAGCCGGTATAACACCGATAGCGTCAGCTACATTTACAGTTGATGAGTCCGAGAATGATGTAAACGTTAGTATTATTGCTTATGGCGGTTTAAACCCTACAGCAAGCGCTACTGTCGGTTATGACTCAAACGTAGAGAGGTCATCTTTTTTTGAGATAGGCATCAAGTTTGAGCAATCAAAAACAACAGGCATTAGTAGGCAGTCAGGCTTTGATAGCACCGCAAGACTTAGTGACAGCGTAACAAGCAAAGTTGAGCAATCAACGCTCCTTGGAAACACAGTACAATCAAGCTTCAATAATAACGATCAGCTGCATATCAATCTTAAATCGAAAGGCGAACAATCAAGATTAATTGGATTAAGGCAAGCGCAGGGCTTTGAGTCTCAAAAACTGATAGGTAAAAGCAAGGCTATTGATACCGAGCAAGCCGCACTGGCTGGTCAAAGTAAGTGGTATGGTTTTGAGTCCATGGCTAGGCGGCAAATTGCCAGAGCGATACGTACTGAGACAACTAAGTTAATAGCAAATAGCAATAGGATTGGCTTTGAAAATAGCGCAATCTTAATTGCGCAAAAAGAAGTGTTGACAGAGTTTGCAAGACTGCCATTCTCAAAACTCAGATATGTACCACCACCATTATCACAGACCGTCATCCTCAAAGAACAAATTATTGAAGGCTGGGAGTGTGGATCGGGCGCATTACGTCACTATGTTTACAATGACGAATTAGTGTTACCGATGACAAGGCGTATCGCTGATAGAGGCGCATCTAGTAGCTTAGCTATGACAATGACGATGCCACGTGGCACGTTGTTGTTATCAGCTACTGATGCCGATGCCATGGACACCTATCTGTGTAAGCGCAAAACATTGGCAGTTAATCCGACGCTTGATGTTGTGATGTGCAAACCAAAAGTGTTTGGTCAATCATCAGGCATGGTGGTAAACGCAAATACTACATTTGATGCAATCGCATTGCTTGTGCTGTTGATTGGCGAAAAAGGCGAGGCATATAAAAAAGGGGTTATATTTGTGACAAATAGTGTGTCATTAACGCGCTCCGACGATGGGCGTGATATTAAGTTGCTAGGCTTTAGCGTTGGCATTGATAGTAATAGCTATACATGGTCATTTAGTGCCACCGTACCGCTATCAGAGCTATCTAAAGTCGATACGGCACATGAGCAACAGATAGGAGTGGACTTTACTTGTAACGGCAATCTGTGGCGCTTTATCTTAGATGGTTGCGATGATAGCGCCTCATTTGGCGAAAGCTCATTAACAATCAAAGGTAAATCACGCGCAATGCTATTGGCGCATCCATACGCTACACATCGCGGCTTTAAGTACGACACACCAATGAGCGCAAGGCAGATTGCAGATGACGAGTTAAACCGCTCTGGTGTACCTAGTGGCTTTACACTTGACTGGCAGTTAGCAGGTGTAAATGGTTGGGATGTGCCAGCCAATACCTACAGCTATACAGGTCGAACGCCCATCAACTCGCTACAATGGATAGCAGAGGCAGCAGGTGGGTTTATCAATGCTCACATGAGCGAAGATATTATCCATGTGTTAGAAAATTATCCAATACCATCGTGGGAGTGGGCAGTGCAAGAGCCTAGCATTAGCTTGCCAATATCACTTATCATCAGCCGCAGCCGTGGTCGTATCAATAAACCTTCTTACAATGGGGTTACGGTATATGGCGAGCGTGACGGTAGTATAGGCGCTTTAATAAAGCGCACAGGTACTAGCGGAGGTTATCAGCCGCCTATGGTTACTAGCGACCTAATAACCGAGCAAGCAGCCGCGATTAGCCGAGGTATATCGATATTGAGTGATACTGGTGATATCGGTAACATCGGTATATCAATGCCACTGCATCAAGATATCGGTGTGCTAAAACCATCGACTTTAATTGAGGTCAACGATGGTGATTCATGGGTTGGCATGGTCAGAGGTACGACTATCACAGGTCGTCTATCCAGCAATCGAGCGTTAGAGATTGACCAGTCCATCGATGTTGAGCGTCATTTTGATAAGGAGGCGACCAGTGGCTAGTGGTAACTTATGGGCGCTATTTAAAGGCGTAACCGAGCAGGGCGCTAAGCAATTAGCAACCGTCACTGCTCGTAATGGCTCAACTTATACCGTCACCATGCAAGGTGGCGGTACTACTATCGTAACAAGCTCTGCTGCTTATGATCTAGGCTCAAAGGTGTTTATTCAAAATGGGCAGATTGTAGCGCAAGCACCCGATTTACCTTATACAGAGATTGACGTATGACAGACATTAAAAAAGACGATAGTGTTAAAACTATCAATGTGGCAGGACAAGAGATTACAATCAAGCGCGTCAAAGTTAAAAACCTAAATGAAGTAACACGAGCATTTACGCCTTTTGTCGCTGAGTTTGAGCGTATCGTAAAAGCAAATAAGGGACTACCTGAGAGCGAGCTATTAGCACTCATTGGCAGCTATACGGATGAAACTGTCATATTAGCATCGGTGCTGACAGACCAGACGCCCACTTTCTACCGAGAGCTTGAGCCGCTTGAAATGCTCACTGTTATGCAGGAGGTTGTCGCCCATAGTGGCGATTTTTTTATGCGTCAGATTTTCATACCCCTAAAACAACTGGGCGCACAACTGGCGCTACTTGGTTCGACAGCTTACTACCATTCTACAAAATCGGATTTAGAGAAGCCGACGTCCTAGATATGGCGTTCGGTGAATGGTGGGGATTGTCCAAGGCATTTGCTAAAGATCATCAGCAGAAAATCAAAGATATGGCAGTCGCTATGCGAGTATCGCAGGCTGATGTGAAAGGCTGGAAAGAGTTTATGAAAGACTAGCGTAACAAAGCACAATCAACTAAGATTGAGTAAATAACATTTTAGGGGTTGGCTGTGAAAAATCTATTGGCTGTATGTCTGGCATTGACGCTGATTGGGTGTGGCGGTGGGTATGACACTATTGATGCTGCCAGACCTGGCGGTGGTATTGGGAATACAGTTACTCAGCCCAATAATCCAGATACGGGCGAAAAAACACGGTGGCAGTATTCATCTACAGGTGATAGTGGTGGCATATTTTCATTGAGAGCAAATAACTATGCGCTTAATTTCTTTTACGACCCCCAGTTTAGCAATGTAAAACATACGCCCTGGATTGAGCTCGAAAAGCGCAAAAGTAGTAGTGGAGCTGTAACTAGCGCAGTAGTGATTTTTGTGAATTCAAACCTATCATGCACACCATCATGCAGAGTAAGTATGAATTTTGACGGTAATCAAGCGAGCTATGAGATGCGCAATAGTATTGATGGTGTTATCGTACCGGTTAATGATTTCACAGCAAGTCAGTTGTTCAATAAATTTACGACATCAAATAGAGCTATTGTAAGACTACCTGTTATTGGGCTGTCTGAGCCGTTCAATGCCAACTTTGATTTGCGCGGTTATGATGTTAATCAAATGAAATTTTAAGCGAGTGATAATATGGCCAATCAAGTTGAACAACAACTCATATTTTGTCCGCGCGAGCAACGTAATACCTTGTTTTATCGCAACACTGAAAGCCGAAATTGGATAATGCATATTATCTTAGTATTAGTGACAGGCGGATTTTGGTTACTTGCCATGCTGTTTATGAAACGTGGTGGTAAGGGCGTTTGGACTTGCAGCCAGTGCGGAAAAGAAATGATAGAGGACAAAAAGGCTGGTAACTGGTTTTAAATAAAATGAAAGGATAAGTCATGAAGGCTGCTAAAGAACAGACGTTATTAGATATAAATTACATGACGCCCGAACAATGGCCAAAAGCTCATGAAGTTTGGGGTGATGACGGCTTTGAGCGCATCAATCAGCTACTAGATAAGGCAGTGCATTTAGTTGGCAGAAAAGCACCAAATGAAGTTATGATCTACGCTGGATTGTCGGAAAACAAAAGCACAGCAGGTAAAAATCCAGTCGTCTTTATCGATTGCGACAGCCTGAGTCGCTACCACATTGATGAGCGCCATATTAAAAACAGTAAGCTACCAAAACCAGATAGGGCAAGCGCCTTTAAATAAACAACGAATAAATTAACAAGCTCACTTTAATTAGTGGGCTTTTTTTATGCCTAAAATTTGAGGTAAGACTATGGCTGGTGATTTGGATTTTAGCGTACAGCTTAGACTATTAAACGAGAAGTTTAATCAAGGCGTCAATCAAGCGCGTGATAAGTTTACTGATTACGCTCAGTCTGTAAAGCGCAATGTTGATCAGATGAATACTGATACTCAGCGCGCTACTACAATGCTAGCAGGGCTTAATAATGTTAGTTCGGACAGACTGACAGCCGAGATACGCGCAACAGCCGACCAATTACGCCAGATGGGTGCAGGCGCAAATCTATCAGGTGAGCAAGTTGAGGCGGCAATGCAAGCGTCAGCATTGCAAGTTACTCGCTTGGCTCGTCAGCTTGAGGTTGCAAGGTCAGAAGCGCAAAGACTTGGCAGTACACCTGCTACTCCAGCACAATTGGCAGAAGCGGCAGCTAAGGTAAATACGCTTGGTGATAGTGTTGCAGCAGCAAGATTAAAGGTTGAGCAGTTATCGCAAACTAATGGTACACCGGCACAGATTGAAGCAGCGAAAGCCAAAGTTGATACATTAGGCTCTAGTCTTGATGAAGCTAGACAAAAAGTGACACAGATGTCACAGACCAGAGGTACGCCTGAAGATATAGACAGCGCTAAAGGCAAGGTTGACAATCTAGGTAGTAGCTTAGCAGAAGCTCGCGCTAAGGTGCTTGCTCTATCTCAAACTAATGGTACACCCGAGCAAATCGAGCAAGCTAAAGTTAAGATCGATAGCTTATCGAGCGCGGTTGATGAGGCTCGATTAAATGTTGAGCGTCTATCACGGACTAACGGTACTCCTGCTGATATCATCGAGGCTAAGGGGCGTATTGATAGTGTCAGTAGCAGTCTGGATGCAGCACGACTAAATGTTGAGCAGTTAAGCCGTACCAATGGCACGCCCAGCGATATCGCACAAGCTAAAGCGAAAGTAGATCTACTGGGCTCAAGCATTGATGACGCTAAGCTAAAAGTAACCGAGTTATCACGTACTGTTGGCACACCTGCGGATATCGCCGAGGCGAAAAATCGTGTCAATGATTTAGGCTTAAGTGTTGACGTTGCCAAGCAAAAAGTAAAGGAGCTGTCTCAAACTAAGGGCACACCCGAGGATATTGAGAACGCTAAGATTAAGATTACAAGTTTAAAAGACGAGCTTGGCTTGGCTAAAGATAGCGTTAAGCTGCTACGCGATAGCAAAGCAAGTCCCGAAGATATAGAAGAGGCACAAAATAAAGTTAAGGCGCTAACAGCCTATATCTCAGGTACACGAGACGAGGTTAAGCGTCTGCGCGAAACCAAAGGTACGCCAGAAGACATAGCACAAGCTAAGACTGATTTCAACAACCTAAAATCTAGCATCACAGAGGCAAAGGAGCAGGTCAAGCTACTATCACAAACACGCGGTACGCCAGAAGATATAGCTTCCGCTAAAGCTAAAGTCAACGAGCTTGGCGATAGCTTAGTAAATGCTAAAAATGAGGTTAAGCTACTCAGTCAATCAAATGCCAGCCCAGAGGATATTGCTGAGGCAAAAGCCAAGGTTGAGGCACTTAAAGCTACGCTAGGCGCTACTCGTGACGAAGTGCGACAGCTAAGCCAGACAAGTGCGTCACCAGCTGAGATTGCTGAAGCACGCGCTAAAGTTGCAGCACTCAGTCAAGACTTATCAGGTGCTCGAACAGAGGCAAGACAGCTCAACCAGACTAGCGGCTCACCCGCTGAATTGATTGAGGCAAAAGCTAAAGTTAATGAGCTTAAAGGTGGGCTGTCTGCTGCACGCGATGAGGTTAAGCGATTATCAGAAACTAATGCCAGTCCTGCTGAAATTGCAGAAGCTAAGGCTAAAGTCGCAGCACTTAAAAACGAGTTAGGCGAGGCTCGAACAGAGGCAAGAACCCTAGGTCAGACAAGCGCGTCACCTGCTGATATAGCACAAGCTCAAGCAGAGGCGCAGCGATTAGGCAGTGAGCTTGACGAAGCAAGGTTGGCGGCTGAGCGCTTAAATAACACTGGTGCCAGTCCTCAAGAAATTGCCGAGGCAGCAGCTAGCATCAATCGTCTAGAACAAGAGCTGAATGATGCACGCAGCGCCAGTGTAAGCCTTGCGAATGAATTATCAGGCGCTATGAACAGAGCGTCTAGTACTGCTGATAATGCACGTAATGCTATCTATCGCATGACAAACATTAGAGTACCTGAAACCATACGCGGTGAGATTGACCAGATCAGTCGCTCATTGGTTGAGTTCCAAAACAACAGTGGTCGCCCTGCTGCTGAGATTGACCGTGTGACTCGTCAAGCAGAGGAGCAAATCAGACGGCTTGAGCGCGAACTAAATGGACTTGATGACACGCAAAATCGAGTAAGCCAAGGCGCTGGCGGTCTTGGTAATAATGTTAATAAGCTGCAGGGTGCTTTTGGTAGCCTGCAAGGGCTTTTGGCTGCCGCTGGGCTTGGCATTGGCGTCGCTGAGATCATTGAGACAGCCGACGCATTTAAAAGCTTAGAAGCTCGAATTAAGCTAGCGACTGGCGAAGGCGCGGCTTTCGTTACTGGGTTTGAAGGTGTCAAACAGATTGCAAACGAGACATTTAGTAGTATTGAAAGTACTGGTGAATTATTTGCTCGAATATCACAAGCGGGTGAAGAGTTAGGATTGGCGCAATCGCAAGTTTTGGAAATCACTCGTACTATTAACGAGGCAATCCAGTTATCAGGTGGCAGTGCTGACGCTGCTGACGCTGCGATCACCCAGCTGATCCAGGGTCTCCAATCGGGCGTCGTACGTGGGGAAGAATTTAACAGTATTATGGAACAAGCGCCACGTCTAGCCAAAGCAATGGCTGACGGTTTAGGCGTGACTCGTGGTGAATTACGAGCATTGGCGCAAGACGGTAAGTTAACGTCAGAAGTGGTTATCAATGCCGTGCAATCTCAAGGTAAGGCCATTGCTGGTGAGTTTGCAACATTGCCGAATACAGTTGCTAATTCACTGCAAGTTGTTAAAAACCAAATATTCAACTTCATAGGAGAGATAGATAAAAAAATCGGTCAGTCATCCAAGCTTGCTGAGGCGATCAGCTATATAGGTGACAGTTTAGAGGATTTAGATCCAAACCTTGTATCAGCTTTGACAGGTGCTTTTCAGAATACGATTGGAGCAGTGGTTGAGCTTGCAAAAGGCATTAAGGGTGTTTACGACACCTTTGGCAGTCTAATTAGCATAATAGCAGGTGGCTCTGCTGATGCGGCTGAGCAGGTTGGACTGATAACAGCAGCGCTTCACGGTCTGAATATTTTTATTGGCTTTATTAAAGATGGGTTTAGCGCAATCGGGGTTGCGGCTGGTTTTGTCGTCGCTAGCTTATATGGAGTTATGTCGGATTTAGCTAATATCGCATCCAGCATAACTTTTGGCGATATATCTGACAGCTTCAAGCAAACGGCTGACGAGCTGCAAGTCAAGTCTAAAGATACATGGGATGGCGCTGAACAAGATATTTTGAACTGGGAGTCGTCAGGGGCGCAAGCCATTACCAATGCTGCCAAGACCGCGAAAGAGCGATTTGCAGAAATAGCAGCAGATTCCGAAGCAACCTACAGAAAAATGGGTGAGGATGCCGAAGCGACCGCTAAGCAACAAGAAGCAGCCCTTGTTAAGTATGCGCTGGATAACATCAAAGCAAATGACAATGTTATCTCTGACAAGCTGCGCATTGAGCTAGCAGAAAAAAATCTACAAGCCGTTATAAGTGATACTGGCAAGGTATCCATTGAATCTGCCAAGGCAATACAAGTCTCGTACACAGAGCTTGGTGCGAGCTTTGCAGAAGTTGCGCTAAAAGCGCAGGAGTCCGGCAAGAGTATTGAGTTGTCATTATCCGAGGCGATACACAAAGCGAATACTCGTGGCGCGGTAGATGATATTGTTAATTCGCTACAAGCTATGGCAAATCAAGGCGTAATCACTGGTGAGCAGCTCGCGCTTGGTCAAAATATAGCTAAAACTCAGTACGAGATAGTTGAGCAGCAGATCGCTAAAAATATGGAAACGTTTGGCGAGTATGCGGCAGGGGTGCTTGCTAAAAACGGCAACATTATAACGGCTGAGTTGCAACACGCAGCGTCGCTCGAAAATCTAGCAATACAGATGGACGAGACTGGCAACGTCATGATTACCGAGCTTGATGCGTCAACGGTCGCTAGTGGCCGCACCAAAGAGCAGATTGACGAATTAGCAGGTGCAGTCGGTATCGGTCTATCAAAAGAGTTTATCAAATCCAGTGCTGGACTTGACGATCTTATTGATGGCTTTGACGACTTAACTGATGCAGGTTATGACGCGGGCGGTGCACTCGTTGACTCATTGACCGCAATGTCTGATAAGGCCAGTAACACGGTCGAAATCGAAGCATTGATCGTTAAATGGAACGAGCTATACAAAGAGGGAAAAATCACTGGGCAAGAGCTTGCCGAGGGCTTGGAGGGAGTAAAAAACCGAGCTGACATACTTAAGGACGGCATCAATGGTGTAACTGAGGCTTACGGCTTATTGGGTTTAAAGACTCGTGAGGAGTTAGCCAAAGACGCAGGTGCTTATACTGACGCTTACAACATTGTTAAAAGAGACGGTCAAGCTACAGCACAGCAGTTAGAAGAGGCGTTTGAGAAAACAGCGAAATCTAACATTGCATCAAATAATGGTGTCGTTGATGCGGTCACTAAGCGTATGGCAGCTGAGCGCGGTGTCACTGTCGCAGTCGATGAACAAGGCCGCGTCACGTTTGAAAAAATGGGTCAGACTAAGACGGCAAACGACAAAGTAACAACGTCAGTCAACAATATCCGCACAGCTTACGATAGCATATCTAGCAGCTCAGGCAGTGCCGGTAATGCCATGGTGCGCGCTGCAAACGAGGCGTCATCAGCTTATGATAAATTGCAAGCCAAGATCAAAGCGGTCAAAGAAGCGCAAGCGGTAGCTGGTGGTGATGAGGCGCTTAAAAACTTACGAATTTACGGCACCGAGAAAGCGCCAGCAGAGGGCAATCAGTTTGGGTCCAAGCTCGCTGTTGAGAACTTTCTAAAATCCGCTGGATTATCAGAAGAACGTGCTATAGAGGAAGCGCGTAAGCTGTATGCAAAGCAGGGAACAAGTGATGGCGCGCTAAATGTTGCTGAGCTGCAAGGTTTTAAAGACGGTCAGGTAATGACTGCCGCTGACATTGAGGAGTTTAAAACAGCATCCGTTTATCTTGCTGAAATTGCAAGCCGCGCGCGTGATGACGACGCAAGGCGCAGTAAGTACGAGGCTGGGTTAAACAAACTACCTGATTCGGCGTTGCAAGCAGTTAGCAATTTAAATAGACAGCCTAACTATGATACGGGTAGCAACAATATTAGCAGCAAGAGTTATAACGTCAAGTTTACACTTGGCGGTATAACGGCAAATGCAAGTGTACCAGAGTCACAAGCAGGTATGTTTGAACGCATGATGCAAGAATTACAAGACAGTAAAGCAATTGCAGGTTACTAGCCACTCACTCGAGTGGTTTTTTTACGACTAAAATTTGAGGGGGCGTTATGCCACAGAACACACCGTTTTTAGAGCTAATCATACTAAAGCTGATGGTATTTCTACCTAAAGTTTTTGCAGCAGTGATTGGTGCAATATTTGGATTGATGCTATCAGGTGACATCGGTAAAGACGGTAAGATACAAGTAAATATGTCAGTGATAGTCAAGTTTACTATCGCTGTCACAATCTCGCTGTTTGGCGGGGCAGCCCACATAGAATTTATGGGTTACCAAGATTATAGCGTTATGACACAGGGCGCAATCATGCTCGTCTGGGCAGTGTTTGGCATGTTAGCCATAGGCATTGTTTATCAAGCCGTAGCCTTATGGCAGGGCAAAACGATTGCTGAAGTAATCAAAGAGATCAAAGACGCAGCGTTTGCGATATTTGGCAAATAATTATCGACATTAAATAACGCCCCTTAATCGGGGCTTTTTTACGTCTGGAGTAAAGCATGAGTAAAACACTGACAGAGCAGCAGATCAAAGATGCTGCTAACAAAGATGGTATCGGATACGCAGAACTAAAAACAGTTATTGAAGTTGAGGCTCGATCAAGTGGTTTTTTCAGTACTGGCGAACCAGCAATTTTATTTGAGCGTCATAAGTTTTGGGAACAGTTGGGCGCTATCAAATGGTTTACCTGGCGTTTGCGTATTTTGGCCAAGCACCCAAGAATTTGCAATCCTCTTTCTGGTGGTTATGGTCGCTATAGTGAGCAGCATGACAAGCTACGCATTGCAACAAGCTACAACCGTGACATTGCATTGCAATCTGCTTCATGGGGTATCGGGCAGGTTATGGGTTATCATTGGGAGGCACTAGGCTACCCATCACTACAATCATTCATCAACGATATGTATGAAAGTGAAGCTAAGCAGTTAGAAGCTATGATACGTTATATCAAGGTCAATAATTTGGTTGATGAGCTCCAGCGTCATGACTGGGCAGGTTTTGCACGAGGTTATAACGGCAAAGCATATGCTAAGAATAATTACGATGAGAAACTACGACAGGCTTATAGTAAGTACGTTTGATTGACCATGCCTAACGAAAAGAGCCCTGCCAATAGGCGGGGCTCTTTTTTTATGTCTGGAATTTGGTCTAAACCCGTCTAAGTTGGTCTAAATAGTCAGCCCATTTTTGCATCATGTCACGGCGTTCATCTAAAAATATTGTTCTGTTATAAGCACGTCCATGCATGTCTCTAACATTGTGGCCCAGCTGCATTTCTACCAAGTTTTCAGGGTACTTCAATTTCTCAACGATCAGCGTTCTAGCCGTGGCCCTAAAACCATGGATGGTTTGTTTGGTCCCATCATAGCCTAATCGCTTGAGCGCTTGATTCATTGTATTTTCGGACATTGGCTGTACGGTCGTATGAATAGCAGGGAACAGGTACTTACTGCGAGCATGTAGTGATAACTCTCTGATCAACTCAATCGCTTGTGTTGGCAGTGGAACAATAAGCGATAGACCAGTTCGTCTTTGCGTCTTGCGAGGCGTAAACGTCCAAGTACCTTCGTCCAAATCGAAGTCATCCCATAGCGCATAACGCAATTCACCAGAGCGCACAAATAGCATGGGCATTAATTTAATGGCTGTGCGTACTTCAAAGCTGCCCTCATAAGTATCAATAGCATTGAGTAATACACCAAGCTCTTTTGGGTCCGTAATTGTTGGATGGTGAGTTGTCACTGATGCTTGTAATGCCCCGATTAAATCTTGAGTTACATCACGCTCACACCTGGCAGTCTGCACACCATATCTAAATACTTGACCTGCAATCGTCCGCATCTTAATAGCTGTCTCGTAGTACCCTTGCGCCTCTGCACTGCGGCACGCTTTCAATACATCAATAGGTTTAATATCAGTAATGACCATATCACCAATGTGTTTATTTAGTCGCTTAAGCTGTCTGTTATTATTTGTGATAGTAGCAGGGCTTACATTGCGCTTACGGCTCATGTAGTCCTCTGCTATCGCTGCAAACGTGTTGTTAGACAATAGCTCTTGCTCACGTTCGGCATCTATTTTCTGTTGCTGAGGATCAACACCTTTAGCTAACATCGCACGTATCTGTTTGCGCTGCTCACGAGCTTGAGCTAATGACACATCAGGATAAAGGCCCAATGTGATAGTTGCTCGTTTTTTACCAATAGGCCGAACATAATCCATGCGCCATGACTTGGCGCCCAACTTACTGACATACAAATAAAGGCGACCGCCGTCAGCCAACTTGTACGGCTTGTCTTGTGGCTTAGCTTGTTTCACCTGTGAATCGGTTAGCGGCTTTATGATTTTAGCCATTTTGACGGTATCCTATTTGGCGGTATCGGTGAATACCGTCTATAATACCGTCATTTAATGTATAGATAAAGACAACTAAAGACAACTAAAAACGTCTAAGCAACAAAAAACCCCACAACCAAAGGGTTATGGGGCTCTAAAGCAAACTAAAAATATATTTGATGGTGCGCCCACCAAGACTCGAACTCGGATCGATCGCTTAGGAGGCAACTGCTCTATCCTGTTGAGCTATAGGCGCATTTTGGAATAACATTGTAGGAAAAAGCGCTCATAAAAGCAATCAACAAAAGATAAATAGAGCTAATTTGTCCTTACTTGCCATTACTTAGGGCGTCAGCGACATTTACAGTATTGGTATTTGATGTTTTTTGTGCACGTGATGTTGGATTAAATAAGTCATCTACGCTATTTTTATAACCTTCGATATTATAATAATCGTACTTTTCTAATATATCTTGCCCCGTGCTCGATAGTAAAAAGTTACGGAAGTTAATAGCAGCAGTATTCTCTGTCAAAATCACCCCTTCAAGCGTTTGCTTATCTCTCAATGCATAACTGAAAGAATTTAGGGTACGTGCCTCTGCATTATCAATCTCAACAGCATCAGTCTCAGCAGTATCTACTTTTTCATCATCAGTATTACGGATATTTGCTTTGTCTTGGTTTATTTTATCTTGAGCGGATTTTAGCTCTGTTTGTAACGGTGTGAGACGGTCTGCAGACAAACTGTCGTTAGCGATGATCATGTCTACATTAGTTACTAATTCTGTGCGTTTATTATGGCTAGAATTGTTATCTGATAATGTTAAGAGGTCGTTGGCGGGTACATAACTTGCTAACACCTGCATATGAGGGTAACGAGATTCGAAGCTAACGATGATATCGTCCAAGGGTGCTTGCAAGTTCTCTTCTGCCTTTATGTACAAAGTACTGTCGGTGAGGGTATTCACCTCGTCCTGAGTGGTGGCTGACGGTTCATTTGCATTTGCCATGATCGGTAGTGGATCTATATTTTTACGATTACTGCTCCACAACCAAGTAAAAATAGCGATAAAGATTACTAGCAGCAATAAAATTAGCCCAGCCAGTAGCAGCTTGTAGTCTTTCATATATTACAGCTCTTTTATTAATTGGTTTGTGTCAAGTTTACATAAAATACGGGATTTGACGTATGTTTTAAAGCTGTTGATGCAACACTTCATCTGCTAAGTCCGCAAGCATATCTGCAAAAACATCGGTTTCTGAATCAGGTAAAAGTTTTTTCTCGTTATTATTCTTATGACTAACTGTATTATTTTGATTGAATGGCGCAGGTTGCTCGTTTGAAGGAGAAGTAAGATTATTGTTAATGGCTTTTACTTGGTGTGCGGCCAATGGCGATTCGCCCATCGCAAGCTTGTCTTTAAGCCATTTAAAACCATGGACTTCCCACCATGCCTCAAAGCGTGGCAGCGTGCTACCACGCACCGCGACAGGTAGATTCAACGTTCGTAGTTTTTGTGCGAGTATAGGGTCTTTGATGGCTTGATGGATGCTCAAATAAAGCGAGCTACTATCATCGGTATAGGGCTGTCTATTTTGCCATGATCTATCGTCTATTTTCATGCGCGGCAATGCCCACAGCTCACCGCGATAGTATACAACATATAAACGTCGTTTAGGATGAACGAAAATGGCATCAATGGGACGCAAGGGCATAGTATTAAGTTATTCCATTAAAAAGGGTTATGGATATAAAAATTACAACAGTTGATTTGACAAAGATACTGAATATTTGATTCATAAATATGAGGCATTATAAATGCGACACTATCTGTCGCAAGATATTATAATAGTGGCACGCGTACTAGTAAACGATAGCTATCGATGGCACACTAATAAGCAGCCTATTTTATGATTATAATAAATAAATACCAGTGAAGCACTGATGGTTAATTACTTTTGTCATTTTCATAGTGTTTATGACGTTCATGCTAGCAGAAATACATTATAGTAACGACCGTGAAATATGGATTGGTGAGTGTCCTTCGTGGTATTCCTTAGCAGACATTAATATGCATTGAACGGTTAATGCAAATGCTATTCCTTTTCAGGTATTCAAGACCATCCACTTCACTTTATCATTCTTACTATTACCTCAATCAGACTATCCTTTATGTTTACCATTATTCAGTCGCACCGTACCGAAAATCTCGTTGATCAACTGCTTGTACAATATCAATCAAAAAGCCAGAATATTTTTGAGCCTTTTATCGTTATTGTGCCCTCAATGGTATTGGGCGATTGGTTGGATAAAACCATTGCCAGCCGCGCGGGTATCAGTACTTTGGTGCGTACGAAGTTTTGGGGCCAGTATCAGTGGACGCTCATGCAGGATGTGTTAACCCGCCATAATGCGTCTTTGTTAGAGCATAACCCTGAAGCAGTAATATTGAATGTGCCTGAAGTTGCAGTGCTGTCACCGACGGTGATGCAGTGGCGGCTGTTTGGGTATTTGACCTACTACCAAGCATCGATTGTTAAAGATGAAACACATCCAGTGAACCCACTGCTGGTATCTTTGATTGATGAGTCACAAGAAGGCACGGGGCAAGACACTATACAACAAGACGCGCGCATTTGGCAGCTGGCAAGTGATTTGGCGAGAGTCTTTAACCGTTACTTGACTCACCGTGAGGATTGGCTGGCGCTATGGTCGCATAACAAGTCGCTCAATGTGGATGAGTTAATCGCAGATAAAGATGCGTTGTCCCTACGTTTTGATCAGTATGCGCGCGGTACGCCTGAGTGGTTGGTGGCGCACTATGTAGAATTAGAGATGGCACAGCGATTCTTGTGGTCGCATCTATTTGCTGATGTACATCAGCACCGTGTGGCAATTGAGAATACCTTTTGGTCAGCTTTAGAAGAAAACAAGGCAAATGAACGTGAGCAGTTGCCCAAAGTGCTGCGTATTTTTACCATTCAGCAATTGCCACAGACCGAGCTCGACTTTTTGCAGCGCTTGTCGAAATATATGAACATTACACTATTGCACTACAATCCCTCAAAGCTGTTTTGGGCAGATATTGTTGATAAATCGTGGCTACAGCGTCAGCAGATCATTAATCCTGAAAGCGTGTTTTTGCGTGATTACGGGCACAGTTTGCTGTCGCGTTTAGGAAAGCAGTCACGCGATACTTTTGCCATGCTGGCCAATTTGTCGGGTAATGAGCAATACCAAGAGGCGCTTGTGGAGTGGCAAGATAACTTTGATAGTGGCGTGGATGAGAGTATTTATGATGACGATTTCAGTGCCCAAGATGCACAAAATAGTCCAAGTTTATTGCGCCGTTTGCAAAACGATGTGTTGATGCTTGACGAGCAATCAACCCAACAAGCGACAGCCGCAAAAGTCTCAGAGGCAGTCAGTAACCAAATCGCATTGGATTTTGAGCAAGAAACGTCATGGTATGACGATGAGGTGCTAGAAAATAAACGCTTTGAAAAAGACCGCTTTTGGGCTATCTCTTCTCAAGATAATAGCCTAAGCATTCATTCTTGTCATAATTTACAACGCCAACTTGAAGTACTGCGCATTATGATTGGACGCTGGCTAAATGAGCCCATCAAAGCTGGTGAGAAAAAACGCCATATATCCGATATTGTGGTGTTGCTACCTGATGTTGAGCGTCATCATGCGTTAATTAGCTCTATTTTCGTCAATGGCAGGGGACAAGATGGTCTGACTTTGCCTGCTAAGGTGACTGGTGTTGTCGATGCTGATATTCGCCAGTTATGGGAAGCGATTATTGGGTTTTATAAGCTGTTGGGTAGTCATAGCGCTCGTTTTGAAGCGGCTGAGGTTCTAGACTGGCTGATGCTGCCACCCTTATTTGAGAGTTTTGGGTTGACCCATGAGCAAATGAGCCGTGGTTGTGATTTGTTGGTAGAAGCTGGATTTATCCGCGGGTTTGATGAGCTGCATCTAAAGCAGACCCTAGACGTCAATGACTATGATTATCGCTTTAGCTTTGCACAAGCATTAGACAGATTGACTTTGGGGTTAATCATGCCAGAGGCGAGTCTGAGCGATTGCTTATATCCTTTGCATGAAGATGAATGGCCAAGTACGGCTGTGCCTGAGATGAGCTTACCACTCGCGCAAGTGAGTCTAAATGATGCCATGATTGTAGAAACGCTTTGCCGTATCTATGCTGGTCTGGTCGCACGACGTGATGACCATACACAAAAAATGAAAGCGGAAGACTGGCTCGATCAGATTGAGACCCAAGTGATTCATTGCTACTTTGGTGATGTTGATCAAACACGCACGATGCGCGCTATCTACAATGCGATGAACGGCTTCAAATCGAGCTTACGTGCCAATCGCCATTATAGACAATACTCCCGTGGTGATACTAATAGGGTAGAGGTGGAGCAAAAGCTGGCAGGGGTCGAGCAGTTACCGCTAAAGTTGAGCTTTATGCTAGACAGTATCGAAGCTGAGCTTGAGAGCCAGCAAGTCAGTGCTGAGCCGACTGGCGTGATCACTTTTGGCCGATTTGGCGCACTAAGGAACGTACCATTTGAGTTAGTGGTCATGCTCAATATGGATCTCTCTGAGTTTCCTGGGCGCGACCGTGACAACCGATATGATTTGATGAAAGCGACCAATTCACGGCGCGGTGATAGAGTCAGTGAGGATGATGATAACGGGGCATTTTTGGATGCGCTACTATGCGCACGTAGCGCATGCTGGATATTCTACAATGGCCAAAGCCTGACTGACACTCATGAGCATCTACCAGCGAACCCAGTGAGTGAGCTGCTACAGTTTTTACAAGGTGAGGTGCAGTGGCAGGTCAACTCGCTTGACACTTTGCCTGAAAGTATTGATCCAACGACAGAGAGTCTTAAGCGTTATTTACCAAAGCTGATTAAGCAGTGGCTGGTCACTGATCATCCAGCACTACCTTTTCACAAGAGCTTGTTTGAAGCAGATATTGAAGAGGCTTCTGAGCAAAAGACTAACACGTCTAATGCCAATGTTGATGCAAGCAATACGTCTGATGATGTTAGAGATAGCAACCCTGATACTGCAGCAGCCGATGAGCTAGATAGGTTGCTAAATAAAGCCATGCGCAAAACCAAACTGGCTCAAAAAAAACAATTTCCACCTGCACCGCTCTGGCAGGCTGTGTTTGAGACGCTACAGGAAAGAGTGTCTAGTAAATCTCAGCAATTGATTGGCTTACCCACAAAAGCACAGTACGAAGCCATGACTCACATGTTTGGGCACAGCTTTGGTCAGCTAGGGCAACTAGACAATCAAACCGTGTCTACATTGGCTAATATGTTTGGATTGGATACCGCTAATGCTAATGATTTTAGTGATATGAACCAAGCGATGCGCGACACCGTATTTAACATTGGCGAGATAGATATTGAGGGTATGCTGGTGTATCAAGTTCGCCATCCTGCCAAAGCGTTTTTGCGTACTCAAAAGGTGCATGTGGTACAAGGTGAGGAAGCGATGGCGCATCAAGAGCCATTATTTTTAGATCACCTGACAACCTACCAAATCAAAGATTATTTGATTAAAGAGATGGCAGTAGCTACAGCTGATAACACTACTCAGCAAGACATTTCAACTTTGATGTATCAAAAAATTATCCCAGCAGGGGTAGCGCGCCAAACCACACTACCTAATCAACAACAAAAACTACAGCAGCAGTGCCTAGAGTTTGAAGAACAGTTGATCGCTAATGGTTTTGGTGAGCGTGTTGTACCTAATGCAGCTAGAACAGAGGGTATTACAGATTTGCATCTACTGGCACCCACTGCAGAGCACCCCGTTCAGATAGAGCTGGCAGCTATAATTAATCGTGTAAACAACAACGCAAACAGTCAAATAGACACAGACGCATGGCTAAAAACCCTACCCAAATCTATTAAGATAAAAGGCCTAGTACCGCTGTTAACGCCAATGCTATCACCAACATCAGTACTATTAGATACCCATGATAAAAGCGCTCATACTCAAGCAGGCATGACCTATGCCGAGCAATCGCCCAAGCAGTGGTTAAATATACTGCCCAATTCTGCTAGTCCAAAACATCTACTCAAGTTTTGGTTGTCCCATCTATATTGGCAAGTAGCAAGACGCACCACTGCTGAGCAAGTGGCAGTAAGTGATGGGGTGAGTATTTGGCGCTTTAATAAGTCCAGCTCAAAAGTAGATGCCTACAAAAACTTCATCGCATTTAAACTAAGCCCAATCGTCTATGAAGATGCAGTGATAGAACTGATAAAGTGGGTGATTTTTGGCAACCTATCGGGTCAAACCCCCATTACATTACTGCCTGAGTATGCGTTAAATTATCTGGCTAAGTGCTTAAAAGCTGAAGAAAATGATAGTGAAAATAGCAATTATTGGCCAAAACGAGCAGACTTCTCAGATTGGCTAAGACCTAATTATAACTCAGACACGGTATACGATACTTGCTCGCAGCATGCTATTTGGCAATATGTATTGCGCGATCAAGATGCCTTTAGAGCCTTATCAGCGGCGTTGACCACCTTGGCTCAACCATTGTATAAGCCGATGTTTACTGCACTAAAAGGATTGGATAGCTAGCCCTTAATAACGTTTTTATCCTTTTGATCTAATCGATAATAATTAAAAGTATACGTTCATATGACAGATTTTACTGACACAGCCAATAATGTTGATATCTCTACACAACCAAATTTATTTGATGAGCACTCAGGTGCTATAGCTGAGCCCAAGGCAAAGGAAGAAATAGCACCAGCGGTTGCTGTTGCATTAACGGGTCGGCATCTGATCGAAGCCTCAGCGGGTACAGGCAAAACGTGGACACTGACTGGCATTGTACTGCGCCTATTGATTGAGGCACGGCGTGCGCCAGAGCAAATCATTGCCACTACATTCACTCGAGCCGCCGCCGCCGAAATGCGTCAGCGCATCCACGACCGTCTGGTAGAGTTCTATCAGCTATTACAATGGGTCAATAACCTGAGTGCGAATACCAAGAACAAAGATAACTTATATCCCAACCTATTGCAGGTACTGCCTGACAGTGACGATAACAATAACAACAAGGGTAAACTAGAAGGTAATGATTCAAGTATTGACTCAAATGCTCAGACAGACGTTGATGAGTTGAATCAAGATATTGACCATGATAAGCAGATGGCTACAAAAAAGCGCGCACAAGTCAGAGAAGAGCGCGGAAAATGGTTAATCGAACAAGCTAAACACGCACGCTTAGATACCATCATGCAAGACCCTATAAATCTACACTTGGTCGGTTATCTATTAGATCATGTGTATAGCTATCCTATGGCGGAGGCGATCCGGCGTACTGCATTAGTATTAACGACATTAGATAAGCTGTTTGTCGGTACACTCGACAGCTTGGCGCAAAAGTGGCTGAAGGAATACAGTAGTGAAACCGGTCATCAGCAAGGCATGGCGATTATCGAAGACAGTAGTATCGAGCAGGTTACGGACAGTATCATTCACGATGAGCTGCGTCAGTTTCAAAGTCGTTTGTATCATGAGCAGCCCAAACTGTATGCGCTTATGGATCAGCAAGGTAAGCTGACAGCAGTAGGTGATCATAAAAAATTCGTTTCTCGTTCGCTCAATTTTATTTCTGCACCGATTGATGAGATTGTGGTGAGTGACTTTTCATTTGAGGGTTACGAGCGGCTTATAAATACTATTATTGAACGCAGCGATGAGCTTGATATTTTCTTCAAACCTGACGGTGAGTATTATGAAGTTCTAAAAGGACAGCTGCAAAACAATAGAGATTCATGGCCTAAAATTATTCAAGCATTAGAAGATTTTGGAGCAGCTGCATACAAGTTTATATGCTCAAGTAAATACCCAGAAAGATTGATTCAAGCTTTTCTAAAAACTGACAATATTGGTAATCAGTTTCGTGTACCACAAGATGGTGAAAGAATTAATTTAATATTTAATGAGTTACAGGTTGTTCGTGATTTCAAACGATACATCGAACAAAGCAAAAAGTTGGATGAATACATAATTACTATTTTAGCTAACCTTAATCGCCATATCGTGCTTGCAGTACGTGACAGACTGCCCGTTATCTTAGAAGAACGAGGGGAGACGACCTTTAGTCTGCAAATGGTGCGCTTAAACCAAGCCTTAACGGGTCGGCAGGGAGATAAGCTGGCGCGTTATATTCGTCATCATTATCCAATTGCATTAATTGATGAATCGCAAGATATTAATGGCGAGCAAGCCATTATGATCGAAAGTATCTATTTGCCAAAGAAAGGCAAACAGTCAGAAAAGGACAAGCAATCTACCACTAAGAAATCCAATCATGAGTTTCTATTGCTGGTTGGTGACCCAAAGCAGGCGATTTATGGGTTTCGTGGCGGTGACGTGACCAACTATAACTATATGAAAGCGCAGTTTGACAAAAGTACTGTTTGGACACTCAACACTAACCGGCGCTCCACCCTCAGTTTGATTAATGCACTAAACTGCTGGTTTGGTATGCCAGAAGCAGCGACTGTTGAAAATAAGCAGGCGCAGCTGGGTACTGGTATTTATTATCAGCATAGCAAAGCCTCAAAAGAGCAGAGTAAATTGTCTTGGTTCAAGGATTCAGGCGCAAAAGATAGTAGCTTGGTGACTGACGTTCTCTCTGTTCAGCCAGTGAGTGTATTGCACCTGCCTAATGGCAAAGAGGCAGAGCTTGACTATGATGAGTATGAAATCACCGCTCGTCATATTGCTATTTTGCTCAGTAGTAGTCAGACATTAAACGATCAGCCGATTCAGCCCAGTGATATCGGGGTGTTGGCACGTACCAAAAAAGACCTAAAGCAGGTTGAAGATGAGCTGGTAAAACTGGGTGTACCAACCCTGACCACCAGCGACGTCAGCATCTTTGAAACGATTATGGCAGAGGATGTGGCAGCGCTACTCAGTGCCATGCTATACCCGTATCGTCATGACATGATTAACCGAGTATTAACCAGTCATCTATATGGACTGAGTATTAAAGACATCAAAGCGATGATGACGGATTATGAGTCAGGTGTGGTTGAGAATGACAACAGACTTACTGGCATCAACAACGATAATGATGTTCAAAATACAGAGAATAAAAAAAGCTATCAAGATTTTATTACCTATCTAAAAGAAGGCGCACAGCGCTGGCAGCATTTTGGTATCTTATCGGCGCTGCATTACTTATTAGATAAAAGCCCCATGCAACTACAAGGCGTTTGGCAAGCGCTGGCATCTCATCCAGAAGGCGATCGACATATCATGGATTTGCGTCATGTGATGGACGTATTGGCACAGTATGGCCTAGGCATGGGTGAGCATGAGCTATTAGCTTGGTTTATACAGCATATAGAGGCCGCACCCAATAGTGATTGGGCCAAGCAGTATCCGCTACCCACAGAGTCTGGCGTGCAGCTTATGACCATTCATAAGTCAAAAGGACTTGAGTTTCCCATCGTCTATGTACTGGGTATGGGAGATGCCAGTAGGAAGTCAGGCAACAAAGAAGACTATGGACTGTATCTATATAATGCTCAGCAAGCGCCTTCAGCGTTAGTACAGCAATCCATAGAAGATCAGTCAATCGGTAATCAGCGTCGTTTCTCACTATTGCAAAGCTCTGCAACTAAAGAGGATTACTACACGGATATCGAGACAAACGAGGGTTTTGATGAGCTACGCCGACTTGGTTATGTTGCATTCACTCGGGCTAGCGAGCAACTTTATGTGGTGTTGCGAGATCCGAATGACACAAGAGATATGAAGCGCAAACCGGTATTTTATTGGTTTGACTCTCCAGAAGCAAAGTTTGAACTGCCTGATAACCTTAAAGGCACGATAGGTATGCTCAGAGGTCATAAGGTTAATGATTTCTATGATAGTCATTATTCTAAAACAGTGACTTCAATGGATACCAAGCCTATTACCATCGCACCTATGACAGAAGCTATTGAGTATGTTCCTTTTGCTGAGGTCATGAAAACGAATTATTTTTATGGTTGGGCTAAGACCAGCTTTACGGCTTTGGCCCGTCAGCTAGATGAATCAACGCAGGCAATGGCTGTTGTTGATGAGCGTATTGATGATGCTATAGATATTGATATGGCAGACGCTGCAATGTCGGTGGAGCCTTCACCTGATAGTAATGCGTCTATTGAAAAAATTGATGAGCTAAGTCTTAAGTCAGAAGAGGATATTCGCTTCACCTTTGTAAAAGGTGCTAATGCAGGTACGTTTTTGCATGAGATATTCGAAAAAATCGATTTCACTAATAAACTGCAGTGGTCTGGGGTCATTGATAGGGCGGTCAGTAGTTATCAATTGCCGCTGGTGTATAGCAGTGCTGAACATCAGAGCCGTAGGTCACAGGGGAAGAGAGAAGGAGATCGTGACTCATTTGATCCTGACTCAATAGACACGACAAAGCATGAGGCATTGATTACTTGGGTTGAAGAGGTGCTGAGCACGCCGCTATTGGCCTCCAGTCAACCCTTATGTGCTCTTGATGCAGGACAGAGATTTGCCGAGTTAGAATTCAACATGGGGTTGTCAGAGAGCTTTAAAGCAGAGGATATCAGCAAACTATTTCACGAGTATCTGCCTGATGAAATAGACAAGCATGTCAATCTTGTGCCACAGAACAAAACGCACTTGTATCGTTACTTACGCGGTGAGATTGATTTAGTGTATGAGTATGCTGGCAAGTATTATGTAGTCGATTATAAGAGCAATTTTTTAGGAAATAGCCTAAGCGATTATAATGAGAGTACGCTTAAAAAAGCCATGTCTAAAGCGGGATATTGGCTGCAAGCAGCAATTTATCAAGTAGCATTGCATCGATTTCTTTCAATGAGAGTCACTGACTATGTAGGCAATGAAGCTAAGTATTTAGGGGCAGTAGAATATGTCTTTTTACGAGGGGTATATGACCCCAACTCTCAAGCAGCTGATACCGTATCGCAAGATGCTAATAAAACTAGCGAATCGCCACACAACGGTCGCTATGGACTCGTGACTTGGGATATTCCAGTCGATTTTATCAAAGGTTTGGATGCGCTATTTGGTGTACCTGATTAGCAAGCCTACATAACGAATATCATTAATCAAAGATTCTAGAAAAATCAACCAGATCAAAATAGAGACAAGTATATCATGAGCAATAATAATAAAAGCAGTGCAGCAATGGGCTTACAAGAAAGCTGGGCTAGTAATATCAGTGATTATATTTTGCTACGCCGTGAGCAAACGCGTATAGCGTACGACGCGACGGATGCAAAGACGAGTAATGAGAGCAAACAGGTCGACAAGACAGCAGACGGTCATTTATTTAACGCATTTTTCATGATGTTAGCGACTCATTTGGAAGAGGGGCATACCGTATTGATCATTGAGGCCTCTGAGCATGAAGTACCATTGCAAGGTCAAATCAATGATGAGGTAACTACGCTATACGCTTGGCAGCAACAGTTATTAGAGATGCTAGCAATGCCAATATTTGCGCTCATAGATACCAAATCAAATACTCAACCGGAGGATCAATCTACCGCCGAAACGTCGATATTTGTATTGCTAAACATATTATTTGATAAGCGGGATCAGCTATGGATGCAGTTGGCGCTGAGTAATCATGAAAAGGACATGCTGACTAAGCGTTTTGATACGATTGCTACGGTATTTCAGCTACTGAAAAATACCGATTTTACTTTTTTCATGAACTTAGTTAATAAGCATGCTTTGTTTGCTGAGGTTAATGCTAACACTAATAGTAACAGTGAAGAAAATAGCCTAAGCAATAATAATCGACCTATCGTTTACAACATGGCTGACAATCAAAATTCAACGAACTATATTACTTTTTGGCTACATCGTGCATGGCAGGCCGAATTTAATTTAGCAAAAAATATCAACAATATCTTGAATCAAAAAGTAAGCCCTTTACCAATAGCAATACCTGAAAGTCTTCACGAAAATCAAATAAAGGCGATTAATGTCGCTAATAACAACGCGTTTAGCATTATTACCGGTGGTCCAGGGACAGGTAAAACATACACCGTTGCTCAGTTAGTTATCGCCCTGCAACAAGCGACAGAGAGTAGGGGTGATAATTCTGAAAATATTAGATTTAGTACGGATAGTGCGAGTCTAGCATTAGCAGCACCGACTGGTAAGGCAGCACAACGCATGCAAGAGTCTTTGCAAGCGGCTTTGGATGCAGTAGGTATCGATCTACAGCTGCAAGAAGCCAAAACCATCCACCGTTTGTTAGGTATTGGGCGTACGGGCAGACCTCGTTACAATGCCGATAATCCACTTGGCGAAGATATTATCATCGTTGATGAAGCCTCAATGCTAGGGGTTGAGTTGGCCAATTACCTGGTGAGTGCGGTAAAACCAGGGGCAAGACTTATATTGTTAGGAGATGCTAACCAGTTGGCAGCAGTCGATGCAGGGGCGGTATTGGCAGATTTATGCCATATACCATTTCTACAATCCATTCATGCGGAGCTGACTGAGAGTCGCCGATTTAGCGCAGATTCAGGTATTGGTAAGCTTGCTTATCAAATTAATAAGCTAGAGACAGATACCCAAGACATTTGGCAGCTGTTAAGGCAGGATGAAGCGTTGAGTTTTCAACATGTAAATACACTGCAAACAAACGCACTTATAGATAATAAAGTAAAAAATAGCCTAAGTAATAAAATATTATTATCAAAAATTTCCTCAAATTACCAAAAATATCTAAAAAAGATTAAAAACCTATCAAATGATACGATAGAAAAATCCATACCAGAATCAATAAAAAATACAATTACACCATTAATGGAGACATTTAACGAGTTCAGAATTCTATGTGCTGGCCATAATGGTGAGTGGGGTGACCACTATATTAATAATTATCTCACTCAATGGCATCTTAGTGAGCTGAAGCTGCCACTAGGTCAAAACACATGGTTCCATGGTCGACCTGTCATGGTTTTACAAAATAATTATGAGCTAGGCTTATTTAATGGTGACATCGGTTTTTGCCTACAAACAGGAGATGAAAGAAACCGATTAGAAGTGTTTTTTGAGAATAAAGAGCAGGGAATTGCGGTCAATCTACTAAACGAAGAGGTGATTGCCACAGCATATGCGATGACGATTCATAAGTCGCAGGGATCTGAGTTTGATCATGTCGCTATTGCGTTTGATAATAGTCATGCAAGGTTGCTTAGCAAAGAGCTTATTTATACAGCGGTGACTCGTGCCAAAAAACAAGTGACTATATACAGTACAAAACACGCTCTTGAACAGGCCGTCCAAACACCGACTGAAAGACATACAGGTTTAGCATTGCAGTTTTCTGAACTTGAATAGATGAATATTCAGAAAAATAAAGATAAAAATAGGGCTAAAATTGCATAACTTTTATAAAGTGCTAGAGCGTATTAATGAAGTCATTTATAGGCCTAACGAACTGACTATAGCCTCAATGGAAGAGGAACAACAAAATCTAGAATATGCTGCTGGTAAATTTGAACTAATGAATAAACTGGCTGTTAAAACGGTTAGATTTAGAGTTGCCAAGCAAACACCCACAAAAATAGGGCAGTTCGTTGCTTTTTGGGAATCAGTCTCATTTTACAAAAGGTAAAATGGGTATAAGGGTGTATCCTAGCTGGGATAAGCCAACCAGTCATACCGCTTTAAGGACCCAAAGTTGGCAGCTCGATTATTTTTTCATGGTTGCTGATACAGGCATACTACCTATAGCAAAAATACGGGCATTATATGAGTAGAAAAATTAACAGTAAGCGTAAAATCCGAGCAATAAAAAAGCATCCGACTTGGATGCTTTTTTTAAATTAAATCAAAGAATTTAAATTTTATCTTCTTTGATGGCATAGATGCCAGGTAGATGACGCAAGTAACCATGGAAATCCATACCACAGCCGTAGACATAACGGTCTGCAACATTGATACCAACAAAATCAACATCAAAACCTTCAACTTTACGATCATGTTCTTTATTAAGCAGAACACAAGATTCAAGCGATAAAGGTTTTTCTTTACTCAATTCTTCAACAACGGCTTTTAGCGTGATGCCTTCATCAAAAATATCGTCAATTAACAAGACGTGCTCGCCCTCGATGCTAACATCAGGCTTGAATTTCCAATCAAGCTCATTGGTTCCTTCGTTATCACGATAGCGTGATGCATGAATATAATGCATGCGATGGTAGAACGTCAAATGAGTCAATAGTTGACCAGCTGGAATAAGTCCACCGTTCATAACAACCATAACGATTGGATTTAAACCAGCATAATGTAGGTTGAGTTGGGCGGCAAGGCGCTCATAAGCAGCGGCTACTTCGATACTGCTGATAAGGCACTCTGAGTTGCGTAATGTTTTTTCAATTTCTTGGTTGCTGATTTGGGTCATCGGGTGCGCCTTCGGTAAAAAGTGCCGCTTATTTTAGCAAATTTTAGTGAATTTGCCCAATACCATCTGTCTTTTGAGGCAAAATTAATCAAATACTGGCATTTATTCCGGCTTTTCTACGATGAAAGGGCGGTAATAGTTTGCCAAACGATTTAAAGAGCGATCAGGTAGGTCAGGTAACAACTTATTTAAGGCCATACTCATGCCTTTATCAATAGCTGCTTTGGCAACTGGGACAGACTTACGTTTAATCATGCCAAGTTTTAGCGTTTCAGCATAGCGGCTGATAAAATGCGTCAATGTCTCTTCATTCATGGTCTCGAGTGCTTTTTTAAATGCTTTCATATCTACCTGCTCAGGTGTGATCGCAGCAAAGCCTTTTTCGATGGTTTGCGCATCTGCATCTGACAATTTAAAACCCACTCGTTTTACACCTTCATTATCAATAAAAGTTGCCCGATCTCTCAAGAAATGAAAGCTTGGCATCACTTCTTCGTTATTCTCTTTACCGAGTAGGATATTAAGTAGGGTGTCTGTTGCTTTTTCAACTGTGCTAACGATTTTGCGCATAGAGGCTTGACGTTCAGGGTTTGGGATAATATCTACCAATCCAATCAGCAGATTATCGATTAGATCACGCGCTGTTTGATGCGTCAGGGCATCACGATATGGGTAGTATTCTACCTCCTCATTTGAGGCAATCACTTGCTCAGCGTCAATGATTAGCTTTTTTAATTTTTCTGAAGGTACAAACCCAAAATAATGCGCCATGGTGCTTCCTTTATTTGTTGTTTTTCATGTTTAACCAGCGTTACATTCGTCGTTAAATCAGTTAGTATCTAAATGGGTTGCAGTCAAAGACTCACCATATGCTGACTAGTGACGTGTGCTAACTATAAAATGGAAAGCCTTATTAATAGATGATGATACTACAGTACTTCTATAAATGGCCTTTGGACAGGTGTGCTAAGTCACTAGTCGCCGACTAATTTAACATATTTTTTATATTCTAAATTAAAAAGCTTGAACTTATAAGGCTATCTATTACTTGTCTAAGGAGAGATAAGATGAATAGTGCAATCGTGCTAGTGTTTGCTGTTGCCGCTATGCTTTGCGGTTATCTGTTTTACTCAAAATTTATCGCCACTAAAATCTTGGCATTGGATAACAGTATCCCCACGCCAGCGCATACCATGAAAGATGGGGTAGATTATATCCCCACCAATAAATATGTGTTATGGGGACATCACTTTACTTCAGTCGCAGGAGCGGCTCCGATTATTGGCCCTGCCATTGCGGTGATTTGGGGCTGGGTGCCTGCTATCATTTGGGTGGTATTGGGCACTATTTTTATGGCGGGTGTCCACGACATGTCTGCCATTTGGGCAAGTATGCGTAATCGAGGTCAGTCGATTGGTTCGATTGCCGGTACTGTCATGGGTACACGTGTGCGTAGCTTGATGATGATCGTTATCTTTTTATTATTACTCATGGTAAATGCGGTATTCGGCGTCGCTATTGCTAATATGATGATAAAAACCCCGTCTGCTGTACTGCCCGTTTGGGGTGCTTTGATAGTCGCCTTTATCATCGGTCAGTGTATTTATCGCTATAAGATGAATCTGGTGTGGGTATCAATCATTGGGGTCACCGCTTTATATGGGCTTATTTATCTTGGTCCTATGTTCCCTATCGTATTACCTGAGACAGTCTTAGGGTTGCCTGATAATGCCGTTTGGATTATTATTTTATTCGCCTATGCGGCAATCGCTTCTTTGTTACCGGTCTGGATGCTATTGCAACCGCGCGATTACATCAATGGCTTACAGTTATTTGTCGGTCTGATTTTATTATACGCTGCTATCTTTATTGCTACGCCGAATATTGTCGCGCCAGCAATAAACACAGCATTGCCAGTTGGCACACCTTCTATGCTGCCTTTATTGTTTGTGACCATTGCTTGTGGTGCAATCTCAGGATTTCATGGGTTGGTGGCGACGGGTACGACGTCTAAGCAGATTGATAAAGAAGAAGATGTACGATTCGTTGGTTACTTCGGTGCCATGGGTGAAGGTATGCTGGCACTTGGCGCGATACTTGCCGCAACGGCAGGCTTTGCAACCCTTGGCGACTGGCAAGCAGTTTATCAAAAATTTGGTGATGGCTCTATTGGTGCCTTCATTGATGGTGGTGCGACCATATTGAATGCTGGCGTCGGCATTGATATCGTTTTATCACAGACGATGCTGACGGTAATGGCAGCATTGTTCGCTGGTACTACGATGGATACTGGGGTACGTCTGCAACGCTATATCTTCCAAGAGTTTGGTGAGATTTATAAACTGCCTGTACTGAATAAGAGTGTGGTGGCAACATTGCTTGCCGTTGGCAGCTGTCTGTTATTAGCGTTTGGTGCTGGTGGTATCGACGGCGCGGGCGGTATGATTATTTGGCCGCTATTTGGCACCACAAATCAGCTAATGGCAGCATTAACCTTGATGATTGTAACTGTCATCTTGTTACGTAAAGGCAAACCAGTGTGGTATACCTTAGGGCCATTGTCGTTCTTACTGGTCATGACTGTTTTTGCGTTATTGATTCAGCTAAAAACCTTTTTCAATGATGGCAATTGGCTGCTTATCATTATGGATATCATTATCTTGATAGCCACGATTTTAGTGACATTTGAGAGTCTATCGGTACTCCGTAAAGAATGGTCAATACATAAGGGCAAAAGCAAACTCTAAGCCATAGCGAATAAATAGTTAGATACTTACTGAAATACGATAAAAACGCTAGCAGCAATTGCTGGCGTTTTTTGTCTCATATAGGCATGATAGATAATAAGCATCCAAAAAAGAAGAATGATTATGGAAAACACGGATATAACAAAACCTATAAAAAACATTGAGCCATGGTGGCAACGGTTTGCCGCTGGTTTAAATGAGTTTTATCATGCGCCTTATCGTCAAACGATGGCACGCGCCGCACGTGATGAAGAAGATTTTTTTATGTTACTCATGTTTGCGGAAAGCTTAGGTATCGACAATCCTGCCAGCTTTTATACGCTAGAATTACAGCCATTATTTTTAGAAAATTTTCACGAATGGCATACACGTATGGGCATGGATAGATGTCCATTCGACCATGTCGGTTGCTGCTAACTTCCTTTTAATTAATTAAAATGAGATACAAGTATGGCATTACACCCTTTACATGGCTTGGTAGAGCAACTGGCGCCGCAGCCTATTATATTTATCGGTGGAAAGGGTGGTGTGGGGAAAACCACCACTGCCGCTGCACTTGCCAGCTATTACGCCAATCAAGGCAAAAAGACTTTGATTGTCTCAACCGATCCAGCACACAGCTTGGGCGATGTGTTAAACGTCCAGCTAAAAAATCAAAAAACAGTCGTAACCCCTTACCTAGATGCTATTGAACTAAACCCTGATATCATCGTCGATGAGCATTTCTCCCAAGTGGAACGTACCATTACCTCCTACGCCAATCCAGATATGATGCCAAAAATTCGCGAGCATCTACGGCTATCAAAATCAGCACCTGGCGCACAAGAAGCCGCCATGCTTGAATCCATGTGTCAGCATTTAGTCGAAGCGGCAGATGCAGGCTATGAGCATATTATCTTTGATACTGCACCGACAGGGCATACGCTACGGTTGCTAGTACTACCAGAGATGATGGGTGCATGGACAGATGGACTACTTGCTCAGCAGCGTAGACAGGCCAAATTGCGCTCGGTAGCGACGCATTTGGATAGTCATAATCAAAAAGGCAATCAAACAAAGAACCATCAAAACGAAAGCCCTCGAAAAAACGATGTGGCAAATCCATTTGCGACAAAAAAATCTGATCGCTGGGAACAAGCAGTATCCGTTTTAGAAAAGCGCAAGCAGTTGTTTCGCCAAGCAGGGTTGCTGCTGCATGATCGTACACAAACGGCGATTGTGTTGGTTATGACTGCCGATGTATTGCCGTTGGCTGAGACCAAACGAGCTATCGAACAGCTAGAAGAAAGTAAGCTCACGCCAGCAGCAATAGTCATCAATCAATTGATATCACCGACGCAGTCAGATGAGTTTTGGCGCCGCCGTGCTGAACGCCAGCAGCAATTAATGCAGGACATTGAAGAGAATTTTTCTAAATATCCGCTGTATCCGATTTATCTGCAGCAAACAGACGTGCGCGGCACAGAGGCATTGAGTACATTGCTAGGCTAGATGTATAGTAAACAATAAGGCAGTAAATAATTAAGACTCACGCTTGTAGGACTGTAATTTTCCCGACAGCGACCATGCCATATCTGCACGCAGCAGCTGCGCCTGTTCAGACTTACCACTGCTAAGTGATGACCATTGCGGTTTGCCGCGAGCCTTTTTTAGCTCACTGGGTAATTTATTCGCAGGCCATACGGTGATTGGATTGTTATCTTCATCAGCATTGTTATCATAACTGCCATCATTTGACGATGTATAAAGGCTGTTTTTCTCGCCTTTATATAATAGTTGAGTGGCATCAGTAGCAGCATGGCCGCGATGGCGTAGGGCAGTGAGTAAGTCGATCGCTCGTGTTGCTAGTAATGTCAACGTCGCAGGATCGATATACAAGCGTTTTACCCCAGTGATCCTATCTGCAATACTACTGGTATTAGATAGTAAACCGCCTGCAATACCACCTATCGCTGCACCCAAACCCAATGTCGTACCTAGCGCTGCTGCATCAATACCCAATCCTAGAAGCGCACCAGCTGCTGCACCAGACGTCGTACGAATACCATAGCTCTTGAGCAGCTCAGGATCGAATGGATCTTGCTGATAGGCTTGTAATTCAAGCGGGGTTGCCGCGACTGCGTTATCATAAAATTTATACAGGTTAAGAAGATTGTGCTGCATCGCCCGTTCACTTTGTCTCACGGCCTCTTGCATTTGTTCTAAGACTGGCATTGGGTCGTCATCTTCACTAATCTCACGAACAAAAGCGGCAACATTGATTAAAAAATCAGCAATAATGATATTGGCCTCGTCATACAGTTGCGCCCAATCTTCAGTGCGCCGTGCCATTAATTTCTCAAGCATCTCAGAGTGGGTAAGCATGGTGGCTAAATTCTGCCATAAGCGCATTTCATCTTCAAATTCAAAAGCAACGGAATCAAAGCGTGTGGAAATATGTAAATTGCGTCTTGCCAGCATGGTCTGCCAATCATCAATATTGGCATTCTGACTGTCGGTAAAGTTAAAAACAGGCATGACAGGAATGGCTGCCCAAGACAAAATAGCCAGCTCGTCTTTATATTTACCCAATACTGGCTCACGAGCATCTACCACATAGATAGCCATATCACTTGCCAGCAGCTGCCGAATTACTTTGGCTTCTTGGCTGTAGTCGTAGCTGTCTGAAACTCTGCTACTATCTATACTTTGAGCAATATCAGCGGCCAAAAATTGCTGCAAGCGCTCAATACCATCACGTCGACTAGCGGTATTGTCCTCCAGCCAATCCATGAGTCCTGAGGCATCCTCTAAACCAGGTGTGTCGTATAACGCCACTAGCACCTCGCCAGTTTGACTATCTGTCAACCTTGCTTGCTCAACGTGGCGCGTGGTCGCCGCTTCGTTTTTGACTTCACCAAAATACACATCACGTAGTAATGTGCGCAGTATGGATGTCTTACCAGTATTGGTATGGCCAACGACGGCCAATTTGAGTGCTTCACCACTGGCGATGGTTTTCTTTGTCATATTTGTCGTTACGGCTGCTGTTGATGGCTCAGTTGGTAAAGGTCGATTGTCCTGAGTTACAGGCGGATTTGAGTTGTCAGGAGTTGGCTCATAAGCCTTGTCTGCAAAGAGACCAGCAGGCTTATTGTGCTCATAATTCTCTTTTTTATTATCATTATTCATAATAGCGTCTTATATTTATTAATGGCCAAAACATACAGTGGTGATCTATTGTAAAAAAATCTACGGAAATTCAGCTTTAGTATCGATATTAAGAGTCCATATTCACTAAGCCAATTTTTCGGGCAGACAAGGCGGTTTGCCACTGCTGATAACGAACATCTTGATGGTTTGCAACCTGCTTGGTTAACTCTAAAGCGCTTGAATCACTCAGCAGCTGCACAATAAGTCCGTCTTTTGCATGGCTAGCGATTTGATCAAGTTTACGTAGCGTACCGCGGTCAGGGAGCGCTTTGCTATGAATACCCAACAAAACTTGCACCGGATGATCATCTAAATATTTTTTGAGGCGTGCCATATCATCGCGGTCATCAATAATGCCAAAATTTTCAATATCGCTATCCATGTTGAGATCTGCATTAAGCCCCGACTGCCACCAGTGATTCTGCTCTGATGGATACTCAAGCAAAGCCACCAGTTTCTTGCCAGCGCTGACTTGGGCTTTTGGGGCAATAGGGACGGACGCTTCATTATTAAAGTCATCAGCATCTACCACCTGACGCTGCCAAAAATTCAAAATCTTTTGATAATAGGGCTGTTTGATGTCTAAACGCATTTTTTTGCGACGAAACATCAATGCGCAAAACACCCAAGCAATCGCTCTTGGTACAATGCCGTACATCAGCAAGCTACCAACCAATAAGCCTGCCCATTGCCGTGCGACAGCCAATGGCATCGCATCAGTCACCAAGCGGCTCTGTACGATAGCGGTACCATCCGGCACATCAAATCCCACCATACTTGGTAGCCAGCCAAGTAACTGTGTCAAAGTAATCAGCGCCTGATCAGATAGTAAAGTCGATTCCCAGCTAAAGCTATACTGACGGACAATCAACAAAAAGATAATCGCCAGCAGCATACCCGTCAACGTTGCCAGCCATAACTGATGACTAAATCTCCCCAAATACCAGCGCATCCCGCTATGCTGTAATTGGCGCTCATACAGATCAACAGCCGCCTTGGTGACATCATCCTTACCACGTATGAGATAACTGGGACTGACAAAATTGGGACTGACAAAATTGGCAAACCAATTCGAGGATTGCTTGCCTTGATTAATCACGGTCATCACCAGCCAGCCCAACAGCATAATGGTATGAAACCCTAGTAGGCAGACAAGTACGTAAAAGAAATTTACCACATTGGTCTGTAGTAAGGTAAATAAGCCCAAAAATCCCGATAGACACCACAGCACGCTCATGACTACCATGAGACCTTTGATACGACCGTCAATTTTGCCCAATACTCGTGCCAGCTCACCGTTACTATCGATACGTGAGGCTCGGCGGTGCAATTTTTGAATGGGCTTGCCATCCTCACCTTGTAGCTTTTCCGTGATAAGTAGCGGGTCAGTGGCAAAGACATGTTGCTGAGTCTCAAGCGTGCGTACCAACTCAGTCAATTGATCTTGGGGTGATAGCATAATGCAATAACATCCATATAAAAGCGTTTATGTAGGAGATGATTTTTGATTATTGTAGCGTATATATAATACTGATGACGTCTATTATTTTGAGAGGATACTAGCCAAATATTAGCAAACGGACATTTATTAAGCATTTTTATCATGGTAAAGACAATAAAAATCAGCCAAAATAAATAATGCACAGAATGATAATGACAAGGGTAAAAAAACGCTGTTAAAAAAGAATCCAAAAAAGGAATCGTTATGAATAACAGAACGTATCTAATCGTTGGTGGTACAGGCGGCATTGGTAGAGCGATGATCAAGCAATTAGTAGATAACACTGCCAGTGACAATGACAATAAGAATACCGATAATGGTGAAAAACAAGATATCCATGTTTTTGCCACTTATCATCGAAACATACCGGATTTTGAGGCAGACAATCTGCATTGGATATCCATGAACATCTGTGACGAACAAAGTATCCAGCAAGCAGCCAAGTCTATTCAGCAGCAAACCCCTCATATTGATTGGATTATCAATTGTGCAGGATTGTTGCATACGGCGACGCAGCAGCCAGAAAAAGCACTGCGTCAGGTTGATACTGAGTTCTTTTTACAGAATATGCAAGTGAATGCCTTAGCTAGCTTGCTTATAGCCAAGCATTTTAGACCGCTTTTGGCCAAATCTGCGCGTAGTAATGACAAGCCCGCAGTTTTTGCGACGATTTCCGCGCGCGTTGGTAGTATCAGTGACAATCAATTGGGCGGCTGGTATAGCTATCGTATGAGTAAAGCGGCACTCAATATGGGTATGAAAAATCTGAGCATTGAATGGAATCGCTCGCTTAAAGACGTGTGCGTGGTTGTCATGCAGCCAGGAACGGTGAATACGCAACTATCCGCACCTTTCCAAGGCAATGTGGCTGAAGGTCAGTTATTTTCGCCAGCCTATAGTGCAGAATGCTTATTAGAAGTACTTAACCGTATGACAGCTGCGCAATCAGGAAGCTTTGTTGACTGGGCAGGGGAATCCATACCTTGGTAGCGCTAAACGATTAAAAGGTTCATAAAGCCAATTCAATAGATAAAAACAGGGCGTGTCGTTGTCGTTAATATGATGACAATGACATGTCCTGTCCTGTTTTATTGATAAGATAAGGGTAATTCTTAGATAGGAAAATGTTTAGTTCGCCATAAACAAGTCCATAAACTCATGTACAGGTGTGTGCTCTAAGCGTTTTTGATCGCTACAAAGCGCAAAAATATCCTGACAGCGACTGTCGATAAATCGCGTCGCCAAACTGGCACGAAACTTGGCTTCTAAGATAGGCAAGCCTTCTTTGCGGCGACGTTTATGTCCGATTGGGTATTCGACAGCAACCTTGTCGGTACTGCTACCATCTTTAAAGAATATCTGAATGGCATTGGCAATCGAGCGCTTACTTGGGTCATGATAATCTTTTGAATAACCCGCATCTTCTTCTACGATCATCTTGCGGCGTAGCCCATCGATCAAAACATGGTGCTGCGCATGATAATCGTCTTCATAATTTTCTGCCATTAAATCCCCAGTTAGCAAAGGCACCGCGACCATATATTGCAAACAATGATCTCGATCAGCAGGGTTGGCCAATGTGCCTTCTTTAGAGATGATTCTAATTGCGGATTCATGGGTGGTCAGGACAATTTTTTCAATATCGTCGATTCTATCGTCAATACGTGGATGTAAAATAACAGCAGCCTCGCAAGCGGTCTGTGCATGAAACTCGGCAGGGAAGCTTAACTTAAATAAGATATTTTCCATCACGTAACTGCCAAAATCACGCTGGAAAGTAAAACGGCGCTCGTTTTCAGGCTTAAGGGCTAAGTCTTTATTGGTATGGCTAAACAACACATCGTAAAAACCCCACTGCGGTGCGTAGAGTGCCCCAGGGATGCCCATTTCACCGCGACGGGTAATATCAACCAAGCGTACTGCGCGACTGGTGGCGTCGCCTGCCGCCCAAGATTTACGGCTACCGGCATTGGGTGCATGACGATAAGTACGCAATGCCTGACCATCGACGATCGCCTGCGAGATTGCAGCCATGATACGCTCACGTGGCAATTTATAGAGCTTGGCGACCACAGCGGTAGAGGCCAATTTAACTAAAAATACATGGTCAAGACCTACACGGTTGAATGAGTTTTCGAGTGCAATTACCCCCTGAATCTCATGCGCCATAATCATAGCCTCGAGCACCTCACGCATGGTTAATGGCTGATGATTACGACTGATATTTTGTTGGCTGATATAGTCGGCGACTGCTAGGATACTGCCTAAATTGTCCGAAGGATGTCCCCATTCAGCAGCCAGCCACGTGTCATTATAATCAAGCCAGCGCACGATACATCCAATATCAAAGGCGGCTTTGATAGGATCTAAACGATGGGATGTGCCTGGAACGCGCGCGCCATGGGGTGTTAGCTGATCGGCACAATCTGGTCCCAAATGCTTGGTGCACTCAGGGAAACGTAACGCAAGCAGGCCGCAACCAAGCGTATCCATTAAGCAGAGACGTGCGGTATTCCAAGCATCTGCGCTATTGGCGGAGTCGTTATCTATAGAATAGTTGAGCACATAATCAGCAATCTTTTGAATCTCAATATCGTATTCTGGTCGAACATTGCTTTCTACCGTTGCACTACTTGTATTTGAATTTGTTGTATCTGAGTTATCATTTGACATGGTTGTATCCTCTTCCTTGAGTGTGCTACTTCCTTGACCTGTTATCTCGGTAATGCTTTTAAATTAGCCATCATTTAAAAGTAGCATACTCAATATAAAACAACCAAATTGAATTATGTTAAGAATTAAAACCTTGCGAGCAGCGCGCTTAAATCATCAAATATAACAGACCTAACACAAATAAGGCCGCCATGATAAACAGCAGAAAACTTAATACTTTGTTCGTCGTGGAGGCAGTATCAGCACGCTCTTTTTTTACTTTGTTTTTCTTGGCAACGTATAGAACCATTTTTACATGCTCTATATTGTCTTCAAGATAATGATCACCTTCAGGTACAAATCCTAAAGATTCATAAAAGCTGAGTAAGTAGGCTTGTGCAGAGAGTATAATTGGGCGCTTCTTACCGTATTTTTTACGGCAGTGCGCAATAGCATGAATCATCATCTGCCGTGCGATACCCTCACCTCTGTGCTCTGATAATACCAGCACTCTACCGATGGCAGGCATAGCAGTATGATTGGTCTTAATCGTAGGGTCGGCGACTGATAGATTGGATTTTAATTTATTAAATTCAGGCGGAATGATACGGCAGTAGCCTACCAACGCCTCGTTTTGATGCGCGATAAGATGTAGGCAGTCAAAGTCTACCTCATCCATATCTTGATAAGCGCAGTTTTGCTCAACCACAAACACTTGCGATCGGGCTTTTAAAATATGGTACAGATCAACTGAGGTTAATTCATCAAAGGTTTTTATCGAAAATTCACAAGTCATAGTGGGCTAGCTTCTGGCAATAGGCGGTAAAAGATTGGCATTATAACGATTTAGGCACACATTAACCATTCCTAACCATTTAGAGTCTGGCTGATTTTATCCAAATTCAAGCTGTCAGACATGGCGCTAAATATCTCAAAATACTTCCCGTGTTTCTCATATAGCGCTTCATGCGTACCGGTTTCAACCACGCGACCATCTTCTATCACAACCAAGTCATCGGCATCGATAATTTGGGCAATGTTATGCGAGACCATAATCACGGTACGGTCTTTTTTGATGAGATCTAGACTTTTCTTCACTTGTTGGCTGGCGATGGCATCGAGGCTAGCAGTTGGTTCATCCAAAAACACAATGGGCGGATCTTTTAAAAACATCCGTGCCAGCGCGATACGCTGCTGTTGACCACCAGACAATGACTTTGCTGTACTCTCATAGCCTTCTGCTAAATTAATAATTTGCTCATGAATCGAGGCTTTTTTAGCAGCGACGATAATATCTTCATCAGTGGCATTCATATCGCCATAACGAATATTTTCGCTAATCGTACCTGAAAAAATATGATTACTTTGTAGCACCAAGCCAATATTCTGACGCAACTCATAGGTATCGCAGTCAGCCAAGTCATGCCCATCTAAGCAGATTGTGCCAGCATCTGGCGCGTAAAACTTGACCAATAGATTAATAATGGTACTCTTGCCAGCGCCGCTTAGGCCCACCAGCGCAGTAATACGATTGGGTTTAATAGTAAAGCTGACATCTTTTAGTGCTTGCGTGCCATTAGGATAAGTAAAATCAACGTTTTTCAGCTCAATGTGACCTTTTAGATTTTTACTGCTCCTACCATCGACATTTTCCACTTGCTCGTCATCTTCCAATATATCAAAAAAGCCTTCAGCATAAGTCAGAGCATTGTTGATTTGATCATAGATACGATGCAATTGACGAATAGGGGCGGCGACATTTTGAAACAACATGACATGGAATAAAATCATACCGATGGTCATCTGGCCTTTTAATACAAAGTAGGACGTTAGCACAATGATAACCACCACACCTATTTGTTCGATAAAGGTTTTTATTGCATCATAAATAAAACCAATACTACGAATACGCAGCTGATTGTCAGTCATGTCTTTTTGAATGGTTAAATGCTTTTCTGCTTCTATCGACTCACGGACAAAGGATTTCACCACGCTGATAGAATTAATCAGTGAGATCACCAAACCACTTTTGGCTTCTCTATAGCCACGCATCTGTCGACGAAAACCCTGTAGACGCCGCGCTTGTTTTTGACTGATAAAAAAGTAAATGGGAATGATAATAAGACCGACCAAGCCTATCCAAAAATTGGTCGAAAACATAATGATGAGTGAGACGATCGCACTGGCAAACAGCGGTAGCATATCGATAAAGAAGTTTTGCACTAAACTGGTTAAGCTGCTGACGCCATAATCGATACGCGTTTGCAACTTGCCGCTGTCGTTTTCGCTACTGGTATAAAATGCCATGCGGTAGGTCAAGATGCGCTCAATGATTTTTTGCGATAAATCACGTGATAGATTGATACGAATCTTTTCGCCGAAGAAGCGTTGCCCAAACGAGATGAATATCGACAAGATCTCTTTGGTTAAGAGTACCGCACTGATAATGGTCAGCATGCGCACGCCAGCTTCCCAAGGCTCAGCGAGGGTAGCGATTTCGGTCAAGGTATCAACGGCATAGCGCAGCACAAAGGCATTAACTTGCGCGGTAAAGGAGCCAAGCACCGTTAATATCAAAGTGGCAATAATTAAAACTTTATATGGCGCGGCAAAAACGGCAAGCTTTTTGAGGATATCCCACAGCAATGCGCGCCGCTCCGTTTTTTTGAGCGGTGTTTTTTTGTCTAATTGCATACGGCGTGGCTGGGGAGATATTGGCATATATTTTTTATGAATATTAGTAATTAGCCTTCATTATGTACTACTTTATTAGCGATTCCAAAAGGGATATGAACTGAAGGTAAAATACTAGCAGATTTTAAATGTAGCTTTTGATCATCAAAGAATATATGTGGCTTTAGTACCTCAAGTACCTTAGATTTATCAACTCCTCCCATAAAAAAAGCTTCATTGGCGAGAATATCCCACGCACGCATGGTATTAATTGCACGCTTATGTGAAGGTGCGTTTCTTGCTGTGACAATAGAAACCCTTAAAACTGGTTCATAATTAGGGTTTTTGAGCTTATAAGCATTTTCAAGTTTTTGAATATGAGAAATACGATCAATAAAATTCTTTAAAGGTCCTGGATTATGAGCGACATCTACCTTAGTAGACTCATGGGTGTGAAATTTATCAAGGTTTTTATTTTCTTTATAAATACTTTCAGACTCATCATCAATAATCACACCATCAAAATCGAACGCTATTCTTAATTGTCTATCATCAAGATCATCAGATATGTCACCGTGTAAAATTTGTCCTGCTGAATAACCAGCATCTATCGCTTGTTTAACATCACTTTCATTGGCAGACAAGAACAGTTCTATATCAAATGCAGGGATATACTTGTGCGCCGATTGCCCTTGCAAAAAAACAGCCCGAGTAATTGATAAATTATAGTGCTCGATGGAGTTCATAACTCTTAATCCTGTGTCAGGATCGTTACGAGATAACAGAATTACTTCAACTAGAGGATTGTTTATAGGATCATCTGAAAGTTCATTTAACTTTAATAGCCTTCTAATGAATGGATAGGCTACGCCCGTAGTAAGAGGAGTATCTTGGTTTTCACGCTGATACTCCCTATACACTTGCTCACCTTTCGTTCTGAATACTCCATCTGACTCGTCCAAGTCAAATAGAGCACTTGAAGACAATCCAATTACCAATCTTTTAGTCAGGTCGTATGCCATTTTAATATCCTTAATTAAAAACTGTCATTTGGCACAAAAACTTCACCGACCATGATACGCCTTGCTGAGCGGCTCATCGACACTTTTTTAGCTTGCCAGCGCCCATCGACCAGCTCAGTCTTACCACCGACAAGCAATGTACCTGATGGATGACCAAAACGCACCTCTGTCAGCTCGCCATCTCCTGCTGCTTGATTGACGAGTGTGCCTTGTGTAGTTGCGGCGGCAGCAATGGCGACTGCTGCTGTGCCCATCATGGCGTGATGCAGTTGCCCCATACTCATGGCACGAACGACCAAATCGATATCACTAGCATCAACTGACTTACCACTAGAGGCCGTATAGCTCTGCGCTGCGCCAACCCAAGCAACTTTAGGAATATGTTGACTGGTCTGTGCCTCGCTCACGTCTTTAAACAATCCCATCGCCACACCGCCTTTAGCACGGATTTTTTCAAGCTTGGCAAGTAGCGCGCTGTTACTATTGATGTCGCCTTGTAATTCAGTACCAGTAAAACCTAAATCTTCAGCTTTCATAAAGATGGTTGGGATACCTGCGCTGATAAAGGTGGCTTTGACGCTATCAGTATCAAGACCGCAGCCGGTCACATCGAAATCATCGACCAAGTTACCAGTAGGGAACATGTCGCTTGTGGCATCAACCGGATCGATAAACTCAATTTTAACTTCAGCTGCTGGGAAGGTCACACCATCTAACTCAAAGTCGCCCGTTTCTCGAACGTGTACTTTATCATTCGCGTCTTTATAGACTGGCACGTGCGCAATAATCGTTTTACCGATATTTTCTTGCCAAATGCGTACTTCACAAATACCGCTATCTACATTGTCATCGATGCTATTAGCAATCTTGTCGGTATCAACCAAACCCATATTAATAGCACAGGCACCGACGGCTGCGGTTAAGTTGCCACAGTTACCTGCCCAGTCAATCATAGGCTTGGCGATATTGACTTGTCCGAACAAGTAGTTTACATCATGGTCTGGTCTGTCAGAGGCCGATAAAATTACCGTCTTTGAGGTACTAGAGCTACCATTGCCAAGACCGTCGATTTGCTTGCCGTAAGGATCTGGGCTGCCGATGACACGTAATAGGAAGTTATCCCGCGCAGAGCCTGCGACTTGGCAACGCTCAGGTAAGTCAGACAATTTAAAGAAAGTGCCTTTTGAGGTGCCGCCGCGCATATAGGTAGCAGGGACAGATAGTTGCGGGGCGAAAGAAGCTTTTGATTTAGTATTGGTTTGGGCCACTGTATTAAGTCCTTTTTATATTGTTATAAGATTGGGTATGGCGTCATCAGCAAGTAAACACGAACGACTAAGAACGCTCATTAATAATGATAACGACAGGAGATAATCGTGAGGTAGTTATCATCGACGGCATATACCAACCGATTGGCGTCATCGATGCGTCTTGACCAAAATCCAGATAGATTTTCTTTTAGGGGTTCAGGTTTGCCAATGCCTTCAAATGGATTACGCTTACATTCGGTGATGAGTTTATTAATACGTTTGAGTGTTTTTTTGTCTTGCGTTTGCCAGTACAGATAGTCTTTCCACGCAGCGTCTGTCCATGCTAGTTGTTCACTCATTGTTAGACCCTTTGGATTGATTGAAGCCTTTGAGTTCAAGCATTCTCAGCGTTGATATCATTATTTTCTGCCGTATCAATTAGCTCACGCGTAACAGTCTTGCCAGCTTTATATTGGGCAATAGAGTCCGCTAAGTGCGCTGCATTGGCAGGAGATTTTAGCAGATAGACGGTTTCCATCAGGCTATTGTAATAATCAAGCGACATCACAACGGCATCATCAGCGTCACGGCGGGTCACGATAGTGGCATTGGCATCATCGTTTACCGTGTCTAGGACAGATTTTAGGTGCTTTCTTGCTTCTGAAAAACTAACGACTCTCATGGCTTACTCCTTTCATGACATTCTGCATTACTTGTACAATATATAGTACATATTACGCCATTGGTTAAGTAAACTCAATGTTTAGCTGCTATCTAGTACTTAGGAGTAAGTGACAAAACTCAGTGTATAGAACGTAAAAGCAAATAAAAGCCGATGTCATATAAATAGGTTATACAACATCGGCAACTTTCATACTTTATTGCTTATCACGCTAAAAATCTACAGGATAGCCTTAAACAATATCCAGCGTACCCTCGATAAACTCTTTAGCGAAGCGTTGTAGCATACCACCTGCGTTGTACATTTTTACTTCATCAGCCGTATCTAAGCGGCAGATAATAGGCGTCTCAGTGGTACTACCATCAGTACGATGGATCACTAGAGTCATCAATCCGCCAGCAGAGACTTCACCTGTGACATCAAAGGTTTCTGTGCCATCGATATTTAGCGTATGGCGAGTCGTGCCTTCCTCGAACTGTAGAGGTAGGGCGCCCATACCCACTAAGTTTTGACGATGAATACGCTCAAAGTCTTCGGCAACGACGGCTTCCACACCAGCGAGACGCACACCTTTGGCCGCCCAGTCACGGCTTGAGCCTTGACCATAGCCATCACCTGCGATGATGATAAGCGGCTGCTCACGGTCCATGTAGGTCTCAATTGCTTCCCACATACGCATGACTTGACCTTCTGGCTCGACGCGCGCCAGCGAGCCTTGGATAACTTCACCGCTTTTACTATCAAGGCCGTCGAGTACCATCTCGTTCAATAGCTTAGGATTGGCAAAGGTGGCACGTTGCGCGGTTAAATGATCACCGCGATGGGTAGCATAAGAGTTATAGTCCTCGGCAGGCAGACCCATAGTATCCAGATACTCGCCAGCTGCTGATGAGCCAAGAATAGCGTTTGATGGTGACATATGGTCAGTGGTGATGTTGTCACCAAGCACAGCTAACGGACGCATACCTTTTAGTTTGTTCATCGCTGCCATTTTGCCTTCCCAATACGGTGGACGGCGAATATAAGTGGTCATTTCACGCCAGTCGTACAATGGGCTTAACGCTTTGCCAGTGTCTTTTTTGGCTTCGTCAAACATGGGGATATATACGGCATTGAACTGCTCAGGCTTCACGGCAGCCGCGACGATAGCATCAACCTCATCATCATCAAACCAGATGTCTTTTAGATACACGTCATTGCCGTTTTGATCTTTGCCCAATGAGTCTTTTTCGATGTCAAATCGGATGTTACCTGCGATGGCATAAGCGATAACCAGTGGCGGTGATGCCAAAAATGCTTGCTTGGCATAGGGATGGATACGGCCGTCAAAGTTACGGTTACCGGATAGCACTGCCGTAGTGAACAAATCATTGTCGATGATTTCTTTTTCGATATCAGGATCAAGCGCGCCGCTCATACCGTTACACGTCGTACAAGCAAAGCCCACCACATCAAAACCGATTTCTTGCAATTCTGGCATCAGGCCTGCTTCTTCTAGGTACATCTTGACGGTTTTGGAGCCGGGTGCGAGTGAGGACTTCACCCAAGGTTTACGTAGTAATCCTTTGGCATTCGCGTTACGGGCGACGAGGCCCGCGGCTACCATATTGCGAGGGTTTGAGGTATTGGTACAGCTGGTAATCGCCGCGATAATCACTGCACCATCTGGCATCAAACCGTCTTTTGGTTCAGGCAGTTTTTCGTCAGCGCCATGTGCAATACCTTTGGCAACCAAGTCAGTGGTCGATACACGCGCATGTGGACGCGATGGGCCTGCCATATTACGTACCACTGCTGATAAATCAAACTCAAGGACGCGTGCGTATTCGGCTTTTTCCATACCGTCAGCCCACAAGCCAGTTTGCTTAGCATACTGCTCAACCAATTTGATCTGAGGCTCAGAACGACCAGTCAGACGTAGATAGTCAATGGTTTGCTCATCGATATAGAACATCGCAGCAGTTGCGCCATATTCAGGCGTCATATTGGAGATAGAAGCGCGGTCACCGACACTTAGCTGGCGTGCACCGTCACCGAAGAACTCAATATAGGTAGAGACCACGCCTGCGTCGCGCAAAAACTCGGTCATTGCCAGTACCAAGTCCGTACCAGTAATGCCTTTTTGCAATTTGCCCGTTAATTTGACGCCAACGTAATCAGGCAGGCGCATATAGGATGGGTTGCCTAGCATGACACTTTCGGCTTCAAGCCCGCCAACACCGATGGAGATAACGCCTAGCGCATCAACCATCGGCGTGTGGCTATCCGTACCGACCAACGTATCGGCAAACGCTACTTCTTCACCCGCTTTATTGTGCACAACCTGTACGACAGGTGACATTTTTTCTAGGTTAATTTGATGCATGATGCCGTTACCAGGCGGTACAACATTCACATTGTCAAAGGCATACTGGCACCAGTTGATAAAGTGAAAGCGGTCATCGTTGCGGCGCTCTTCAATCGCGCGGTTTTTCTCAAATGCGTCTTCTTCAAAGCCTGCGTGCTCAACCGCCAATGAATGATCAACGATAAGCTGAGTCGGCACGATAGGGTTTACTTTAGAAGGATCACCGCCTTGTTCAGCAATGGCATCACGCAAGCCAGCCAAATCAACAAAAGCCGTCTGACCCAAGATATCGTGACACACCACGCGGGCAGGGTACCAAGGAAAATCAAGATCTTGCTTGCCTTCGATATGCTGCTTTAGCGCATCGGTTAACTCTTCTGGTGGGCAACGGCGTACTAGGTTTTCACACAATACTTTTGATGAGTACGGGAGCTTGTCATAAGCACCCGCTTGGATACTCTCGACAGCCTCACGTGTGTCAAAATAATAAAGATCAGTACCTGGAAGCGGCTTTTTAAATTGTTCGTTCATTGGTTGTACTAGGGCGTTGTCCATAAGTCACCTTTGGCGGTTGGCTGATTTAAATGAATAATTAAGCGTCAATATTAGGTAAAAAAGTCATTCCTTTAGCAAAACCATCATTTGCTTTTGTAGGCTTTGCTAAAGAAGTGATATTAGAATTAAAAGGGCATGGTCTATAAAAAAGATAGCGTATGACGATTAAACCTAGAAAGATCATAGCAAGGCTCAATCATCATACTTCTATCAGCTAGCGGCAGTGCTAGCTGATAATAAACTTAACGCGCGCTCATATCTGGAACTGGACGCAGTTCTTCACCGATATATTCGGCACTTGGGCGAATAATACGGTTGTTCGCACGTTGCTCAAACACATGAGAGGCCCAGCCAGTCAAGCGTGAACAGACAAAAATAGGCGTGAACAACTTGGTTGGAATACCCATAAAGTGATAGGCTGACGCATGGAAAAAGTCAGCATTACAGAATAGCTTTTTCTCGCGCCACATGACTTCTTCACAGCGTACTGATACTGGATATAAAACTTCATCACCAACATCCGCTGCCAGTTTTTCAGCCCAACCTTTAATCACCAGGTTACGCGGATCTGATTCGCTATAGATAGCATGACCAAAGCCCATAATTTTGTCTTTACGTGCTAGCATACCCATCATCTCGGTTTCGGCTTCATCAGGTGAGCTAAAACCTTCAATCATATCCATCGCTGCTTCGTTAGCGCCGCCATGCAATGGACCACGTAGTGAACCGATTGCGCCAGTGATACAAGAATGAATGTCAGACAAAGTAGATGCACATACACGAGCGGTAAAGGTCGAGGCATTAAACTCATGCTCTGCGTACAAGATAAGCGAGACGTTCATGACTTTTTCGTGTAGCTCATTTGGTTTTTCGCCTTTAAGCAAATGCAAAAAATGACCGCCAATGGTAGCGTCATCCGTATCAGTCTCGATACGCACATTGTCATGAGTAAAACGATACCAGTAGTTGATGATCGATGGAAATGTGGCCAACATACGATCAGCTTTATCGTTTTGCTCAGCAAAGTCAGTTTCGGTCTCAAGATTACCAAGCATAGAGCAACCAGTACGTAACACATCCATTGGATGGGAGTCGGCTGGGATACGCTCAAGAACGTCTTTTAGCGCTTGCGGCAAACTGCGCAAGCTTTTGAGCTTAGCTTGATAGGCATCAAGTTCACTTTGAGTAGGCAAGTTGCCGTATAGTAGCAAATAGGCCACTTCTTCAAAAATACATTTATCTGCCAGCTCTGATACATCATAACCGCGATAGGTCAGACCAGAGCCTGATTTGCCGACGGTAGATAGAGCGGTCTTGCCAGCGACTTGTCCGCGTAGACCTGCGCCTGACAATACTTTTGTTGATTGGTTTTGTGCTGCCATGTTTACATTCCTTTTGTGGGTAGCTTTTTTGAGTTGAAAAAGGTAGTACTTATAAAGGGAGCTCTTATAATTAATTTGTTCAGTGATCCATTCATTAGTGAATTACTGACTACAGCTTTGGTTAAATACTACTTAGCCTCTGGGCCATCTAAATCGACATTACAACGCTTAAATTCAGCTTCGATAGGGCCATTCAAGACTTCCATGGCGCTGCCTTCGCCTTCAGCATTATTGATCTTCATATACTTGACACCCAGCGGTGACTCCATAAATGTCTGAATCTCAGTCATTTCTTCTGGAGTAGGTTCAGCCATTGGCGTTGCAACTTCTTCACCATTCATGACGCGCAATTGCTCATTGCCAAAAGCAATCAACTTTTTCCCCACATCTGATGTATAAAAGTCATCTAACGCTTTTAACTCTGCATCGGTAAACTGACTCTTATAAAAACGATCAACTTCCGCTTTACCCAAATTCTTATCACGTGATTCAAGGCAGCTGACTTGCTCTGCACTAAGTGCCCCACTATTAATAACTGGTGCAAATAGTAGGCTGTTGACGGTATCTAGCGTAATCGTTGTCATGACCAAGTCGTTTTGGGCATCAGTATCTGATGGTGCAGCTTGGGTAACAGCAGTATCGCTCGCATCAGTGGTGGTATCTTCAACGGTTTCTGGTGTTTTATCACAGCCCGTCATGAATAACAGCGCAGCAAGCGTGCTACTAAGTAGTGAGGATTTGACAACAGTATTAGACGTAAAAAATGACATAAATAACCTAAAATTAAATGAAGACGGATTTCGAAAAGATAAAGCACTCAAAGGTGATTTATCCTATCGGAGTTGCCAATGACTAATCATTAACTACTTATTATCAGCAAATAGCTTGTCTAGTGTCTGCTCAAACTCATGATAGTTTAAGAAATCATATAGCTCCATGCGAGTCTGCATGGTATCAACAACTTTTTCTTGTGTGCCATCAGTCAATAGATGCTGATAAACGTTCAACGCTGCTTTGTTCATCGCGCGGAAGGCTGATAGTGGATAGAGCACCATATCGACACCCACGCCATACAGCTGGTCAGTGGTATATAGATCTGTCTGACCAAACTCTGTCATGTTTGCTAATACTGGAATGTCGAGTACATCAGTAAATTTACGATACATCTCGATATCTGTGAGGGCTTCTGCAAAGATCATGTCTGCACCCGCTTCTTGAAAAGCAACGGCACGCTCAACAGCAGCGTCTAAGCCTTCCACCGATAGTGCATCTGTACGTGCCATTACCACAAAGTCAGTGTCAGTTTTGGCATCCAATGCGGCTTTTAGGCGATCAACCATTTCTGAGATACTGACGATCTCTTTATTTGGGCGGTGACCACAACGCTTTTGCGCGACTTGGTCTTCGATATGTACCGCTGCAACGCCTGCTTTCTCCATTTTTTTGATGGTTTGAGCAATGTTAAACGCGCCGCCAAAGCCAGTATCGATATCAACCAATAATGGCGTATCGACTGCATCGGTAATACGGCGGGCATCTTCTAGTACATTATCAAGACTGGTCATGCCAAGGTCGGGCAAACCAAATGAAGCGTTTGCCACGCCAGCACCAGAGAGGTACAACGCTTGATGACCGACCTGGGTTGCCATCATAGCGGTATAAGCGTTGATAGCACCTGCAATCTGTAGCGGTTGGTTATTGTCTTTTTTTTGAGTTAGAGCACTGCGAAAGCGTGCGCCTGCTGAAGGTAATGTCATATGAGTGTCCTTGCATAGAGAGGTAATATTATCGTTATTGTGTTCGATTATACCCAATAATCATTAACGGCAAAGCTTTGTTTAGGTGATTTT
>NZ_CAJHBC010000008.1:0-119358 GCF_904846535.1 Psychrobacter muriicola 2pS
AGTCAACTTTATTTTTTAGCATTCTGAATCAGCAAAAATCCACACAAGTTGTTCTTTAGTTATGCTTTTAAATAGTGCTCAATCACTGTCGTCCAGTAACTGATATATAGGGTATTGCTTTCACTGTCTGCCTTAGTCCGTTGCCGGTTAAGCCATCTAGCGAGCCGACTATCTTATCATAATGATATGAATTGTCAAGCTTTTTTATAATTTGTTTCTTCAAGTTAACTGCGTTATTTATGTGTAATCTACACACTAATCACTGCCAGTCCGTCTTGTGTGGGCGTATTATAGACGCTTTAAATCTTGAGTCAAGAGGTAATTTCTATTTAGTGTGAAATAGCTTGATTATCTAAGCTTCCAAACCACTTGCCTTTCGAAAAGGGTGGCAGTCTACGAGGGCTTTGGACTGGATAAAGGAAGTTTTTAGAAATCTTCTAATTTTCCGAACTCAATTGATTAGGCCTACTATTAAAAACAATAGTAGGCCCATTTATTTTCTTATTTACTAGAACTACCCGTTAGTCAAAAGTATAGCTCACACCAACGTTGCCACCGTTTTGACTACCACTACCACCAAAGGCGCTACTAATAGAAAAGTGTCCGTCAGATGTGGTGTAACCTACACCAACTGCATAACCTGTTTCCCCTTCCCATGTACCACCGCCTAGACCAACGCTGACTTTTCCTGGAACATTAGGATAGCGCAGCGCACCAAAGGCTAAAGCACCTGCAACTGCTGAATAAGTATCTCCTTCAAGATCATTTATTTTTCTATCTGTATAACCAAAAGCTTCTGCACGATTTTGATTAAGTTGAGAGACGTTAACTGCATCATTTGGATTGATACCAGCAGCGACATTGGTAATGCGGCGTTGGTTGTTTGCATTACCTACCGATACCGTGTTGGCAGCTGTTGATTGTGAGTTTGCTCCTAATGCAACCGCGTTGCTATGAGTTACACTGCTATTAGCACCGACAGCTACTGCGTCTTTGGCTTGAATGTTTACAGACTCACCAATAGCAATAGAGTTTGATGCGTCGGTGACTCCTGTAAAAACAGGGTTACCATCTACTATTTCAGCACCTGTTGCACCTACTTTCGCATTGCTACCTATTACAGAAACGTTGTTAGAAGTATTGCCTATAACATTATCATTGCCTAATGAATAGCTACTGTCACCACCGATGATACTTGGATCACCAATAGCTCCTGACATGTCACCTGATACAGTATTTTTAGTACCAACACTAATTGAGCTATTACCAGTTACTGTTGAACCTATTCCAACTGACACGCTATTTTTTCCCATTGATTGAGCACCGACACCAATAGCGATTGACCCATTGCCTGTAGCTCCTTCGTTATTATAGTTAACTTCAGCTATGGTCCCCGAAGTGTTAACACTAACGAAATGCTCTTTGCTTTGTTCAATTTTATTTTCTAATTCAACTCTAGCTTCTTCGCTGATACCTGAATCACCTTTGTCTCCTTGGGCACCATCAATGCCATTAGTTCCATCTTTACCGTCAGCACCATTCAAACCATCTGCTCCGTTCTGACCGGCTGAGCCTTGTGAGCCAACTGGACCCTGAGCACCATCAATGCCATTAGTCCCATCTTTACCGTCAGCACCATTCAAACCATCTGCTCCGTTCTGACCGGCTGAGCCTTGGGTACCATCTTTACCGTTCAAACCATCAACACCGTTTTGACCAGCTGGGCCTTGTGAGCCAACTGGACCCTGAGCACCATCAATGCCATTAGTCCCATCTTTACCGTCAGCACCATTCAAACCATCAACACCGTTTTGACCAGCTGGGCCTTGTGAGCCATCTTTACCATTCAAGCCATCAACACCGTTTTGACCAGCTGGGCCTTGTGAGCCATCTTTACCATTCAAGCCATCAACACCGTTTTGACCAGCTGGGCCTTGTGAGCCAACTGGACCCTGAGCGCCATCAATGCCATTAGTCCCATCTTTACCGTCAGCACCATTTAAACCATCTGCTCCATTCTGGCCAGCTGGGCCTTGTGGACCAGCATCTCCTTTCTCACCCTGATCACCTTTAGGTCCTGGTGTTAACTCAATTGTATTTATCTGTGTTTGTAAATCCGTCAACTTGCCATCAACTGCAGTGAATGCTGCACCCACATTGTTGTAGTCTGCATTGCTTATTCGATATTTGGGCGCTTGAAATACACCCATGCTGTTAAGCTGCGCGCCCCCACCCAAAGCAGCGGCTACATTGCCGAAATAAGAAACACCCGTCGTTTCCAGTCTTTTTAATTGCGCAATGTTCACTGCATCTGTATCAGTTGTACCTGCTGCTACACCAGTAATCTGACGGGTCTGCCATTGGCTCGGACTAGCGTTACTGGTATCACCAACACTAACAGCACCAAGAGTTGACTGCCAAATAGGGCTAGTATCGCTATTAGCTGAATAACCTGCCACACCAGTTACAGTAGTCGTTTTACTTTTCGATCCTAATGCAATGCTGTCACGCTTATCAGCTACTGCGTTAGTACCAAGCGCAACTGCTCGGATACCGCTTGCCGTAGCACCGATGCCTAATGCTTCATAGTCTGTCGGTACAAATTCATAGATTAAACCACCAACGCCGTCTGCTTTAAACCTACGGCCTTGAGCGTCTGTCTCAACCTGTGTGGCTGCAGCCGTGAAGTCCGCTTGCACAGTAGCACCCTCAACAGAAGCTACTGCAAATGTACTGCCACTACCGAGTGCAGTAGCCCCACTAGCATCGGCTCTACTATAACCACCTAATGCTGAGCTGGCATAGCCTGACGCTATATTGCTATAACCCACTGCTGAGCTATTGTTACCTGTGGCTTGGTTAAGGTAACCTGATGCTGAACTATTAAGACCTGATGCAAAGTTGGCACGACCCATCGCTGAGCTGTCACTGCCTAAAGCTCTGTTTCCAGTACCCAACGCTGAGCTATTATTAGATGAAGATTGGTTAGCAACACCTATCGCTGTGCTAGCAATACCAGAAGCTGTGTTAATACGACCCACTGCTGCGCTTTCATTACCCGAAGCTAAGTTGATGCGACCCACTGCTGAACTGTCGCTACCTGAAGCAGTGTTGTCATTACCCAATGCTGAGCTACGTTCACCAGAGGCCTCGTTGCTATAACCCACTGCTGAACTATTCAGCTTTGAGGCTACGTTTAGACTACCAATTGCGGTACTACGGTCTTCAACAGTTGAGTTGTCACTACCTATTGCCAAGCTATATTGACCTCCAGAGGTGTTGACGTAACCTACTGCTGAACTGAATCGACCAGAAGCTATGTTCTTATACCCTGACCCTAAAGCCATTTGTCCATTCACTATGTTGCTAGCACCTACTGCCGTACTATAGGTATTGTCCACTTTGTTTAGTATGCCTAATGCGGAACTTCCTAGCTGATCAGCACTGTTTTGCGACCCTATAGCAGAACTATTAATACCTAAGGCGCTATTGTAAGCACCTATCGCTGAGCTACTTTCATTAGAAGCAGTGTTTCTAGTACCGACAGCTGAGCTATAAACACCTTCAGCTCTATTTTGAAAACCTACTGCTGAGCTGGCTCCATTTTGCGTTGTGTTGAAATACCCACAAGCTATAGAATCAGGTGACGGAGAAGTACTGCCATTTGTTCCACCGGTCTGCGTTATACACACGTCTGCCTGACTACTCATTGCCGTCAATCCCAGCACGCCAGCAATAGCAACCCCTATAGCACTCCGGCGTAGTGACTTTCCTAATATCGCAGCTGGCACTGTGCCCACTTGACTTGATCTATTATTGGACTTTCCGCCCGACTTGCTGATTTCACTAACAGCTGTATAACACCCTGTAGAACGATTAAAGACAACGCGGTAAACATGGTTTAACATGAGAGAATCCTAAGTGTATGTAGCATTACTGGTAAGGTATTTGATTATATTGCCGTATAAAATAGAGCTATGTTTTGTTGTACCAAATAAATAACGGATGAACTGTTCTGCTGAAATTCAGTAAAACCACTTTCGAGTTACTACCTAGAAATCTTTATCTTTCAAAACAAGAATAAAACCTCATAACAACAAAAAACACAAAAATGTATATATTTGTATAGATAATATTTCAAATGTATCAAAAACACCTTTAATATGTAAAGAAAAAATACAATATTACAGATAAACGGTAGATATGACATGATGAGCTGAGACGCATTTCAGAGTAAGCTTACTAATGGCTAAGAAAGCCTACAAACCTGTACTTATGTATAAGTTTTCCTCGCACCAAATAAAAAAACACAAAAAACCCCTCTTATTAAAAATAAGAGGGGTTTTTTGTGTTTATAACTTACAATCTCAACTCTTGTAAGGAATAAAGCAGGATATGTCAGTCATATTAATGCTCTGCTTTGGCTTTCAATGTCGTAACAATACCCGATAACGCATAAATAATACCAATCGCCAAGATACCAACAGGTATATCATAAAGCACAATACTCATGACAAGTACGCCAATGATAAGAACAACGAAGGGGACTTTCTTTTTATCAAATTCTTTAAAGCTATAGTATTTGACGTTACTGACCATCAGCAAGCCACAAACAACGACCCAAGCTGCGAATAAGAACATAACTGCCGTATCGTACTGTCCAATCCACTCATTATGATCAACCGCAACCATCACAGCCGCAGTAACCAAAATGGCGGCAAGCGGACTTGCCAAACCGACGAAGTATTTTTTATCGACGATACCAACCTGCACGTTAAAGCGTGCCAAACGAAAAGCACCGCAAGCGGTAAAAACAAACGCACAGCCAAGACCAATACGACCAAGTGGTTCTAGAGCAAAGCTATAAATTAAAATAGCAGGTGCTACGCCAAACGCTAGCATATCGGCAAGCGAATCATATTGCTCGCCAAAGGGGCTTTGCGCATTAAGCATACGTGCGACCCGCCCATCAGCGCCATCAAGAATAGCGGACAAAAAAATGGCTAGAGACGCTTTGTAAAACTCGCCTTGCGTACTGGCCAAGATCGAATAGAAGCCGGAAAGCAGTGACAAGGTTGTAATCAAATTTGGCGCTAGATAGACACCGCGACTTACAACCCTCTGCCCTTCAGCAACTTCTGCTTCAATTACCTCAAAGGTCAAGCCATCATAATTTTCATTATCCGCTAAGCGAATATTAAACTCGTGCTCATCGACAAAGGGGGGCTGTGTTGCCGCACTGTCTTGCAACAACCCATCATTTAGGGGCGGATGATTTGATTCGTCTTTAGGTAATTGCACGTTAGTCATCTCAATATCCTTATTTGCCGACATTGTTATTCGCAGAGATTGTTATTCGCCGACTAGCCAGCGTACATTGGTTGCGCTATCAGGCGTTAAGTCTGGAGCATCAGCCACTTTTAACGCAGGCTGTAAGAAGCGTAATATCTCACGTGCATGATTATCAAATTGCCAAGGTGGATTGATAACCAATAAACCTGTTCCGTTAAGACCAACCGCCACATCATTTGGATAAATATTCAGCTCACAAACCAGCTGGCGGCGCATTTCAGTACGCTTAAGCTTTTTATAAAACAGCTCAACAGCTTCAACGTTCTTAATAGGGAACCAAAGCGCGTAAGTGCCTTGTGGCCATTTATTATAAGCCGCAACGAGTAGGTTTATCAGACGGGTAAAATCTTTGTGCTCTTGCTCATAAGGAGGATCAAGAAAAATCAGACCACGCTTTTCTTTTGGCGGAATAACGGCGGTAATACCTTCAAAGGCATCACGATGCTGTATACCAATGGGTAACTTGTGCAACTGATAATTTAGCGCATCATATTCGCTAGCTTTGGCTTCAAAAGCTTCACCGCGCACACCCGCATCTGGATTTTTCTCGATATGATGGGCAACCCACCAAGGAGAACCAGGATAGACTTTATTGTCATAAGTGAAACGGGCTTGCTTAATGCCTTCCATATAATCTTTGACAGCAGCGGGTGCCTTATCGGTATTGGCATTTAATAACGCTTGGATACCACCTTTGGCCTCACCTGTCTTGCGCGCCTCTTCACTGCTCAGTGAATACAGTCCGCGACCACCATAAGCATCAAGCACATAAAAAGGTTTGTTTTTTTGCCCCAATTGATTAAGGAGTTGTACCAATAAAATGTGTTTAACCACATCAGCAAAGTTACCAGCGTGGTAGGCGTGTTTATAGTTCATAATCTCAAAAGTTTAAATAAGAAAAATTACATCTATGGTAGCATAGGCAGAGTAAAAGATAACGATGGTTTTGGTAAAAAGGCATTGATTGGCTATGTATTGCTAGCTAACTGACCATAGTGAGACGAAATGACAGAAATTATTAGCAATCTTGATGTGACAAAGTTGGTGATTGATAATCCGATAGGAGAAGATAATCCACCTTTATTGTTTCCACATAGTGATGATCCAAGCCAAAAGCCACTGACTCAGCACATATTACAACCGTCTGATTTTGAGATCAGTTGGCAAGATAAGCTGACTGATACACAACTGGATACATTCGTTGAAGATGGCTGGATAATTATTGATGATGTCTTTGAAACGAAAGCGCTGTTAGCCTTGCAAGCAGAGAGTGGCTTTATTAACTATCGTGACGCAGAGCTCACGGCCGGTATTCGTGTCAGCGATATTCGCGGTGATCGCATCCGCTGGATTACAGAAAACTTCTTTGCAGGTTATTATTATTTGCAAAGCATCAATGCGCTTGCCGCCTTGTTTAATCGCAGTTTATTTGCGGGTATTCGCCACAGTGAAGCGCATTATGCTTGCTACCCGGTGGGGTTCGGCTACCAATGGCATAGTGACAATCCGGCTGGGCGTGATGAACGCGTTATCTCTGCGGTGTTTTATCTCAATGACGAATGGGAACCAACTGACGGTGGCGCACTAGAAGTCATTGATAAACATGGCGTTCATCATAACGTCATGCCTGTCGCCAATAGATTGGTGATATTTGACAGTGACCTACAACATCAAGTGCAAATTGCCCATCGGCAGCGTTATTCTATCGCTACGTGGATGCGCCGTGATGGTTTGGTGCCTTTTGTTGAAGACAATATTTAAAATTCATCAGCTATCAGAAAAAGTAAGTAATAAGTATAAAACAATGACTGATTTTATCGTGGCTGCCAATCTTAAAAATTTATCATTTTAATTCATAATAAAAAGGTTTATTCATGTCGGACTTCAATAAACAAAGCACCCATCAACCAGAAAACCATCAGCAGCAAACACTAGATTTAAGTATTGCTCTACTTGAACGTCCTTCCGTCACACCAGATGATGATGGCTGCCAAGATATCTTGTCAGAACGATTATCACAAGCTGGGTTTGACTGCGAATTTATGTATTTTGGCGATAGAGATCAAAGCGGCGAACATGCAGAAGTCAAAAATTTATGGGCGCGCCGTGGCACCACTGATCCAGTTATCTGTTTTGCTGGTCATACCGACGTCGTGCCAACAGGTGATGAAAACAATTGGACTTATCCGCCATTTACGCCAACCATCGCTGATGGTTACCTATGGGCTCGCGGTGCGGCTGACATGAAAACGGGCATTGCTGCTTTTACCGTCGCTGCCGAGCGTTTCGTCGCTAATTATCCTGAACATAAAGGCTCTATTGCTTTTTTAATCACCTCAGATGAAGAAGGCCCGTCTATCAATGGCACGGTCAAAGTCATTGAGACCTTAGAAGCCCGTAACGAAAAAATCACGTATTGCCTCGTTGGCGAACCATCGAGCACGGATACGCTTGGCGATATCATTAAAAACGGTCGCCGCGGCTCATTGGGGGCGGAACTTACGGTCACTGGCAAACAAGGTCATGTTGCTTACCCGCATTTAGCCTGCAACCCTATTCATGCAACGATGGCAGCCTTGGCGGAATTGACTGCCGCTACTTGGGATAATGGCAATGACTACTTCCCTGCGACTTCGCTGCAAATTTCTAATATTAATGGCGGTACAGGTGCCACCAATGTCATTCCTGAAACGTTAAAAGTTATCTTCAATTTCCGCTTTTCAACGGAAACAACTGAAGAAGAGCTAAAAACCAAAACTCACGCCATCTTTGATAAGCATTTTGCTGACAGTAAAGCCAGTTATGACATCCATTGGAAGTTATCTGGTCAGCCATTTTTGACCCCTGAAGGTAAGCTAGTGTCTGCCTGCCAGCGTGCGATTAAAGCAGTGACCGATGTTGATACCACATTATCTACGTCTGGTGGCACATCAGATGGACGCTTTATCGCCCCGACTGGTGCACAAGTGGTTGAATTGGGTGTACGTAATGCGACAATTCATCAAGTTGACGAAAAAGTAGAAGTCGATGATCTAGGAAAGCTTGCGCAAATTTATGAGGGAATTTTAGAGAATTTGCTACTGGATTAATAAATCCTATCAGTAAAAGTCAAAAAGCGCCATCTGATACAGATTTGGCGCTTTTTTTGTTACTCTAAAATACAGCTTTAATCTTTAATATACCCTATAACCATTTCACCTAAAGTTGTCATATGTGTTGTACGACCGTTGCTTTTAACTAGTCCAAAGCGTAGTAATGTGTCTTTATAGCTATCTTGCAATGCAGCTTTCTCCAGTTGCTCATCAGAAGCAGTATTATCTCTAGATATCGGATACAAAACATCTGGGTGCTGTAATATCCAATCAGAATGTGGACCTTTGCCAAGTCTTGGTTCAAGAGAATAATATATCAACCAAATTATCTCAGGATCGGTTAACTCTCTAAATATATTGAGAATTTTCCTTGATTCTTCATATTTTAAATCTTGTTTACCCAAGGACTTTTCAAGTATAGATGCAAGTCTCTCTTTACGTTCATGACTTATCGAACGAGAAGCCTGTAGCATACCTTCCTCTAGTAAATCTATGCCTTCCTCACTATTTAAATTTAACTTAAAGTGTTCAAGCTTTTCATCGATTTGAGATACTTTTAAGTCTAACTCTTGAAGAAATACTACTATACGTTCGAACCTCAGATTAGGGACAACGCTATCAAGCAGTTCTGAGACTAGAGTTCCTATGTATGGAAGTGTACCTGCTACTGCTTTAGCAATGCTAACCAACCTATCTTGAGAATTTGGCTCTAACTGACTCATTATTACTCCGATATAATAGCTAAGGTATAATACTGCTAAAACATTACTTTTAAGTAATTGATGTGCCTTAATAATTAAATTTATTTGAATTGATTATAAGAGCTTTCACTCAGTTATTTAGAATCAATAGCTTCACTCAATACCAATATAGAGATCAACTTTACCATACTCTAGATTGCCGCCAATATAATGCTCAAAATCAACATTGTACGTTCTTACATGCTCACAGCTGCGATCATTAAAGTATGTCCATGCCTTTTCCCAAGCATTCATCACAGTATTAGGCATTCTGCCCTCTTCAGAAAAGACCAAATATTTCCCTGCAGGAATATTGACCGTTACTAAATTACCAGCGCTTTGCTGCTCTTGCTCGCTGTCTACTTTCCAACCTGCCACCACATCGAAAGCGCCTACTAAGTCATCGCTCTCATAGTTATGGAAGATACCATAAATATCTTCACCTTCAGAAAGATGCGACTTATGGTTTTGATAAAACTTTTGCCATAATCGACCCAATTTGGCCGTGTCATGGCTGATTTCTGCATTGTTAGTGGTACGAGCACTGATACCCTTGCACACTATCGCTTCGGATAGCTCTTTAATTTGTGAAGTCATGATGCCGTCTATCCTATATATTTACTTGGTTTTTATTTAAAATCATATTTAAAACGATTAACGTTGCAACGTTAGTTTAATCTGCTTCATCAATCCAATTCATTTGAATGGCTTCTAAGATGCCTTCATTTGATTTTTGCGGATCATCATCAAAGCCTTCAAGCTCAGTCACCCAGCGATGCAAATCGGTAAAGCGAATGTACTGCGGATCGGTCTCTGGAAATTTCTCATACAGCTCAATCGCGATATCTAAGCTGTCTGTCCATTTTAATTTTTGCGGGGTCATGGTGGCTCCTTAACTTTGAATCATTTTTATACACGTCATCGAACCAGTGGTCAATTTGACTGGTGATTTGATTGGCGACTTAATAACCGCTATCCTACCAAAATTCGCCCACTGATTATAGACAAGTTCGTTATGCAGCACTTGTTGTTTTAGTCGGCTCAGCAGATTTGGCAGATTTAATCGCCACTTGATGCTGATTCCAAGTATCAATGACCTCATTCAGCCGCTCGCCTATCATATCCAATATCTCTGGTGCACATTTGCCTTTTTTATTGGTCAATACAAACTTCGTCATACCAACGCCCATCAACTGGTTATTTACAAAGAAGCGCGTTTCAAAATAAACGTATTTTTTATCCCATCCGACAAGCGTACTATTTACCGTCATTTTATCTAAGAATTTAATTTCTTTCAGATAAACCATCTCTTGCATGGCGATAACCCAACCTAATGTTTTAATACCTTTTTGATGACAGCATGCCATCAGCCAGCGAGTAATGTTTAGCTCAATAAAAGACAAATAACGATAATTAGGTAGATGATTCCGAAAGCCCATATCATGCGGCAACACTCGATAATGACGAACCGTCGGTGCAATCAAGATCTCAGTACTAAGGCGCTCGCTTATTGATTGCTGCTTAAGTTGTTGTTTTAGCAAGCTGACCATAATAAAAAAACGTATCAACATATTCATAAATGACTCTCTTAACGCTTATTTTATGTAAATTTATTGGGTATAAATTATTGTATATAATATATAAACAGCGACTGGCTATAAATGCAGCGTACCTTAACGCAAAAAAAGCCACCTCAGTGACTTTCTTTGTTTAAAAACTTATAGGTAAAAGCGAATAGTCAAAAACATATTTTAATTATTAATGACCGCTACCATTGATACTACGTACCATCTCTTCTACCATTTTCTTAGCATCACCAAAGATCATCATGGTTTTATCCATGTAGAACAAGCTATTATCTAGACCCGCATAACCCGTACTCATTGAGCGCTTGATGACCATCACAGTTTGGGCTTTGCTGACTTCTAGAATCGGCATACCAAAGATTGGAGACGTAGGATCATCTTTCGCAGAGGGATTCACAACATCGTTTGCGCCGATAACTAAGACCACATCTGTACTAGCGAAATCTGAGTTGATCTCATCCATCTCTAAAATATCATCATAAGGCACATCAGCTTCTGCCAATAGTACGTTCATGTGACCTGGCATACGACCAGCAACGGGATGAATGGCAAAACGAACGTTAACGCCTTCTTCTTTTAGCAATTCATACAGCTCTTTTACCGCATTCTGTGCGCGGCCCTGTGCCATACCATAACCCGGTACAATGACCACGCTGCTGGCGTTAGACATGAGGAACCCTGCATCTTCTGCTGAGCCTGCCTTGTAGTTTTTCGGTGCACCATCATCGCCGCTTGCCGCCACGGCTGACGTACCCATCCCACCGAACAATACATTGAGTAATGAGCGGTTCATGGCTTTACACATGATATAAGATAAGATCGCACCTGATGAACCGACTAGTGAACCTGCGATAATCAACATTGAGTTACCAAGCGTGAAACCAATTCCTGCTGCCGCCCAACCTGAGAACGAGTTCAATAGTGATACAACCACTGGCATATCACCGCCACCGATTGGCGCAATCCACATCCAACCAAAGATTACCGCAATCACTGCCATCGCATAAAACGCTGGTAGCGAATCAGTGACGAAATATACGCCACCGAAGCCGATCATAGCAATAAATAGTAGCGCTTGGACAGGTTTTACCCAGCCGCCAACCAATGTTTTCGCCCAACTTTTTGCCGCCAGTTTACCAAAGGCAAAGACCGAAGCTGAGAACGTAATCGCACCGATGAAGCAACCGATAAATAGCTCAACACGGGCAACGGCGCCATGCTGCTGCTCAGTATGCAATACCGTCGCAAGTGCAATCGCAACCGCTGCCAAACCGACGAATGAATGCATCAAGGCAACGGTTTCTGGCATTTGGGTCATCGCAACTGTTTTTGCTTTCCACATACCGACAAGGGCACCCAAAACCATTGCGCCGATAATGAGCCAAAGGACAGGGCCTTCTGCTAAAAAGAATGTCGTCACGACGGCAATCGCCATCGCTGCCATACCAAAACGGTTACCACGGATAGCGGTCTTTGGACTAGATAAACCACGTAAGGTCAATACAAAGAGGATAGCGCCTACTAAATAAAACCAATCAGCATTTGCCGCAATCATTGTTGAGAAATCATTCATGCGTCGCCTCCAGTTTCTGTTGCATTAGTTTCAAGAGCGGGTGCTTTTTTCACTTTAGGTTTAAACATCGCAAGCATACGCTCAGTCACGGCAAAGCCACCGAAGATATTGATACTGGCTAAAAATACGGCAAAGGCACCGAGCAAACTGGTCGGTGTAAACATCGAGCCGTCTATATTAACAGTCTGTAGCATCGCACCCACGATGACGATACTTGATAAGGCATTGGTTACTGCCATCAGTGGTGTGTGCAAGGCAGGGGTAACGCCCCAAACCACGTAGTATCCGACAAAAATAGCGAGTACAAATACCGTAAAAATCGCTACAAATGGTGTACTACTCATGGCCGCACCCGCTGGCGCTGCCGCTAAAATAGTGGCAATCATCTAATCCTCCTAAAAATTTATTCATTACTGGCCAATGTATAGTGACAAACATGTCCTGATAAACAGTCAAAATCTAGCGTTTAGCCAGTCGTACCTGACTGTCATGTGTCACTGCCAGTGCGCCCTGAATCTCGTCTTCCATGTCTAAGTTAAGCGATAAGTTAGGTGATGCGTCACTTGCTGAAGCATCATCGCTAGCAGGCGCAATTAAAGTCGTAATAAAGTTAACCAAGTTATTGGCGTACAAGTCTGAAGACTGAGCGGCGAGCATTGATGGAATATTGGCAGCACCAACAATACGCACACCATTGTCCGTGGTGATGGTCTCATTAGGTACACTACCTTCGACGTTGCCACCCGTTCCAGCAGCCATATCGATCAGCACGGAACCCGCTTTCATTTTGGCAAGGGTTGCCTGATGTACTAAGCGCGGGGCATTACGTCCAGGAATCTGTGCCGTGGTAATAACGATATCAGCATTGCTCAAGGCTTTATCCACGACAGCCGCTTGATCTTTGACATATTGCTCTGATGGCGTCCAAGCATAACCACCTGTGGACTTAGCTGTCTCAGCCTCCTCTGCACTCATCGGGACATCAAGCCATTTACCACCGAGTGACTCCACTTGCTCGCGAGCGGTCGGACGTAAATCACTGGCTTCAACGACTGCACCTAAGCGCTTTGCCGTTGCAATCGCCTGCAGACCTGCAACCCCAACGCCTAATATGACTACTTTGGCTGGCTTGACCGTCCCTGCTGAGGTCATAAACATAGGAAAGGGACGCGAATATTCATTAGCTGCTAGCAATACCGCTTTATAACCGGCAAGGTTAGCCTGCGATGACAATACATCCATATTTTGTGCACGTGACAATGTGCGAGGCAAGAGTTCCATTGCAAAGGCCGTCGTACCTTTAGCCGCATAAGTGTCAAGCTGAGTATTACGATAAGGATCAAGCATGCCAATGACAATCTGACCAGGTGACAAGTCATCAACGGCTTCCGCTGGTAGGTCATTGACGGTGGTAATAATTCGAGACTGTGTGATTACCTCGGCGCTGCTGTTGGCAATGTCGGCGCCTGCAGCCTGATACAGCTCATCAGCATAATATGCTGCTTGACCTGCACCTGACTGTATGACAACTTCAAACCCAAGCTTACGCAATTTTTTAACTGCATCTGGGGTTAGCGCTACACGGCTCTCGCTCGCGATATCCGCACTGATTACACCGATTTTCATACCGTCTCCTTACTTACGTCTAATGACTATACTTACGTCTCACGACTACCTTTAATACCCTCAACGCATATTTAAAAAGCACAGGGGACAAAAAGACCTTTGGTCATTATTAATGTAACATTACGACCGAAGGTCATCAATTTAATAAATGATAGATACTTTTCCATCATTCCTTTTTATTATAGAGATATCATCTGCCAACTTTCATTGCCTAATGATGACCCACAAGTAAAATAAAAAGTTAGGTATTTACACCATCTACATAACTTTTATTGTTATATTAAAAATTTTTCCTTTTCAATGAAACGCTAAGCCTGACAAGATATCTGCTCCTACCCCTAAAAATCGCTTAAATGTTTGTCATTTTTAGGGGTAACGTTAAAAAACACAAAATAGCGATGAGTAGGTCAAGATAAAATGCTGCATATCGTATAATAAGAAAACTTGATACATAAGTAGAATGCCCATTGAATCACTATAATAAGGAATGACGATGTATTTTTTACTCTCCCCTGCCAAATCTTTAAATGAGAAAGACGCTGTGCCAGTAAACCTAGGCAACCACTACAGTCAGCCTGAGTTAATTGAACATTCACAAGCATTAATGAAAAATTTAAAATCAAAAGAACCAATTGATTTACAAGAATTGATGAGCATATCTGACGACTTAGCCCAACTAAACGCTGAACGCAATCAACAATGGAGTTGGAGCAACGATAAGCCATTTACTTTAGACAATGCCAAACCTGCAGGCTATTTGTTCGATGGTGATGTTTATACTGGTCTCGATATGTATCACATGGATAAAGACACAGCCATCTATGTCAATGAACATCTGGGTATTTTGTCTGGACTATATGGCGTGTTAAAACCGTTGGATTTGATTCAGCCTTATCGCTTAGAGATGGGCACCAAGCTAAAAAACGAGCGTGGTGATAATCTTTATGAGTTTTGGGGAAAAGAAGTGACTGACGTTATTAATGCGCGTATGGCAGATAGTAATGACAAGGTTTTGATTAATCTTGCGTCTAATGAATATTTCAAAGTTATAAAGAAAAAGGGGCTAGACGCTGAAATTATCACGCCACGATTTGAAGATGAACAAAATGGTCAATATAAAGTGATTAGCTTTTATGCTAAAAAAGCACGTGGCCTAATGGTGAAATATGCCGCTGATAACAAGCTGACCAATGCTGAGCAGCTAAAGCAGTTTGATTTAGCAGGGTATTATTACTGTGAAAAGGCTTCTGATGATAAAACATGGACGTTTAGACGAGATGCGGCGGATAAATAAATAGCCGTTCCTCCTAACACATTAATATAACTTAATTATTTAAGCTTTTATCATGAAATGCCGTAGAACCTATCCATGATTTCCGGTGTATACATTGGTAAACAATCTAAATAAATATATTGGAGATTAAGTACTTCTTGCATTATTTCATTAGATTGGACTAGTGTCACAAGTAACATTGCTTTTAAAGCTTCTAATCCATTAGAGTTCTGTAGAATCTGAATCATTAATGGTTCCGGAAATCCATCTTTTCTTCTAGAAAATGCATGCATTCCACTATGAACATAAGAATTAGAAGCTTTTAAAGCCATATCTTTAAACTCTTGCATTAGCATTAATGCTTTTTTAGGAACCTTTCCTTCTTCTACTTTAACCTCAAGTTCCGATAAAATAATATTAATGGTAGGTATTCCTTTTTCTGCTTGCTTTACATTCTGCTCAGTTAAAGGCTTATTAAACCTTTCAATAACATTATTAGAAGCTACCCAGTACAGCCACTTTGCTCTTAATAACGACTCAAACTGTAAGCGTAATAGGCTACTTGCTGAAATACTACAACGATTCTTTGCTAAAATATGAATCGCATGGCCATGCTCTGAAGATATATCTGCCAAGATTAGAGTAGCTATATCCCTGTTTTTAAGTCTTTCAAATGTCGAAACATTCTTAGTTTCTCTTAATAGTGCCTCACGGAATTCAAAAGATTTCGAACAAAACTCATTAAAAGTAGTCTGCATAATCATGTCTTTATATAAATATTTATTTCAATTAATTATAATTTAGAGCGTTTAACTAAGCTAGTGTGAAGCACATAAAAAAACCCTAACTCATTGAGTTAGGGTTCTTTATTATTTAAAGCAAGTATAGATTAGAAGGCATAAATTACATCATGCCGCCCATTCCACCCATGCCGCCCATTCCACTAGCACCGCCCATGCCAGCCATACCATCATCTTTTTCTGGTAGGTCAGTAATCATGGCTTCGGTAGTCAGCATTAGGCCAGCAACAGACGCGGCGTTTTCTAGTGCTGAACGAGCAACTTTCGCTGGATCAAGGATACCCATTTCTAGCATATCGCCGTATTCACCAGAGGCAGCATTGTAACCATAGTTACCAGTACCATTCTTCACTTCGTTAACCACTACTGATGCTTCTTCGCCTGCGTTGGTTACGATTTGACGTAGTGGCGCTTCCATCGCGCGGCGTAGGATATTGATACCTGCGTCTTGGTCATCATTATCGCCTTTTAGTTCAGACAATGCATTCATTGCACGTACTAAGGCAACACCGCCACCAGGGACAACGCCTTCTTCAACAGCTGCACGAGTCGCATGTAGCGCATCATCAACTCGATCTTTCTTCTCTTTCATTTCGGTTTCGGTCGCTGCGCCAACTTTGATAACTGCTACGCCGCCTGCCAGTTTCGCAACACGCTCTTGTAGCTTTTCTTTATCGTAGTCAGACGTTGACTCTTCGATTTGACGGTTGATAGACGCAACGCGATTATCGATATCAGCTTTGTTACCAGCACCATCAACGATTACGGTGTTTTCTTTACCGACAGTAACTTTCTTAGCGGTACCCAATTGCTCAAGCGTCGCCGTCTCTAGGCTCAGACCGATCTCTTCAGAGATAACAGTACCACCAGTTAGAGTCGCGATATCTTCTAGCATGGCTTTACGACGATCACCAAAACCTGGTGCTTTAACCGCACAAGTTTTTAAGCCGCCGCGCATGTTGTTAACAACAAGAGTCGCTAGCGCTTCGTTTTCTACGTCTTCAGCGATGATTAGCAATGGTTTGCTCTGCTGCATTACTTGCTCAAGTAATGGCACAATCTCACGGATGTTGCTGATTTTTTTGTCAACAAGCAAGATGTATGGGTTTTCAAACTCAGCGGTTAAGCTGTCTTGCTTATTGGCAAAGTACGGGCTGATATAACCACGGTCAAACTGCATACCTTCGACAACTTCTAAGGTATCTTCAAAGCTTGAACCTTCTTCTACCGTGATAACGCCTTGCTTGCCTACTTTTTCCATCGCTTGCGCAATCAAGTCACCGATTTTGGTGTCTGAGTTTGCAGAGATAGAACCCACTTGAGCGATTGCTTTTGAATCGTCAGCTGGCGTTGATAACAAATGAATTTGCTCAACAGCCGCGCGAACTGCTTTGTCGATACCGCGCTTAAGATCCATTGGATTCATGCCAGCAGCAACTGATTTCATGCCTTCTTGCAAGATTGACTGAGCCAATACTGTAGCAGTGGTCGTACCATCACCAGCGACATCATTTGTGCGGCTAGCGACTTCACGGACCAATTGAGCACCCATGTTTTCAAATTTGTTTTCAAGCTCGATTTCTTTGGCAACTGATACACCATCTTTAGTGATGGTAGGAGCGCCGAAAGATTTATCGATAACCACGTTACGACCTTTAGGCCCTAGGGTTACGCGTACTGCGTTTGCTAGAACGTTTACGCCGTCCATCATTTGTTTACGGGCATCAATGCCGAATTTCACGTCTTTTGCCATGTTAAATTACTCCACTATTATAAGTATGAGAATGCAATTAAATGAGTTGATATATTCTTATCAAAAACTATTGTCAAAAATGTGCTGAGTATAAAAATATACTCAAAATGACTAACCTTCTAGCACACCCAACACATCAGATTCTTTCATAATCAATAGTTCTTCGCCGTCAACTTTCACGGTTTGACCAGCATATTGACCGAACAGGACTTTGTCGCCAGCTTTTACATCTAACGCGCGAGTTTCACCATTGTCACGAATCTGGCCGTTACCAGTTGCTAGCACTTCACCTTGTGAAGGTTTTTCTTGAGCAGAACCAGGGAGCAAGATACCACCAGCCGTTTTTGTTTCTTCTTCTATGCGGCGGACAACAATACGATCATGTAAAGGACGAATATTCATCAATATGTCTCCAATAATTTGGTTATTTACAGTAAGGGTTTATTTGAATTAATAGTCTCAATACCAATATCTGTAGGCATTACTGCTTAAAACAGCATTCTAAAGATAAGCTTTGAGCTTGTATCAAAAAGTGGGGGCAAAGTGAGTTAGCTTCAAGTGTAAAGCCCAAAAATTTACAAGAATTTTGCATATCATGGGTTATTTAGGTGGTAATGACGTTTATGAAAAGTCATTTGATTGGATTGCACTGTATTAAAGGCTTTAGCAGGATTTTAAAATCAGCGATCTGAGAGGTAAATTTCAATACTGAATTGAATCAATTAAGCTACCCCATATCGTTTGCAACTGACCGATTAACTTATCCTTTCTTAGGAAACTTACAGCAAGTGACGTCTCATGATATCGTACTCAAAGCCAGCAACGTTGGCTACAATAGCAACACCACAGGGACGGCCTTCACTCTTGAAAAGGCAACAGCCCATGACCATTATAGTTCTTGGGATTACAATAATAGTTATAAGCAATGCCATAAATAGCAATTAAGGAATATCCATGAGTTTTTTATCGAACAATCAAAAATCATCATCAACCGATGCTGATAATACCAAACGCCGCCAGTCTCAGTTTTTAACCGCTTTAACCACTGGGGCGAGTATTGCTACGATTGGAGCTTTAAGTATGACCGCACCTACCCTTGCCAGCGCAAAGAGTATCGAACCTTCAAGCGCCAACTACAGCTTTACGGTTGAAGACAAATATAAAGGTACTGCCACTCGTACTCTGGAAAAAGCGGGTAATACTTGGAAATATAATGTCAATGCTCGGGTGGCAGGTGTCGCAAGCGCTTCGCAAAACAGTACTTTTACCATCAACGGCAATAATGTCATTCCGAGTCAAGCAAGTACCACTTATAAGCTATTAGGCGTTGGCCGTACGCACAAATTAGACTTTAATCCAAGTAGTAAAAAGGTGGTGAGTAACTATAAAGGCAAATCGACAACCATGAACATGGCGCAACAAGCCTTTGACGATTTGAGTTTGGAAGTACAAATTCGCCAAGATTTATTAAACGATAAATTTTCTGGCAACTATTACATGGCGAAAAAAGACAAAATAGAAAAAACGCCTTTCAAAAAATCGGGTAATACCAAGATTACCGTTCCAGCGGGTACATTTGATACCGTACGTGTCGACCGTATCCACGATGACAATAGTCGTTCTACCAGTTTTTGGCTAGCACCAAGCTTAGATTACCTACCAGTAAAAGTGAGCCAAATTAATGATGGCAAAAAGATGGATTTAGAGTTAACCAAGGTGAATTAAACCCTGTATGAATCAAGCAAAAATAGTATAAAAAAAGCGGCGCTCTAAATAAAGTGCCGCTTTTTTATGTCTTAAACTTAGCTAAATTAATTAACGTGGTTGCTTAACAACGTTGTTCATTGAAGGGAGGCGTTTTAGTAGAATAAATAACCAGACATTGATTGCCAGTAATAAGACAAAATCAAGCAGATAAACCACTATCTCCGCCCAACTGCTACCATAAGCGCGGGTAAACAGCACCACACCACTCGCCCCCAAATAAACCAAGGTAAACATACTGCCTATCAATAGCACATACGGCGAACGACCCCTTAGTATCGCTGGCGTTAAGAAAAATGCAGGTATTAGCCACAGCGCTTGCCATGCGATACCACCAATGATATCAGGGCTACTGGGATTAAAAACACTAATAAAAATAGGTAGCCCAAGCAGTCTATAAACCAACCAAATCAGCCAAGTCACCATCAGGCGTTGACGAATGGGCGTAATAGGCTTTTTGCCCTTAACAGCTTTGGCAGATTTTTTTGCTGGTGCGCTTGCATTTATCTCACTATCGGAGCGGTTTGTGACCATTAGATATACTTATTTCCTAATTAATAGCGTTATATAAGACGTTGCATGCTATAAAAATCCGCTTAACGAGTCCAGTTAGCTTGCGCCAATGCAGTAGCACTAATAGCCAAGCGTCGACCTTGGGCGATAGCCAACTCGCGCTCATCAGCTGAGACGGGTTGATCATGTAACGCGCCACTCACGTGACTGGCACCATAAGGCGATCCACCACGATGCGTACGATTGAGCGCAGGCTCAGCATACGGCACGCCAACAAGGATCATGCCATGATGCATCAATGGCAACATCATGGTCAACAACGTTGTCTCCTGCCCGCCATGCATCGAGCCGGTGGCAGTAAATACAGCGGCAGGTTTGTTCTGTAGATTACCTGCTAGCCAAAGGGTAACAGTATTGTCCCAAAAGTATTTCATGGGGGCGGCCATATTACCAAAGTGCGTCGGGCTACCAAGCGCCAAACCCATACAGTCTTTTAAATCGTCCATGGTGCAATATAAATCACCTTCATCAGGTATTGCAGGCTTGCTCGATGTGGTTTCGGGTGCAACCGTTGGTACCGTGCGGATACGGGCTGTCATACCAGCATCCTCAATACCTTGAGCGATAGCATAAGCCAATGTCTTAGTCGTACCGTAATTTGAATAATAAAGCACCAAAACATAAGGGGCGGTCTGACTCATTAGCAATACTTCCTCATAAAACCATTAATATTATTGTTGATTCTAATCACCTACAACAGCTTCTATATAGCCACATCTTAAGCATAAAGCTTTGCTTATTACATAGCTATACGCAACCTGTGACAGATAGCCTAAATGCAGGTATATATTATGCCCCAGTCATTCACTGACATGCAAACAGCCTTGGTACACCTTGTCGCTAATAACCTGTTAGATAGGTTGATGCTGTGCATTTTGACACAATTAAACCGCAGATGGTAACAGCGCATGTTTGTTACACTACTGTCACTCAAATACCTGCTAAATGGTCGATATGGAAAATTTATCAAAAAAAATCCCGTTTTTACATCAACGCTGGTTTCAATTCTTACGATTCTTGACTCGGCACTTTTTTGAAGACAATTGCCAGCAAAAGGCTGCATCGCTGACCTATACAACTATGCTGTCGATTGTACCAGTCCTAACTGTCCTATTGATGATTCTATCTTCGGTACCAGCACTTGCATCCGTTAGAGCACAGATATATGAAGTGATTTACAGCAACTTGCTACCACAATCAAGTATGCAGGTCAGTGAGTATATCAATAGCTTTGCTGAAAAATCATCAAATTTAACCATCATTGGGGCGATGGTGTTATTTTTTACGACCATTATGACATTAACAACTATTGAGCGCGCTTTTAACCAAATCTGGCGAGTAGAAAATCGCTCAGGCGGCATAAAAAGCATGCTGCGCTATTGGACCATAGTGACATTAGGACCACTGGTCTTGGGTACGGCTTTTATCGCCTCAAGTGCGGTGCAAAGCTTGAGTTTTTTAAATCGACAAATCGCCGGTTATGGCATTGACTGGTCTTTTTGGGTACAAGCTGTATCCATTGGTATCACTGTCGCAGGCTTCATTGGTATGTACTGGTTCATCCCAAAAGCGCGCGTACCCGCGAAAAATGCAGCCATTGCCGGTCTCTTTGTCGCTATCGTATTTGAGCTGATGAAGAATCTGTTTGGTACAGTAATGGCAAACTTCACCAGTTATGAAGCGATTTATGGGGCTTTCGCGGCACTGCCCATCTTCTTACTATGGATATATTTGTCTTGGAATTTAATCCTATTAGGCGTTGAAATCAGCTATACCTTGACGATTTTTGAGACTGAAGAGGTCTATCCACGCCACCCGCTCCTAAGTTTGCTCGATATGCTAAACCTCGTTTATACCCATCATTTAAAAGGGGAAGCGGTAAGCGAACAAGCGCTACGTAATGTGCTAGGACGCAAAGAGTTGCCAAAATGGTATACCTATATTAATTATTTGCAAGACAGCAACTTAATTACTATGACTGAAGATAATGATTATGTGCTCAAGAAAGATTTGAGTAAAATGACGTTATGGGATTTTTATCGCACGCTACCCTACCCTTTACCTATCAAACATGAGCTAGATGAGATGAGCCCAGAGGATCAAAAACCTTGGCTTAGCTTGCTAGTCAATCGTTTTGAGAATACGGAAGCTTATGCCAAGCAACAGTTAGATGTACCGTTAAATGTTATTTTTGCCAATAGCGAGCCACGTAAAAAAGCCGATTCTAATGGAAAAGGTGTCAAAGGCAGTCAATCAAGTTTATTTAGAAAAACCTCGGCAACCACTATGCCACTAGCCCAGAGTGAGCCAATTGAAGGCACGCCACACTTTGACCCACTAGCTTATGATAAAGACAGTGATGTTGAATGCGACGAGCACGATAATGAGATTCTTATTCCTAAAGATTTGAATGACTCTAAAATTAAAACCAATGCTAATCTCTTTAATCATAAAGGCGATATCATTACTGAAGCAGACAACCCAAAAATAAATTAGCAAGAGCATTAGTAATAAATGAAACATATTAAACAATAAAAATTAGTTTTTATAACATATAAAAACAAAACTTATTATTATTAATTGAACAAAAGTCGTACAATATACTAACATAGCTGTTATATTGCCCTAAACTATTATTAGGGTAATAACTTGAAAAATACAATAGCATTTCCAGTAAAAGCGCTAAGCATTGGTGTCGTATCTATTATGCTTTCTGCTTGTGGTGAAGGTGATGGAAGCACATCATCACTTGTACCACCAGTAACCAGTATTCCTGCAACGCCACTTGAACCAAGTACACCAATCAAATATCCAGAACCAAAAAAGGATATTGCTGATTTTTATTTATTAGGGTTTTTTGACCACGATGGTAGAGCGGGAGAAATTCGAGAAATTCGTCCAGATTTAGTTGGCGATTTCCAAGCGATGATTCAGTTTGGTCAAAATCATACTGTTGATCCACAGGGTAACGAAGCAAAAAATATGCCGCGCCTGACGGCAGAAAAAGAAGCGCTGTTATTAGTGACGCCTACTCTTGAAATGGGTGATATTAATAAATTAGCGGCTGAAATTTACAAAGATGGGGTTTTATTAAGAACTGTCAATTTAGCCGATCCTACTCAAATTCCAGACACGGATCAGACCAATACTGACCAACGTCCCCGTGTTTCTTATAGTAAGCGCGCATGGTCGACTAAGCTCAACTGGGACGAAGTACAAGGTGGTCTCAAAATCCGCATTGTGGATGAGCAAAATCGTAGCGGTGAATTGTTAGAAAATAAAATAGATTTTGCGGCACCAGGCGAGTTGGTATTGACCAATATTCGTCTAGGTATGCTAACGGATGCGCCTCAATCTTGGGGTCATTACATGTTACGCGACCCAGAAAGAGCCGGTTCAGACTACTTCCAAACCATTCCAGCGGCACAAATGACTGTTGCTAAATATGATGACCTCAAGCTTGATCGAGTAATGGTTGCCAATGGCACTATTTATGATTCGGTGAGTAACTCAAATGGTGGTGTTTATGAAGGCGATATGCGTGAAAATACCGGTAAATCAACTTTTGGTGTCGGCATTAACTTAGCCAATTGGGGCGTCACCAGTGCCTCAATGCAAAGCCAAGAGCAGCCACAATTGACCCAAAACGTCAATGCGCACCACGCCCGCGGCAAATATGCCAATGGCGAAAGCAACCATGGCTTAAGCGGTGGTAATGGCATGCTGACTTTAATTGACTCTGTTGGTAATGAATTCAGTCATGAGATCGGCCATCATTATGGCTTAGGTCATTACCCTGGTAAAGTCGGCGAAGATTATTTTTGGGCAGAGCATCATGCCAATAGTGGCTGGGGCTATAACAGCGTTAGAAATAAAATGCGCAGTAACTTAGACTGGCCACGAAACAACGTGGGTGATGGTCTAACTGGCAAACCTACGTTTTTAAGCACCTATGGCTATGGTCGCGATGCTATGTCTGGCGGATCACATAGCGGCGCTTATTCAGACTATACTCATTATACGGGTTACAGTACAAAAATTAAAATACAGCCAGCATTTGATCGGGCAGTATTTGATGCTGATTCACCGACCGGCTATAAGAAATGGAATGCTGATCTTAGAAAGATGGAAGTCATCCAGCCTAAAGTACCAAGATCTACCAATGTGTGGTACAACAGTACCGATGGTAATTACTTAAAAGCACGTTTGCAGGGTGTGCCTGTTTTCACTATTTTAGGTGGCTATGACCCTGTCGCGCAAAAAGGCATCATTTATCCAGCAGCACGTGGTAACTGGGGTAACGTTTTTGATTTACCAACGCCCAATAACTCGCTAGAAGCAGCAAGCTGCTGGTTGGCGGTCACTTATAGTAATAACGCATTTAATACTATTGCTTTGGCACCTAATCGAATGAATGGCAATGCCAATAAATTTCATGTCAATTTAGCAATCGCTGAAGATCCGAAAAAGGTGGATTTGTACTGTAAAAAGGCCAATGAAGCACAAGTGTTATTGTCTTCAATAGATATTGGTCAATATAGCGATGCCATTAAACCAGCTGTGACTTTTGGTAGAGAACATGGCTATACAGCACTTAGAAAAGTTGAATTACCGATCTTAGAGCAGAAACTCCTTGCTCAAGCTGAAAATTCGACTATTAGCTTAGACGCCAATGGTGAATTAATATATAACTCTTATAAAAACGATCGTAATGAGCTAAGTCAAGAGCTTAGTCCTGTAGCACTCCAAACATTAGAACGTTATGAGCAGCAACAACAAACCATGTACCGCTTAAATCGTTGGGTCAATGTCTATCGTACTGATTTAATTAAGAACGAGCCTGAAGCACTTACTGGATTTCAAAAGTTTGTTGTAGAGTTAGACCTACAGGATGACAAACCTTTAGAAAACGCCAGTCCTATGCTTAACGGTAATAATTGCCTTAAAGCTGAAACACTAGAAGATGGTAAGCTAAATGCCTTTATTAGTGGTCCAAGCGCTTGTACGGGTGACGACTCTGAACAATGGATTCAAGATACGAAGGGTAAAATCCACAGTAAAATGGCGATGGATCAGTGTCTAACGACTCAAGGTGGTGTGGTTAATTTGGCAGCTTGTAGTCTTAATATTGATACGCAGCATTGGGAAATGGTCACTAGCACTAAAGAAATCAAGCAAGGAAATCAGTGTTTTGATTTAGAAGGTGGTCATTTAAAAGAAAACCGCGCACGCTTAATTCGTTATGGCTGCAACAGTGGCGGTAATCAAAAATGGACGATGATGACGAAAAACCCAAGCTTTATCTTAGCAACAGCCGGCAACAACCTACCATTAATTATGGACAGTATGCAAAAACAAACGGTAACGATGGACAATAGGCAGAAACAGTCGTTAAGTGTGGATAATACAGCAGCACCATCAGTACTAGGGAAATTAAGCACCGCGATAAGCACTTGGATTGACGATTTAGCTAGTTAGTCAATAGATAACACGAAAGCTTCATCACGTTAAAAATAAGCTCCTATTACAGGGGCTTATTTTTTACTAAATTTTTAATCTTTATTGCTTATATGGTAAGGTAATTTACTTTTAATAGATTTTATTAGCCAAACAAAATCATAGCTTATTAATAAAAAATGGATTCTTTCTTAGGTCGCTTTTTAGGTCATTTGTGGAGCATATAATATTGGATAAACACCCTGAAAGTGGCTGGTTTAAATCTGCATGGCTGGCAGTCATGCACAGACTAAAACAGTTTGCCCAGTTATGGTCGCTACAGACACTGACCGATTTGCCCGATCGCCTAAGAAACCTATGGCAGCAGCTTATTGGCTCTTATTGGTTTATCCCAACTGCGTGCGTCATTGCAGGTATATTGCTTGCTCCTTTATTAGTGACTATCGATCAACACTTTGACCGCGAAACTGTCAGAGAAATCACTTTTGCTTTTACTGGTGACGACGATGCTGCACGTGCCATCATGACAGCAATTGCAGGGGCTGTATTGGGCGTTGCTGGTACCACGTTTTCAATTACTATTGCCGTCCTATCAATGGCCTCCTCACAATTTGGCCCTCGATTATTACGTAACTTTTTGACGGACACGCCCAATCAGTTTGTCTTAGGCGCATTTATTGGCACCTTTAGCTATAGTTTATTGGTCTTAAAATCCATCCATAAATATGACGTCGCTTTTGGTGTACCACAGCTCGCTGTTACCTTTGCCATTATTATGGCGATTATCTGCGCACTTTTATTGGTATACTTTGTACAACATATGGTACATGCCATTCAGGCCTCACATGTTATTCAAAACGCCAGCAATGATGCTATTGATAATATTCACTATTGGTATCACGATCATTGCGATATCCAACATCAACGTGATGTAGAGCATCATGACACTGAGCAGTTTCATAAATGGTCAGCGATGCCCATCTATCCACCAAGCTCAGGTTATGTTCAGCAAATCTACCTTGAGTCACTGATTACACTGACACAAGACTATGGCGGCGTGGTACAGATACATACCAATCTTGGTGATTATGTCACTGACAAAAATGTCATTGGCTATTTTTACCAGCGTCCAGCAAATCACCCAAATAATCAACAAAAAACAACGACACCACATTTAGCCGTTGTACCGCGTGCCACTGACGGACTTTTTTGGCAACGCTTTGCAGGCTGTATACGTATCGAGCAACGACTGGCTAACTCTAACGATATTGCTTATAGTTTAGGGCAAATGACTGAAATCGCCGTGCGAGCATTGTCTCCTGGTATCAACGATCCAAAAACAGCAGTCAACTGCGTACAATCACTGACCAGCTGCTTAAGTATCATGATGCGTCGTCAGCCGCCCAGTCCCTATCACTTTCACACCCTCTCATCAGATGATGATGCTCCCAAAACCGAGGTTGAAAAGCAGCGTTTGGCCATTTTAGCCGTGGTTACCCATATTCCCAAGATATCCGATTTTATCAATACATCGCTTGGCGAAATACGTCGTTATGCAGCCGCTGATTTAATGGTATTGAAAGCGCTATGTCAGGCGATGGTAAATCTAAATTATGCTCGCGTAAATCAAGCGCAGCAGCAGACTTTACTGCATGAGTTACAACTGATTAAGCGAGCAGGAGAAGAAAACCTAGGCTATCAAGAGCTGATAGATGATTTGAGCGCGATGTGCCAACAAGCCCAACAATTCATTCTTAGCAACGATGCTCATCATCAGTATTTTAACTATGTTAGTGAGTTTGACACCCATATTCGTCAGGCATTACAAACGCAATCAAGATAAGCTTTTGCTACTGATAATGTGATACATACCGCTGAGGTAAAAATGAGAAAACAACCAAAATTAAAACCTTCTAATCCTTATAAGCGCTAAGCTTAAGACCATTCATCATTACTTGAGACTTTTTTCATGGCCCCTACCAGCAGCCTGACCATACTTGAAATCAGCGCGATATTTTTATCTATCACAGCCTTACTGACCTACGTCAACCATCGCTTTATTGGCCTACCGACCACGATTGGTGTGATGGTTATCTCCATTTTATTATCTATTGGCGCGATATTTTTGGGGTTTTTGGGATTTGATCAGCTTATTGATTATGAAGTAAGCTTATTAGAGCAGCTTGATTTTACCGAAGTCTTATTAGATGGCATGCTCTCTATGCTTTTATTTGCAGGGGCACTGCACGTCAATATCAGCGATTTAAAGCGTTATAAACTGCCTATTGGCATCCTTGCTTGCGTCGGCACCATCGTCTCTGCCGTGCTTATCGCCACGGCACTTTATTTTATGCTGCCACTGTTCGGCTTTGGCTTGCCATTTCTTTGGTGTTTGTTATTCGGTGCTCTAATATCACCGACCGATCCTATTGCTGTAATGGGCATCCTGTCATCCGCAGGTGCACCAAAAAGCATAGAAACAGTCATCGCGGGTGAATCATTATTTAATGATGGTATCGGCGTGGTGATTTTTGTGTTGCTGCTGGGAATTTTATCAAGTGGTGATATACCGACGGCCAATTATGTGGCGCACACCTTAGCAGTTGAAGCCGGTGGCGGTATTATTTTTGGGTTGGTGCTTGGGGCGATTTTGTATTATATGCTTAAAAGTATCGATAGTTACCAAGAAGAAGTATTGTTAACGCTTGCTGGTGTGATAGGTGGTTATGCACTGGCCAGCCATTGGCATTTATCAGGACCACTTGCCATGGTAATGATGGGGTTGATGGTTGGGAATCGCGGACGAGCATTGGCGATGAGCGATAAAACACGACACTATATTGATTTATTTTGGGAATTAATCGATGAAATTCTCAACGCTATTTTATTCGTACTCATCGGTTTAGAAGTAGTGATGATTGCGTATTCGGGTAATTTATTTATCGCCGCTGGCTTGACGATTGTGATCGCCCTACTTGCGCGTTTTATCGTTGTGGGTATGACCACCAAAACCTTTCATCGTCAGCTCGATTTGCCCACTGGTGCTTGGAAAGTACTGACATGGGGCGGATTACGTGGTGGTATTTCCGTTGCCTTAGTGTTGCAACTACCGTTGGGAACCGAACGCGATATCTTGTTGGCGCTCACTTATGCGGTGGTAATATTCTCGATCTTGGTACAAGGTTTAAGTGTTGGCAAAGTCGCCAAAAGCATTCGCACTGATAAAGATATAGCAAAGCTATAAGCTATAAGCTATAAATAGTTTTAAGCCAGTCGTTTTAGTAAAAGAAAAGCCAGCATAAGATAATATCTTGCGCTGGCTTTTTCATATACATTTAATTTTTTCGATAGGCGATATATACGCCCTTTTTATATCAAACCCTTTCGCTTCATATTACGATAAACCACGAGCACAATAAGAAGGTTCGAGACTAATATTCCAAGCTTAAACCAATCAAATGGACTAACGATTAGATAGTAAAGTTCAATAGGAATAAACACCCCATAACCAAGCACACCAAACCAATACGCCCATGTTTTATCTTGCCATAAGCCATAAGCCTCAAGGAAACGCAGACTGGCGTAAGCAAATATCAATAACAAAAATACCGGCCAATTTTTACTTGCTTGTTGAGCAATACGAACCGCACTGTCAATTTGTGGCGCCAGTAGCTGTCCAAAGGTTTGTTGCCAAGAATCTGTCGCGGTCGTCAGCCAATGCTCAAGATCGGTATGCCACGACCACAATGCGCCTGCACCTAATAACGCACCAACGCCTTTGACAACTTCATAAATGGCCACCGCTTTGATGGATTCACTGGCAGTACCGTGCGACTTGATGGTTTGATTGCGCAAGTGATGATCGTTATCCTTCGGAGATGGTTGCAGACTATCATTCTGCCTAGGCAAATTAGGCAAAGAAAGTCTCCACAACGCGGCCTTGCAACTGCTGATTAAAGAATGGCGTGTTTTTACCATTGGACAGCATGGATTGGGCAGTCACTTGCCACTCCAGATTGGGATCCACCAGTACTGCGCCGCCGATGTTTTCATACTGCTCGCTAATACCAGCAATTTTTGCCGGATTGAGACAGATTTTATCGACGAGTTGCTCTAAAGTTAACACGTCATCATTTACTAGCTGACAAGCCAGTGCCATAAACGTATCAAAATTTGAGATACCTGGCGTGCTCTCAGCAAATGGGGCTTTTTTGGCGGTACTGTTCAATGGTTCATGATGGCTACATATCGCGTCAATGGTGCCATCTTTCAAACCACGGCGGATGGCTTGCTGATCGGTATTACTACGCAGGGGTGGTAATACATAGGCTTGGGCGTTAAAACCCTCTAAATTATCATCGGTCAAATACAACTGATGCATCGCCACATCACAAGTCACGGGCAGACCTTTATCTTTTGCCCAGCGCATCAATTCGATTGAAGATTTGCACGACAGTTGACTAAAGTGAGCGGCGATGCCTGTTTCTTCAACCATTAGCAACTGCGTTGATAAGGCAACCGTTTCAGCAATCCAAGGAATCCCCTGCAAGCCATGATATGAAGCGATATAACCTTCATGAGCCACGCCATCACCAGATAGACTTGGCTCATCAGGGTAAAAGAATACTTTCATATTAAAAGTCGCGGCGTATTCCAGTGTACGCAGCAATACTAAGTCATTGCGAAAAGGACGGCGCGCATTAGAGACTGCTATACAACCGCCTTTTTTAAGCCCAGCGATATTTGACGGGCGCTCACCTTCTAAACCAGCAGTCAATGCGCCCAAAATATGCAAATATATGCCGCCATCACCAAGCGCGCGTTCACGTAAGCCTTTTAATAATGAACCGTTCTCTAAGATAGGATTGGTATCAGGAGGAATGACCACATGCAAAAAACCATTGCCACGAGCAGCACGCCCTTCTGACTCCAAAGTGCCATGTTGTTGTTGACCCGGTTCACGCAAGCGGGCGCACAGATCAACCAAAGGCGGCAGTAGCCACATTTCACGGCCAGCTTCAAGTGAAGCTAACTTAGCTGTCGCAGCACTTGATAGTGAGTCTTTAAATGATTGAGGAAGATGGTTAATTATCGGTGCATCCGTATTTAACATAGTTGTCATGAGCTTTATTACCGTATCAATAAAATGGGATAAATAAATATAAAACAGCGAAGCAGAGGATTATTTACTCGCGGCTTGGTGAGTGCGTTGACCTTCCATAGCTAGCGACAGTACTGCCATACGAATAGCGATACCGTTATTCACCTGTTTTAAAATCACTGACTGGTCGCCATCAGCAACGCTTGATGCAATCTCAACACCGCGGTTCATCGGCCCTGGATGCATGACCAACGCATCGGGCTTAGCCAATGCCATGCGCTCTGGTGTAATACCATAATGCTTATAGTATTCACTCGATGATGCCAGCAGCGGCGAGCCGATACGCTCGTTTTGTATTCTTAATCCCATAATGACATCACAGTCCGTGACACATTCATTCATATCTTCATAGACTTGTACCCCAAAGCGCTCAATGCCTTTCGGTAATAAGGTACGCGGCGCACAGACGCGGATGTCTTTGACACCTAAGGTCTGTAGTGCACTGATATCTGAGCGCGCCACTCGCGAATGCTTGATATCGCCAACGATAGCCACTGACAATTCCTCAAATGGGCGCGGTGCTTCACGATGAATAGTGAGCATGTCGAGCATCCCTTGCGTCGGATGTGCATGCCAGCCATCACCACCATTAATAATAGCAATATCTGGTGTTACTTCAGTTGCCATAAAATGGGCAGCACCTGACGCTGAATGCCGTACCACAAAGATATCTGCCGTCATGGCTTGTAAATTCCACAGCGTATCGCGCAAACTTTCACCTTTTTTAGTACTAGAGCGCTCGATATCGATATTGAGCACATTGGCACCGAGACGCTTTTCGGCTACTTCAAAGGTCGTGCGGGTACGCGTTGACGGTTCAAAAAACAAATTCATCACCGTATAGCCCTCAAGCTCAGGACGGTTAATGAGCTGTCCGTTATCATCAAAAAACGTCTCTGCTTTGGCAATAATCGCCTGCAATTGTGCTTTATTAAGACCTTCTACCCCCAAAAAATGGCGAATACTGCCATCGCTATTAAGCTGCGGACGACTTAAAGACGCATCCAGTTTCTCATGAATGGTATCAGGGTCGAATTTGGCATAATCCGTTGGCGAGACGGTCTGAGTTGAGCGACTATCGATAGAATTTGACATAATGGCAGGTCTTTATTGTTGGTTTATATAATTTAATAATCATCATTTATGCGTTTTTTGGCGATTTATAGTCGACGATAAGCACAGAGACAAGGACATTTTGGCACTTATTTGCTACAATTTACCCCAGTGGCAGTGATAGACATAGCGCCGTAAAAAACAGACGTTGTCGTCCTCTTGGGCAATAGCCATACACCTGTCGAAACCATCATCAAAAATCCGCTTATCCAAACGATAAATAAATAATAATAGTGATAGTGTAGCTGATTTTGTGGTCAGGACAAAGATGCCGTGCAGGGTATTTAAAAATTTGACAACTTTAGGTCTGTAAAGTGCCACCTAACCAATTTTTCAATCCCTTATTTAATCCTTAGTTTCAGTAGCATTTATTTTAACAGCATTTATTAGGAAGCCTTATGACAACCCTTACAGACTATCTCAATGATTATTCACCCAATCCTGCACTGAGTGACGTTATTACGACTGTCACTGACGTGGGTAAAACCATCTCACAATTATTGAGAAAAGGGGCGCTAGCCGACATTCTAGGCGAAGCTGGCAACCAAAACGTCCAAGGTGAAGACCAGAAAAAACTGGACGTACTTGCTAATGATTTATTATTAGACGCGTTGGCAAAAAACACCCATTGTGCAGGCGTTGCCTCAGAAGAGCTTGACGATGCTACCCCTGCCAATGCAGATGGCAGTTTGTTGGTATTGTTCGATCCGCTTGATGGCTCATCAAACATCGATATTAATATGGCCGTCGGCACTATCTTCTCTATTCTACCGTACCAACACCAAGGTCAAATCAGTGAGAATGCTGATTTTTTACAAGCAGGTAATCAACAGTTAGCAGCAGGCTATTTGTTATATGGTACCTCTACGGTATTGGCGCTGACCATCACCGATCATGTCGTGATGTTTAGCCTAGATCCAGACACCAATGATTATGTGCTCATAGAAGAAAACGTGAAAATCGATGCGGATACCAGCGAATATGCTATCAATGCTTCAAACTACCGTTACTGGCGCGCACCCATGCAGCAGTATATCGATGAGTTGATTGCTGGCGAAACTGGTGTCCGTGGTCGCGATTTTAATACACGCTGGGTGGCGGCCATGGTCGGTGACGTGCATCGTATTTTATGTCGCGGCGGCCTCTTCACTTATCCGTTCGATACCAAATATGCCAATAAAGCAGGCAAATTACGCTTGATGTATGAAGCCAATCCAATGAGCTTATTGATTGAGCGTGCGGGTGGCGCTGCCACTGATGCAGTCAATCGCATTTTAGATATAGAACCTATCGATATCCACCAACGCGTTCCTGTGGTACTTGGCAGCAAAAATGAAGTCGATTATGTTAAAAATCTGCATGTAAATTACGCTGATAAATAAGCCCTTTAACTTTACTTTGATAACAATCAGTATAAAACTACAGCATGTATAGGCTTTATACTGATTGTTTAATTTTTCTATATTTTTCTCTAAGCGATCCACTATGGTAGCAAATCCCACCGAGCTTATTACCTCAGATAAAAATACGACCGTTAAACTTGTCAAATCGTTGCTAACGCAAGCGCGACAGCGTAAGAAGCAAGGTCAAACGGTGATTGAGGGCGTCCATCTCATCGATGCGGCGCTGCGTAGTGACTACCCCTTTGCCCAAATCCTACTCGCAGAGTCTGCACATAACCATCCTGAGGTTCAGCAGGTTTTGACGCGCTTGCCTACTTATACGCCTATTTTAACGTTATCAAATTCGCTGTATGAGAGTATTCGTAGCTTAGGTACTGGTATCGATATCATGGCAATCATTAAAGTACCAACGCCTAGTTTATCGATGATTGATGATGACTGCTTGATTTTGAATGATGTGCAAGACAGCGGTAATGTGGGCACCCTATTACGCACCGCAGCAGCGGTCGGCATCAAGAATATACTCTGTACCAGCGCTACAGCGCAAGCCTGGTCTCCTAAGACTCTACGGGCAGGTATGGGCGCTCAGTTTTCTTTGACCATCTATGAAGATCTAAGTGTGCAAGATGTTTTGGACCATGTGCAAACGCCGCTATTTGCGACCAGCTCACATACCGATACAGTGATTTATCAACATGACTTAAAAAAGCCTATCGCTTGGATTATGGGTCATGAAGGACAAGGCGTTTGTGATGAGCTGATGCAGTGCGCCACCCCTATCGCTCTACCACAGCCCAATGGTCAAGAAAGCCTTAATGTCGCCATTGCAGGCTCATTATGCTTATATGAAACTTTGAGACAGAGACAGTACTCTTAGCCTATATCATATGATTTTGATATAAAAACCCCCGCTATCAATTGATAGCGGGGGTTTTTATTATACGTCTATTACTACTGATAGACTAAACCTTGCTTGTCAGCTCAGGCAATGCTACAAACAAATCTGCTTCCAAGAAGTAATCAGCAACGCTAGCGATAGGCGCTTCTGGATCATTGTTGATAGCAACAATAACCTTAGAATCTTTCATACCCGCTAGATGCTGAATCGCGCCTGAAATGCCCGCTGCGATATATAAATCTGGTGCAACGATTTTACCCGTTTGACCGACCTGCATATCGTTTGGTACATATCCTGCGTCAACAGCAGCACGTGATGCGCCAACAGCAGCGCCAAGTTTATCAGCTAATGGCTCAATGTACTTAGTAAAGTTTTCACCGTTTGCCAATGCACGACCACCAGAAACCACGATGCTTGCTGAGGTCAATTCAGGACGATCAGATTTCGCCATCTCTTCGTTAACGAAGCTAGCTTTGCCAGTTTCTTGTACGTTGTCGATAGTTTCAACAGTCGCTGAACCACCTTCGCTTGCTACTGGATCAAATGCCGTTGTACGTACGGTTAGTACCACTTTATCTTCTGACGTTTTTACGGTTGCCGTTGCATTACCTGCATAGATAGGACGCTCAAACGTTTGTGCATCTATGACAGCAGATATTTCTGATAGCATACTTACATCAAGTAAAGCCGCAACACGTGGCATAAAGTTCTTACCAGTGGTGGTAGCAGGTGCGATGATATGGCTATAATCACCAGCGATATCAGCAACCAATAGCGCTACGTTACCCGCCAGTTGATGCTCATAGGCAGCGTTATCTGCTAACAATACTTTAGTCACGCCTTCTGCTTTAGCTGCTTCATCAGCGACTGCTTGAGCACCACTACCAGCAACCAATACATGGATATCATCACCCATTTGCTTAGCAGCAGCGATGGTGTTCAAAGTTGCCTTTTTTAGACTGGCATTGTCATGTTCTGCATATACCAAAATTGCCATGGTTCTAGTCCTTTTTTTGTTCGTATCATCTATTCATGCGGTTGTTTGTGTACAAAGCTATTTGAAAAACTATTATTTTATATAAAATGAATCATCCAAATCTATAGCCTTGTACATGATATGCCGTAGCGAAGTATCCAATCATTGAAACATTAAATGACTTTTGCTTCGTTTCTTAGCTTATCGACCAACTCATCCACTGACCCTACTGTAATACCAGCTTTGCGTTCAGCAGGTGGCACGACTTTAATGATCTCTTGCTTAGATGCCATATCAACACCAAAATCAGCTGGCGTTTTTTCATCAAGTGGCTTTTTCTTCGCTTTCATGATGTTAGGCAATTTAGCATAACGAGGCTCATTCAAACGTAAGTCGGTAGTAATAACCGCTGGTAGCTCAAGTGCTAGCGTCTGTAAACCACCGTCGATTTCACGAGTCACGTTTACTTTATCACCTTCGACTTTCACTTCTGAGGCAAACGTACCCTGACCGATACCCATCAATGCCGCTAGCATCTGACCAGTCTGGTTGTTATCGTCATCAATTGCTTGCTTACCCAATAAAATAATATCAGTGCCTTCACTCTCGGCGATATTTTTGAGTATCTTAGCAATTTGTAGTGGATACGGCTTGTCGTCAGTCAACACTAGAACACCACGATCAGCACCCAATGCTAACGCTGCACGAATTTGCTCTTGTGATTCTTTTGGACCGATTGAAGCAACAATGATTTCATCAATCACACCCGCTTCTTTTAGACGAACCGCTTCTTCTACTGCGATCTCATCAAAAGGGTTAATTGACATCTTAGTGTTTGATAGATCAACGCCAGAGTTATCAGCTTTCACACGAACTTTTACGTTATAATCAATGACACGCTTGACCGCTACTAATGCTTTCATACGTTCCTCGTTTATTAATGTTATGAATTAAAAATTGTCAGTTAAGAACCAAAGGTTCATTTTTTGAAACTGTTATTCAAACTGTCGTTCAAAATACTACTTAGGGTTATTACTACGTCAACAGATAGTAGTTAATTAAGCAAGAAGAAACAATACCGAAAATGGTAATAGCCTCACACCACTCCTTAACAAAATCTGCTAAAGCTAAGCCAACCGTTATTATCAGACCCATGTATCTTGCGTGAGCACAGTCATAAGGTCAAGACAACGCCGTGAATAATGCGTCATAAATTTGTCACCATTCTATAATAAATAGTTTATAAGTACACAATTTTACAGTTCTCTTTAGCTTACATTTTAATATTTTATATATTTATAGCACTGTCAACACCATAATCACTTAACGTTTTGTGGTGATTTATCTCGTTGGGATCAATCGATAACAATAATTAGGCACTCAACATCTACGATTTTTACTGGAACCAACCAGCAACTCACTGTCGCATATATCATCGAATAGTGCCCAGTCAGGCTTAGCCGCATTATTTTTGATGACACTCATATCACCTGTGGTTTCCATAATGACAGCAGATACTTCAGTTTTAGACTTGATCCCATTCTTACGCAAAACCTGTTGAACATCGCTGGTACTGAGATTGGCTTCTTTTAAATTTTCACCATGCGCCATCAATATGATGGCTCGATTATCTATCAAAGATTTTAAAAGTTTAAATTTACGCCTGATGAACGAGATAACACCTTGAAGCACAAATAATACCGCGACGGCAAACAACTCTTGCAGCAATGACGGTGTATCAGATAGCACCGTTGAAGCGAGTATGCTACCAATTTTTATATCTTTATTGAGTCAGTGCTCATAGCTGACATCAGTATACTTTTGACGACCTTACGTTTTTAGCGAGAAAAATGGCATAAAAAAAGCAACCTGAGAAGAGGTTGCTTTTTTTTAGAGTTGAAACAGTATTTTTATTGTTTTAACAAACAAAGGTATCAATGCATTATGCTAATCTTACTACAATTGAGCGACTAAACATTAGTTTACTCAATGGCAAATGAGATTAGATAGCTTCGATTTGCTCAGCTTGTGGGCCTTTTTTGCCATCACCTAAGATGAAAGACACTTTTTGGCCTTCGGCTAGAGTTTTGAAACCGTTACCTTGGATAGCGCTGTAGTGAGCGAATACGTCTTGTCCGCCATTGTCTTGAGCGATAAAACCAAAACCTTTAGCTTCATTAAACCACTTTACAGTGCCTTCAACTTTATCTGACATAAATTTTCCTAACTCTTTAACTGTTGGCGAGACGTGTGTCGTCACCGATTAATTGATATATACCCAAACTATTTTCTGCTAACTGCAACAGTCAGTATTATCAAAATATCGTTAGATAACTTGAAATTACGACCTAAAATCTTTTGAGTACAGTCTGATTATAACAGCTTTTGCCAAGAGCAACAGGTTAAATTGATGATTTTTGTAAACAGCAATAATCTGTTTTTAGGAGTCGCAATAGTCAATACAGCGCCACCTAAACTATTGATATAAAATATTTTTTTATCATCGGGCATCTATTATACAAACATAAGGGAGACATATAAGTTAATAGAAAGCATTATCTCAAATAATAAATAGGTGATGCACTAGCGTATATCTCATTGAGATATCGGTAGCCATGGTGAACTTAATACCAATAAACAAAGTGCAAAAAATATCAGCGAAAATGACTGACTATAGGCGATGTATTTGGCAGGTATTACCAAGTCTTTAGGAGAATCAGGAATGCCTTTACGTTTTAGTAAACGCGTCCCGTATATCCAGCCAAAGGTAGTATAGATTCCATACGCAGCAGGTACCGTAATGGCCAGTGGTGTCAAGTCGATCACATATAATATGACAACGGAAATAAAGAACCACAAGGTATCCAAGAGTGAGCTGATTTTAAAAAACTTAGATTGAGGCAATTTGCCATCGGTTTTTTTGAGCATCTCCCCTTCTATCCATATTAAAACGGCTACCACAGCGCTAAGAGTAATGTATGCGAATTGCGGCGTTAGCCAGTCTGGATAAGATATTTGCACAACACACAACCTATAATCTATAAAAAATAAGAATGCGCAACTCAATCGTCCTGATAATTAACCAGCAATTGGTTCCACTAAGAATATTCAAAAAAATCAATTAAGGCTAGATATATGAGGCATCAATTGGTAGTTTTCAACCAATACAAAAGCGATTGTGGCTGAAACATCACTAAAATAATTCAAATTAAAAAAGCCCATGCTATCAAGTAATAGCATGGGCTCTTGGTTTTATATCAGCGAGTAATTTCTTAATAACCGATATTGAATTAGTTTTTATCTTTATCAATAATCTTATTACCGCCGATCCAAGGCATCATACCACGTAGCTTAGCACCAGTGATTTCGATTTGATGCTCTGCATTGTTACGACGACGAGCAGTCATTGATGGATAGTTGGTTGCACCTTCAGAGATAAACATCTTCGCGTATTCACCAGACTGGATACGTTTTAGGGCATTACGCATGGCTTCGCGTGATTGCTCATTAATAACTTCAGGACCAGTCACATATTCGCCATACTCAGCATTATTACTGATTGAGTAGTTCATGTCAGCGATACCGCCTTCATACATCAAGTCAACGATAAGCTTTAGCTCATGTAAACACTCAAAGTATGCCATTTCTGGAGCATAGCCGGCTTCTGTTAATGTTTCAAAGCCCATTTTTACGAGTTCTACAGCGCCGCCGCAAAGAACGGCCTGCTCACCAAATAGATCTGTTTCAGTTTCATCTTTAAATGTTGTTTCGATAATACCTGAACGACCACCACCAACACCAGCAGCATAAGATAGTGCTAACTGTTTGGCTTGACCTGACGCATCTTGATAGATAGCGATAAGATCAGGGATACCACCGCCTTTAGTAAATTCTGAACGAACAGTATGACCGGGTGCTTTTGGCGCAACCATGATGACATCAAGATCACCACGTGGTACGACTTGGTTATAATGAATCGCAAAACCATGAGCAAACGCTAGGGTCGCGCCTTCTTTGATGTTTGGCTCAATCACGTCATTATAAAGCTCTTTTTGGAACTCATCAGGCGTCAAAATCATGATGACATCAGCGGCTTTGACCGCTTCTTCTACTTCAGCCACTTTTAAGCCTGCGTTTTCCGCTTTTTTCCATGAGCCAGAGTTGGCACGTAGACCAACGGTCACATCAACGTCTGAATCTTGTAGGTTAAGCGCGTGTGCATGACCTTGTGAACCGTAACCAATAATGGCGACTTTTTTACCTTGGATAATCGATAGATCACAATCTTTATCATAATAAACGTTCATAAATAGAGTCCTTTTCCTAAATCATGGCTTGCCATGGATAAATAAACACTTAAATTACAATCACCTTGTCGAAGTGATGGGTGAGATAAGCGCTATGTTAATGTTTGAGTAAATAATTTGATCTACAATATGTGTAATAAGTGCTCGTTATAAACTGAGCGTTTTTTCGCCGCGTGCAATACCAATCACACCCGAGCGCACCACTTCCATAATACGTTCGCGACCAATCACATCAATAAAACCGTCAAGCTTGGCTTTGTCACCGACGATTTGAATGGTATAAAGATTGGAATTCACATCAACGATTTGTGCGCGAAAAATATCTGCACTGCGTTTAATTTCTTCACGTACGCCGCCCGTCGCCCGTACTTTTATGAGCATCAACTCGCGTTCGACGTGTACGGTATCTGACAGATTAAGCACTTTAACCACTTCAATCAATTTATGCAATTGCTTGGTGATTTGTTCTATTTTTTCAGGTGACGTAATAGTGGTCAATGTTAAGCGAGAAATACTCGGATCGTCTGTTGGCGCAACGTTTAAGGTTTCGATGTTGTAGCCACGTTGAGAGAACAAACCGACCACTCGCGACAACGAACCCGCTTCGTTTTCCATCAATACCGAAATCAGATGTTGTTGTTGCATTAGGTACGCTCCCCTTTTGTTAACCACATATCACGCATCGCTTGCCCAGCGATTTGCATCGGATACACATGCTCGTTACGATCGACATAAACGTCAATAAACACCAGTCTATCTGTTATTGTCATGGCTTCCGCCAACTGTGCTTCCATGGTCGCAGGATCGGTAATTTTGATACCGACGTGACCATAGCTTTCAGCGAGTTTGACAAAGTCTGGTAGTGAATTCATATAAGAATGTGCATGACGACCTTCATACAGCATATCTTGCCACTGCTTCACCATACCTAATTGGGCATTGTTTAGATTCAAGATTTTAACTGGCAAATTATATTGTAAGCAGGTTGAAAGCTCTTGAATATTCATCTGAATAGAGCCTTCACCCGTGATACAAACCACATCACGCTCAGGGTTGGCAAGTTTGGCTGCCATCGCGTACGGCAATCCAACACCCATCGTACCAAGACCGCCTGAGTTTAACCATTGACGCGGCTCATTATAGGTATAGTAAAGCGCGGCAAACATCTGATGCTGACCGACGTCACTGGTAATAATCGCATTACTATTAGTCACTTTATCTAAAGCTTGCACGACCGCTTGTGGCTTAATACCATTATCAGTGCTAGTGTCATAACGCAGACCATGACGCTTACGCCACTCATTAATTTGTGACCACCAATCCAACAATGCATGTTGTTCAAGTTCTTTATCCTCACCGATAATCTCTAGTATATCGGTAAGGACAGATTTGACATCGCCCACGATTGGGATATGCGCATTAATCGTTTTTGAAATGGACGTAGGATCAATATCAATATGAATAATCGTCGCATTCGGACAGAATTTTTTGACATTATTGGTTACGCGGTCATCAAAACGTGCACCTATTGCCAAGATTACGTCGGCGTGATGCATGGTCATATTGGCTTCATAAGTACCATGCATGCCGAGCATACCTAAGAACTGACGATCCGATCCAGGAAAGGCACCCAAGCCCATTAAGGTATTAGTTACTGGTAAATTGAGGCGATGCGCAAGATCAGTTAGCTCTTTATGTGCATTGCCTAAAACAACACCACCACCAGAGTAAACAATCGGACGCTTTGCAGCAAGCAGCGTTTCAACCGCTTTTTTAATCTGACCACTATGACCTTTTAATGACGGCTGATACGAGCGTATAAACACTTCTTCTGGATAAGCGTAAGCAAACTTTTCACTTGGCGCGGTCATATCTTTTGGCACATCAATGACTACAGGGCCTGGGCGTCCAGACTGTGCAATATAAAAGGCTTTTTTGACAATCATTGGGATTTCGCTAGCATGACGCACTTGAAAGCTATGCTTCACGATAGGACGTGATACGCCAACCATATCCGTTTCTTGAAAAGCATCTTCGCCGATTAGGCTGCTAGGTACCTGACCTGCGATGACTACCATCGGCACTGAATCCATGAAAGCAGTGGCAATAGCCGTCACCGTGTTAGTAGCACCCGGACCTGACGTCGCTAATACTACACCAGTTTCACCAGTCACTCGCGAATAAGCATCTGCCATGTGACCGGCTGCTTGCTCATGACGCACCAAGATGTGCTCGATATTCTCTTGTTGAAACAAAGCATCATAGATATGAAGAACTGCACCACCTGGATAGCCAAAAATATATTTGACGCCCTCATCAGTCAGTGATTGCACCAACATCTCAGCACCAGATAGCATTACAGGTTGCTCACTACCTTCAGCAAGGCGTTGTTGCTTTTCTTCAAAATTTTTGGCGGCATTTCCCGTTTGGGTATGTCCCGTCATATTCGGACTTTGCGTGGTTTGCGTCACTGTCATCACCTTTTTTTTGTCAAGAATTGGTGCTCATTCGTAAGAGAAAACAATGCTATTTACACAAGGTTGTTCGTCTCATAGAAATGGCTGAAAATTCTTGTCCATATCCAGAATGTGTGCCCGCTATATTTTAGTAAGACTGCCTTATAAGACAGCATGCTACTCAAACACAGCAATATATGTAAGGTCAGTTTTATGGCAGGAGTCTATCGATGTACAGTGACAAGATGCGAGTGCATCTATAAAAGAAGCTTATTATTGATAAATAGCAGACAGCATTTGCAACAGATTGATCTATACAGAGAAATCAATATCCGCAATTTAAATCACCTTCATAGCCCATAATAATTTGTAAAATGGTTTATATTTTACAACAGGCTGATTAAAAATATTTAATTGCTGAATATTTTTCCATATTTAATACAACCGCTAGAGTCACGCTTAGCGCATTTCAAATAATAAGTTTATCTTAGTCATTGTAGACAGATAAGTCCGGAGACAATGCATAAAGTTATCGATAACAATCATTATAATTACTATCTTTGCAATATCATTGTCACAAAGAAAAGAAAACTGCGTAAGCCACTGATAAGTAAGCTATAGTCTTCTTTTTCAAGTGCCACGGCAATATCATAAAAGCCGCTCACTGACCAATCAACTGCTATCATATTCGATGGTTTATGAGCTATTGTCAAGAAAAACTTCTAAAGCCCATCCCTAACTATTAGTTATTAAATAATATACATTCATAAGGATTATTTGGTAGAATCAAAAGCTGGTACATTTTTAGTACCATTCCAACACTTAAATGATATATTGACACATATATACACATCTGTTTTTTACCCATTAAGAGGACTGCTACTATGGCATATGCGTTTAAGATAAACACCGCTGCCAAATTGCTTGTGAGTACTGCGTATATGCTGATGCTGTCGATGAATGCCAGTCATGCTATTCAAGTTTATAAATCTGTGGGTGCACATGGTGAAGTCAAATATAGCCAACATGCGCCGCAAAATGGCAAAAATATTGAGCTGATAGAATTTCGCAGTGATGGCAGGCAAAGCAGTGCTGGACAATTGGCTGGCAAAACAGATGCCAATCAAAGCAACAATACTCAAAGCGTAGAAGAACAAAGAGTTGCAGCGCTTGAAGCACGCATTAAAGAGCAAGAGGCACAAGCCAATGCACAGCGTTGCCAGTCACTACGCAATAACCTGACCAACTTGAATGTCGGCGGACGCATCTATGAGATGGATGCCAATGGCAAACGACAATATCTAGATGGCCGAGAAATTGAGCTTAAACGTGAACGTGTCCAGCAGGCAATCGACCAATACTGTGGCAACTCGGCTACCTAGACTCAATGCTAATTAGAGACATTAATCAGTAGCTGCATCACATGGCGAATGGCTGCTGGCATATCTTGAGCCTGTAGCCCTCGTTGTCCTATCAATAGCGTATTATGTGGTGAGTTGACTAGCATATCCCCTGCTAATCCATGCACCACAACTGCTTGGTGCAAGCTTTGTATGCTTGATGGTAAGTCTTGCTGCGCTAGCAGACCAGCAATGACGCCAGATAACACATCACCCATGCCAGCTGTCGCCATCCCAGCATTACCGACAGCGCAGACATAAACTTGGCGCTGACCTGAGCCTTGCTCTAATATCAAAGAGCCTGAGCCTTTTAGCACCCATTCACCACCATAAGTTGTAGCGCACTCTTTTATAGCTTGCAGTCTATCGCTTTCCACCTCACTGATCTTTTTATCAAGTAATCTAGCGGCTTCGCCACTGTGAGGTGTCAAGCGAACTTGATAATTAATGCTATATTCTCGCAGCTGACTTACCAGTTCATGATGCTCCAATTGCAACGATGCCAAATGATAAAGTCCATCGGCATCAATCACTAGCGACTTTTTCTCTTCCATAGCAGCTTGTAGATACTTTATAAATAAAACTTTTGCTTTTTCATCACGGCCGAGCCCCATACCAATAGCAATCACTGTGGCTGACTTGATTAGCTGCTTCACTCCGTCCACATCATGCAAATTGATCGTCATTGCATCTGGTAATGAGGTTAATAAAGCGCTATGAAAGGCCTCATGGCAAGCAACCGTAATTTTACCTGCTCCTGCCGCCATCGAACTCGAAGCAGACAGTATCGCAGCGCCGCCCATACCTTGTGAGCCATCGATACGGTTGCCACCAATAACCAGCACATGACCATAGCTGCCTTTGTAGCTATTTTGACGGCGAGGATATAGACAATATGCACTAGCAATCAGTTTTGCTACTGGCATGAACCTTTTGTCATTTACTTGATAGGGTATCAGCGGTATATCAATTACCTTTCCGCTATAATCCACACCATCCTTGGTATGCAAACCGAATTTCCGTGCAATTAAGCATAGCGTTATATCAGCCTGTATAGCTACGTGCTCAAATACTTCACCAGTCGAAGCCACCAAACCACTTGGAATATCAACAGCAATTGCTAAGGTATTATTTCGTTCAGATAACTCATTGAAAGCGCTAATTGCTGTTTTATAAGTACCTGTAGGTGCACGATCCAGACCAATACCAAACAACGCATCAATATAGACACCGGCTTGCAAATTACTATCTATTCCTTCCTCTATATTATAAGCACTACTTTCAAAGCGTTGATAAGGGCAATTAGCCAAAAGCGCTACCTTTAGCGCTTTTTTTGCATCGGAAAAGGCGGTGGTGTCACTGATATCAAAATCATCACTCTCAAAACCAACTGTCACCACTTGTACCTGCCAACCCATCTGCTGTAAATAATAAGCAATGAGCCAACCGTCGCCACCATTATTACCCTTTCCAACCCAAATGCTCACTCGATGCTGACGCATATGACGACGAGAAGCATAAGTAGTGGCTGATGAATATATATTTAATTGCTTTTCTTCATATAATTGCTCTATGTGTTGCGCCATTTGCCAGGCTGCTTGTTTCATCAACCCAAAACTATCATGCCCCTCTACAAACCATGCTTGCTCCATCGCATAGAGTTGTTCACTACTATATAACGGGATAGACTTTGTATTTTTTATAGGTGATAAATTGCTCTGATTGTTCATAACTAATCCTTGAGTATTTTTTTGCTGATTTTTTATTTTATCGAGATATGGTTACTACCATTTAGCATCAGCTTAGCAAACGCGTACGTCAACGTATGTATCAATATGAATGTGAAATTATTTGCTTTTATACTTGCGCTCTTAGCTCACTGGCTTATCATAGCGGTATTCACTCTATCACCTACTGTCACACATGAATAATCCTCCTAAAGTAAACTCGCCTATCTCTTCAACCCAGCAGAAATCAGCTAAGCAAACATCTTCTGAACCTAAGCCTGCGTCCGAAAAAAAGATTAATGTTAATAATAGCCCAATATTTACCACCACAGCAGATGTCAAACAATGGATTAAAACCCAAGCACAGGCTTTAGGGTTTGCCGACTGCGGGTTTTTATCGGTGCATCATCCTTTGTTCGCTAAACAGATTACACAATTGCAGCAATGGCTTGATAAAGGTTATGAAGGGCAGCTGCAGTTTATGCATAACAACCATCATTTACGTGCTCATCCTGACCAACTGGTAGAAGGAGCAAAAACCATCATCAGTGTCCGTATGGATTATCTGACTCAAACACCAACCCCACGTACGGTCACTGACAATGACTATCCCAATCAAGGGATCATCGCTCGTTATGCAAGAGGACGCGACTATCATAAAACGATGCGCAGTCGTTTGAAACAATTGGCACTAAAGATAGAAGCCATGCTTCCCGAATGGCAACACCTCAATATTGGTTCAGAACAAGATTTTATTTTTAGGCCTTTTAGCGACTCTGCTCCTATTTTCGAGCGACCCATTGCCGATGCTGCTGGTCTTGGCTGGACAGGAAAGCATACCCTACTCATCAATAAGCAAGCGGGTTCATTTTTTGTATTGGGTGAACTATTTATTAGCCTTGAGTTACCTGATGACAAACCCGTCAAAGAGCATTGCGGCAGTTGTAGCGCCTGTATTGATATCTGTCCTACTCAAGCGATTGTCGCGCCCTATGAGCTCAATGCTTCAGCTTGTATCTCCTACCTCACTATCGAGCACGATGGTATTATTGATACAAAGTACCGCCGCGCAATTGGTAATCGCATCTTTGGCTGTGACGATTGTCAACTCATCTGTCCTTGGAATCGCTACGCCAATCTTACACCTGTAGAGGATTTCGCACCACGGCATAACCTTGATAGCAGCAGTCTGCTTGAGCTATGGCAATGGCAAGAAGCTGAATTTATGAAAAAAACTGAAGGCAGCCCACTTAGACGCACAGGCTATGTGAACTTTTTGCGCAATATTGCTATTGGTCTTGGAAATGCTAATGGTCATCAAGACACCATTACTCAGTTACAATCAAAGCTAGGCATACACAACGAGATGCTTGATGTACATATCAACTGGGCCATAGCTGAACAGTACGAGAAATTAGAAAACATTTAAATCTTAAGCTTATATTTATATAAACCCGAAAAAAATGCCTCTTAATAGAATAAGAGGCATTTTTTACTCACACATATTTTTGACAGTTCAAAACCATATTATGGCTTAGGAATACGTAGCACTTGGCCAGGATAAATCTTATCAGGACTAGATAGCATCGGCTTATTGGCTTCAAAGATTTTCATATAATCATCCGCTGAACCATAAACCTCTTTTGCAATCTTAGACAAGCTATCACCAGATTTCACCGTATACATCGTTGACTCAGGCGCATCTTCTTCGATATCAATATTATCGATTACCTTAGCCACATTTTGTACATTACCAATGGCTATAATCGCTTTTTCGCGGTCTGCTTGCGTTTTGGCCTTACCGCTGATCTCTGCGGTATCTGTTGAGCCATTATACTTGATTTTCAAATCACTAATATTGAGATTCTGCTGCTGAATACGACGAAGTAAAATATTGGCAACTGATTGCGCAGAAGGTTCGCTACTTTGTACTGGCGTATTAGCATCTGCTTTTGTTTCTGACTTAGCATCGTGTTTGGCGTCATCACGATTGAAAATTTTATCACCAATATCTTTTGCGAAACTGAACATACCCATGTACATACTCCTTTAAATATTATTATTTACTATTCATCATTATTTTTTTAATGGCATATATAGTTTTATATATCACCACACTTTGTTACTGCTCACTATTATGAGTATAGTCAAAGATAGGTGAGGTAGATAGTAATAGTATGTTGAGTAATGTTGATTTGGCGTAGCTTATGTTAACGCAATGATTAGTCGGATAAATGTCTGTGCCATAGTAAATAATGAGCATAAAAAAACCGCCTATCTATGCAGATAGGCGGCTAAAATAACTTGCTAAGCCACTAGCTAATTATAGCTGCGCTTGTACATAATCAATAGCTTTTTGAACAGTTGTTAATTCTGCTGAATCTTCATCAGGAATGGTAATACCAAAGTCACTTTCAAATGACATGACCAACTCAACTAGGTCTAACGAATCTGCACCTAAGTCTTCCATAAATGACGCATCATTATTGATATCTTCAACATTCATACCCAATTGCTCAGCTACTGCAGCTTTAACTCTTAGCTCGGTATCATTACTCATGTAGATTTCTCCTTTTTGATCTATTATTTTGGCAAAATGCCATAGCCCTATCATTAGGCTCTATAGCATATTATATAAAATGACATCTTCAGACTAGCACAGCTGTCTGAGTACTTTGTAACTTGTTTTATAACTAGTTATACGTTTTGACTAATGTCCGGTACAGCCTTGCTATAATACAGGGCTTTGACATAAAAGTATTCGCCATTATAGCACCCTTTATTATAGTTTACACTCGTACACAGAGTTTTTTATTATAACTGTGTAACACTTATTTACTACCTACCTACATATACATACCGCCGTTGACAGGAATAACAGCGCCTGTGATGTAACTGGCCTCATCGCTGGCTAAGAAATGTACGGCTGCTGCAATGTCTTCTGGCTGTCCAAGACGGCTGATGGGTACAGCGTCTAGCATAGAGTTTAGTAAACGTTCGTCGAGCTCGTCCGTCATATCCGTTTCAATTAAACCTGGGGCTACGCAATTAATCGTTACTTGTCGTGAGCCAATTTCACGCGCGAGCGTACGGCTGAACCCTTCAACGCCAGCTTTGGTCGCAGCATAGTTAGACTGACCTGCATTACCCATTTGAGCAACAACAGAGGTTATGTTGATGATACGACCACGGCGCGCTTTCATCATACCGCGCACGGCGCGTTTACTCATGCGGTATACCGATGTCAAATTGGTATCGATGACATTTTCCCAATCTTCATCTTTCATGCGCATCAGTAGACCATCTTGGGTGATCCCCGCATTATTGACTAAGACCTGTACTGCGCCATAAACGCTCTCAATCTCTTCAAACAGTTTATCAACTTGCGCGGTATCACGCACGTCTAAGACACGTCCAATACCGCCACTATCATGGAGATAACCATCAATCAGCTCAGCGCCCTTTTCCGTGGTCGCTGTGCCAATAACAAAATGTCCTTCTTTGGCGAAACGTTTGGCAACAGCTTTACCAATACCGCGGCTAGCGCCTGTCACTAAGGTAATCGTACGACTCATGATAACACCTCCATTAATTTATCAAGACGAGCGGGTTTGTCGGTAGGATAGCTAGTAATTGGCTGTGCTTGACGCTTCGCCAAGTTGCTCAATACATTACCACTGCCACATTCGATTAAAATATTAATTTGTTTGTCAGCCAGTTCTTGCATGGTTTTTGACCATAATACTGGTTGGCTTAATTGCTCTGTTAATGCCTGCTTGATACCTACCGCACTGCTCTCAACACGCGCATGTCGATTTTGAATAACAGGAATCATCGCTTGATCGAATTTTATTTCTGCCAAAATCTCAGCCAATGCACTACTGGCTGGCTCCATGAGTGCACAATGTGACGGTACGCTGACCTTTAGCGGGATAGATTTTTTGCCTGTGTTTTGCACTTTATCGATAACAGCATTAACACCAGCAGCATTACCCGATATCACCACCTGCCCTGGACTATTAAAGTTGGCTGCACCTACAATGGCACCCTCGACATGTTCAGTCGCTTGCTCACATAGGTTTTCAACTCGATTGTCTTCAAGTCCTAGCACTGCTGCCATAGCAGTATCGACACCTACAACGGCTTCTTGCATCAGTTGACCGCGCTTGTGTACCAATTTAACCGCATCAGCAAGCGATATGACCTCAGCTGCGCAAAGCGCACTGTACTCACCCAAAGAATGACCCGCTAAATAACAAGGCGCTGTGGCTATTTTTTGTTTCAAGATACGCCAAATGGCGATGCTGGCCGTCAGTAATGCCGGCTGAGTATATTGCGTTTGATTGAGTTTTTCTTCATTTTGACAGATTGCCCATAAATCTTCACCAAGCGCTGCACTAGCTTCAGTAAAGGTATCGAGAATCTCTGGATAGATTTCAGCAAGCTCACTAGTCATCCCGACTACTTGCGATCCTTGACCAGGAAAAATCACCGCAATACGTGTTGGCGGCTTTTTTACCATATCGGGTACAGAGGCCATAACCAATATTCCTTATTTAATTGGAAATATCCCTAAAAACAATTGGGGTTTATTATATTATTAGAGGCGATATAAAACCGTTGCTTTAGTATTTGTCTAAAAAAACGGATTATCGATAAACTATACACTGACGCACACTATTATCATAGCGGATGCGACCTAAACACGTACAGTAAAAGATACCACTCAAATTAGAATGATAGAACATATCAGTTCATTTTCATATTTTCTAAAGGCTCAGGGTAAAAGGTTATTCAAATAACTACTATAAAAAGCCAATAGCAAAAAGCCAAGTTATCTAGCCACATAATATATGATAGCGAAATAACTTGGCTTTCTTCAGCTCAAAGCATATTACCTAATAACAGCGTTGCAGAAATAATGACAGTCACCAGTACTATCATTATTTTTGCAATTAGCTATCGAATAGCCAACAACTTAAGCGTCTTGACTAACTTTAAACAACTGGCGACCACGGTAGAAACCATCTTTAGTCATGTGATGACGACGATGTTTTTCACCAGTGGTAGCATCTACGCTTATCTCAGCGATTTCCATACGATGATGTGAACGGCGCATGTCACGACGAGAACGACTTTTACGACTTTTTTGAACGGCCATGATATAGCTCCTATACTTAAAAGGGGATAAGCTTGAAATTCAGCTTTAATCGACACTGACAGAGGCTATATAATCACAACAACCTAAGTCTTACGCATCATTAGTTAAATAGATTGCCACGTATTAAAGTGTTGATTACGTCTAAAATCTATAGTTAGTTTGCAAGATCAGCATCTATCTGCCAGTAGCAGATTGCTAGAATGCAATAAACGGGACATTATACGCATGTTTAGCGGATTAATAAAGCCCTGCTTCTCACTCTTTGGTAGAAAGCTGATGAAAGGTATCATAAATTTATTAAGTAGTACATTGATATATGACTTGTCTCTTAATAAGATTACAACTTGCCTTTTAGTGAGGCTAAAGCAGCAAAAGGATTTTCGCTTTCTTCCTCTTCTGGAATCTCACCAAATTGCTCTACCGTCATTTCACAGTCGTCATGCTTTGGTGCCATTGGCGTCTTCAGCAATATCTCATCTTCTACCAATTTTTTAAACGGTAATAAAAGCTCTGGTGCAGGCTCAGTAATAATTTCATCAAGTAATAAATAATCTTGGTCATCATTGATTGAACGTGCTTGGCTTTCATCTTCTAGTAGCGCAATATTATAATCATCAGACAAATCGATAGCTACTGGCTGTAAACAACGTTGACACGTTAACCAAACTTCACCAGTCAATGTAAATGCCAAATGTAAGACATTATTGCGGCGATACAAATTAGCATTGAGCGATATTTTTGCTTGTTCATGTTCAGTGGCTAAGGTAGCAGCAAGACGTTTGAAAGCGCTTGGCTCTATCTCTCCTGTCCATTCATAACCAGTATCTGCCCATTTATCCAAAGAAATAGATTCAGGCATACTAGTAGATAAAGGCGCTTTTTTATTATCAGCATAAGCTGCTGACGGTTTACTTTCTGGAGTGCTTGACATGCGCGGCCTCATTCATCAAAACGGTGTATAATATTGCCTGCCATACTAACGGAAAGCATTGAACGACGCTAGCGCTAGTATGTTAAATTTTTTGATATGCGCTCTATTTTCATCTCTTTATTTCCTCTATTTATATTCAAAGATAGTTCTTATTTTTATCTTTTATTTAACCAGTGTTTTACCTATGAATGTGTTTAATAATAAACCTGATTTCTCGAACCTACTCTCTGCACTCGAAGCAAAAATCTTGTTGCAACGTCTCACCACGTTAACCAATAATATTAATACATCCTCTACTGACTCGTGGAGCTTTAAAAAAGATCAGGACTTAGAGGATGTAAAAAGCGAATGGCAAAGGTTATCTGCTATCAAAGGCTTAGATGGCACTCAATCATTGGTTAATAAATACGAGCAAGCGGCTACTGCTTGGCTCATCCAATTTTTCAACACTTTATTCGCTCATCAAAACGTTATATTGGTTCGTGGTCAAGGAGACCCAGAGTACTTTCCGGCACAAAATAACGAACCCGCAAAAATTGAATTCGCTCATGGATTTTTTGCTAGCGCATTGCATGAGCTCAGCCATTGGTGTGTGGCTGGAGAGGCTCGTAGACGTTTGCCTGACTTTGGCTACTGGTATGCACCAGATGGTCGTACCGCCGCTCAGCAGCAAGCATTTGAACGCGTAGAGATTAAGCCGCAAGCGTTAGAGTGTCTATTTACTCTCGCTTGCGAACGGTCATTTGAGATATCACAAGATAATTTGTTCGCTGACTTCGATACGAGCAATAGTACATTTGCAAATGACGTCTATCGACAAGCGCAACAATATATTGCTGAGCCTCATATACTGCCACGTGATGCTAAAACGCTATTACACGCCTTACTCAGTGTCTCTACATCTGATACAGAATAACAGCAACATATCAGCTCAAAGGTGTAGCATTTTTGCGTTAACGATTGTCTACGCATAGTAACGCCTTGCTACCAAACTTATATTGGCTTTGCGCTATACTAAGGAAGCAGTGATACTTTTTTAGCAAATTTCGTGAAAGGAGCGTGACCGCTAAAAACGGTCTACTTAGTCAAAAACTTCATATTCAACAATCCATAATTATAAAATAAGGAACTGCTATGCAAGTATTTTATATTCATCCAGAAAATCCACAGCCACGTCTTATTGAGCAAGTAGCAGATCTGTTACGCAAAGACCAACTCATTATCTACCCTACCGATACCAGCTATGCTTTTGGTTGTCGCTTAGGGGCAAAGGATGCACTCGATAAGCTCAAACAAATTCGTGAGCTTGATGATAAACACCAGTTTACCTTGCTATGCCGTGACTTAAGCGAAATTGCCAACTATGCCGCAGTAGACAATGTACAATTTAAACAGCTCAAAGCACACACTCCTTCGCCCATTACCTTTATCCTCAATGCCACGAAAGACGTGCCAAAGAAATTAGCACATGCGAAGAAAAAAACCATTGGCATCCGGGTACCTAGCAATCCCATTGCTCAGGCGCTTTTAGAAGCCATGGATGAGCCGATCTTAACCAGTTCATTAATTCTACCCAATCGCGACGACATACTAGATGATCCCTTTGAGATTGAGGATTTATTAGGCAATCAAATTGACGCTTTGATAAATGCAGGTGTAAAGACCACTAAGCTAACTACTATCGTTGATATGACTGGTAGCCAACCTGAAATTATCAGACAAGGTGCCGCTGATGTAGATTCACTACTGCGGTAATAGACTAAAATATCAGACACAAAAAAAGCTCCAATTGAATTGGAGCTTTTTTATATACATCTTTTGCTTATTGTAAAATTAGTCGCGATCAACCAATTCTACATAAGCCATTGGCGCATTGTCACCATCACGGTAACCACATTTTACGATACGCAAATAGCCACCTGGACGCGTCTGGTAACGAGGACCTAACGTGCCAAATAGTTTGCCTACCATAGCTTTGCTACGCATACGGCTAAACGCTAAACGACGGTTAGCAACGCTGTCTTCTTTAGCCATAGTGATTAATGGCTCGGCAACGCGACGTAACTCTTTTGCTTTTGGTAAAGTTGTTTTGATCAGTTCATGCTCAAATAATGAGTTAGTCATGTTCTGAAACATTGCCTTACGATGACTGCCGGTACGACCCAGCTTGACTCCACTCTTACGATGGCGCATAGTCAAAAATCCTTAAAGTTTAACGGCTACGATAAGAAAAGCGATCATCAACACGAAGGTCAGCTGGTGGCCAGTTATCTAGGCGCATACCGAGCTCTAAATCTTTAGACGCTAGTACGTCTTTGATTTCCGTTAATGATTTCTTACCAAGATTTGGGGTTTTTAGAAGTTCAGTCTCTGAACGTTGTACCAAATCACCGATATAGTAAATGTTTTCAGCTTTCAAGCAGTTGGCTGAGCGAACCGTTAGTTCAAGATCGTCCACAGGGCGTAATAGCACCGGATCAACCTCTTCTTTCTCTTTCACAGGCTCAGGCGCTTCTTCAGCTTCTAGGTCAACAAAGATAGAAATCTGTTGTTGTAAAATAGTGGCTGCTTTACGAATTGCTTCTTCTGGATCTATAGTGCCATTAGTTTCAAGCTCAATGATAAGACGATCAAGATCAGTACGCTGCTCTACACGAGCGTTCTCAACCTGATAAGCAACACGAAGCACAGGACTAAAACTTGCATCAAGCTTTAAACGTCCGATTGCTTTAGTATCACCATCTTCACGGCGCTGGTTTGCTGGCTCATATCCACGACCCATTACTACACGCAAACGCATCTTAAGATGACCACGATCACTCAATGTACCCAACACCAATTCTGGATTGACGATGTCTACATTATGCGGTAACGCGATGTCTGCAGCAGTAATAGTGCCTGGACCTTGTTTATCCAAGGTCAAAAATACTTCATTTTGGTCATGAAGCGTAATAGCCAAGCCTTTTAGGTTCAAAAGCAAGTCAAGTACATCTTCTTGTAGCCCTTCAAGCGTTGAGTATTCATGGTCAACACCATCAATCTCAGCTTCAATGACTGCAGCACCAGGTAATGAAGATAACAAGATACGACGTAAGGCATTACCAAGGGTATGCCCAAAGCCGCGTTCTAACGGTTCGAGCGTGACTTTCGCAATCGTTTCATTAACCGTATCCACATTAATGGCATTCGGCGTTAGAAACTCAGTTGCATTTAGCATCATGATGTCACCTCGATTTATTAAACTGGTTTAATTAACGTTGATTGCTCAATGCCGTTTTCACGACATCGAGCAGTACGTCATTACTTAGAGTATAGCTCAACGATCAAGCTTTCGTTGATTTCAGCAGGTAGATCAATACGATCAGGCGCTTGTTTAAACGTGCCCTGTAGTTTGCTGTGATCAACATCTAGCCATTCTGGAATACCACGTTGTGTCGCTAGTTCAATAGCGTTTTTAATACGTAGCTGTTCGCGAGACTTCTCTTGGATAGCGATGACATCACCATCTTGAAGCTGAATTGATGGGATGTTCACACGAACAAACTCATCACGACCAGCTTTTTTTACCATAACAGTACGATGACTGACTAGCTGACGTGCTTCAGCGCGAGTTGAGCCGAAGCCCATGCGATATACCACGTTGTCTAGACGGCTCTCAAGCATAGCTAACAAGTTTTCACCAGTAGCACCGCGCTTACGAGCAGCTTCTTTATAGTAATTAGCGAACTGACGCTCTAATACACCATAGATACGCTTAACTTTTTGCTTTTCACGCAACTGTAGAGCATATTCTGAGGTCTTGTTACGACTTACACCGTGTTGACCTGGTGGACGACCAGCTTTTTTCGTTTTTACGTCGTATGGTTTAACGCCAGACTTAAGACCTAAGTCAGTGCCTTCACGACGTGATAATTTAAGTTTTGGTCCAATATAACGGGCCATTGTTATGTCTCCTATAAGCTTTTGGGATAAAAAGCTTCGTCTTTAATATTAGACGCGGCGCTTTTTCGGCGCACGGCAACCATTGTGTGGGATTGGGGTTACATCAGAGATGCTGTTAACTTTATAACCCAATGCACCTAGTGCTCTTACCGCAGACTCACGACCCGGTCCTGGTCCTTTGACCAAAACGTCGATATTCTTAACACCATATTCTTGAGCCGCTTTACCAGCGACTTCAGCTGCAACCTGCGCTGCAAATGGTGTAGATTTACGTGAACCACGGAAGCCTTGTCCACCTGAAGTGGCCCAAGCCAGTGCATTACCTTGACGATCGGTAATCGTAACAATGGTGTTATTAAAAGACGCATGGATATGGGCAATGCCCTCCGATACTGAACGACGAGTCACTTTCTTGCGACTACGAGTGTCTTTAGCCATCTTTTAGCTTCCTAAGTTAATTATCTTTTGAGAGGGCGTGTCGGACCCTTACGAGTACGAGCGTTGTTCTTAGTATTCTGACCTCTAACTGGTAGGTTACGACGATGGCGGATGCCACGGTAACAACCAAGATCAACTAAACGCTTAATATTCATTGACACTTCACGACGAAGGTCACCTTCAGTCATGTAATTTGCAACTTGTGCACGGATAGCATCTAACTGTGTATCATCTAACTGACTAACTTTAGTAGTAGGGGCAATGCCAACTGCTTCTAAGATTTTCTGAGCAGTGGTACGACCTACACCAAAGATGTAAGTTAGTGAAATAACAGCATGCTTATTATCCGGAATGTTTACGCCGGCAATACGAGCCATTGATTTCTCTCCATTAAAGAAAAATAAGCGTTATTTATCAATAAGGCTTTATTTTTCAGATTTGTTGCTGTCAATACTAAAGCTTTTATAATTATTATCGCTGCTTTGACTTGGTTACAAGCCTATTCATTGACGGTCTTATAAAAGTTTTTGCATAAACTACGGCAAGTGGCGGATGATATCCCATCCGCCGTCATTTTTCAAGTATTAATTCAAATAGTAACAAAAGTCTAAAACTTTACAATACTAAATATTAACCTTGACGTTGCTTGTGGCGAGGTTCTGCTGTACAGATGATATGTACACGGCCTTTACGGCGCACAACTTTACAGCTACCACAAATCTTTTTAACTGATGCTTGAACTTTCATAGCATGCTCCTTGAAATATCGTACCGCTCATTTAAGGTTGAGTGGGCGATTGAATTAACGTCTGATCATGATATTGATGGGTCATCAAATGCGCTTGAATTTGCGAAATGAAGTCCATTACCACAACCACCATAATCAGTAAAGACGTACCACCGAGTTGAAACGGTACACCAAACGATGACTGGACGACCATTGGCATTAAACAAATAACCGTCATATACATCGCGCCAATAAAGGTCAGTCGGTTTAATACATGATCGAGATAACGCTGAGTTTGTTGTCCGGGGCGAATACCTGGGATATACGCACCACTACGTTTAAGGTTTTCAGCTACTTCACGTGGACTAAATACCAATGCCGTATAGAAGTAACAGAAGAAAATAATCATCGCGCCAAACAGAACCAAATATAGCGGCTGTCCTGGAGACAACACCAAAGCCATATTCTGTAATATCTTTTGTGTAAGAGTAGGATCAGTTGATTGACCGACCCACTGCCCTAAACTTGCTGGAAACAACAATAACGAGCTGGCAAAAATGGCTGGGATAACCCCTGCCATATTAAGCTTTAGCGGCAAATGAGATTGCTGCTGAGCATAGATTTTGCGACCTTGTTGTTGCTTCTGTGCATAGTTCACTGGAACACGGCGCTGAGCACGTTCAATATAAACGATACCAGCAGTAACCGCGATGCCTAATAGCACAAAAATAAACAGTACAATCAAGTTCATCTGACCTTGATTGACCTGTTCAATAGACTGCGAAATCATACCTGGCGTACCAGCCACAATACTCGCAAAAATGAGCATTGAGATACCATTACCTACGCCGCGCTCTGTAATCTGCTCACCAAGCCACATTAAGAACATAGCGCCCGCTACTAAAGACGTAACGGCTGGAATATAAAAAGTCAGGCCAGAAGATAAGGTAAGATTTTGACTGATTAAGCCAGCACACATTCCTAACGACTGTACTAGCGCTAAAGCAAGTGTCCCTTGACGGGTGTACTTGTTTAGCTTGCGTCGTCCCGCTTCGCCTTCTTTTTTGAGGGCTTCAAGCGATGGCAATACCGCAGACATCATTTGTACAATAATCGATGCTGAGATATACGGCATAATACCGAGCGCCATAATGGACATACGCTCTAGTGCACCACCTGAGAACATATTAAACATACTCAAAATGGTATTTTCGTTGCGCGAAAACAGATCAGCCAAGTTAACCGGATTGATACCCGGCACCGGAATATGTGACCCTAAACGATAAACAATCAATGCGCCGATTAAGAATAATAAACGCGTCCATAATTCATCATACTTTCGTATGAAAGCAAATGGATTGAGCGGTATACCAGCCGATGACATTGATTGTTTTGACACGTTACTACTCCTCGATGCTACCACCAGCAGCTTCGATTGCTAGCTTAGCGCCTTTAGTCACTTTGATACCTTTAAAAGTATAAGCCTTAGTGACTTCGCCTGACAACATGATACGAGCACGCTTCATGTCATGACGGATAAGGTTGGCAGCTTTAAGTGTTTCAAGGCTAACCACATCACCTTCAATTTGATTTAGTTCAGAAAGACGTACTTCAGCCGTCTTCATTGCCATTTTACTGGTAAAACCAAATTTTGGTAAACGACGGTATAAAGGCATTTGACCACCTTCAAATCCTGAGCGAATGCTAGAACCTGAACGAGATTTCTGACCTTTTACACCACGACCACCAGTCTTACCAAGACCTGAACCGATACCACGACCACGACGTTGGGCAGTTTTCTTTGCGCCAACACCTGGTGATAATTCATTTAATCTAAGACCCATTACGCTTCCTCCACTTTTACCATGTAGTTAACGCGATTGACCATACCACGGGTTGAAGGAGTATCTTCTACTTCAACAGTATGATTAATACGGCGTAAACCCAATCCTTTCAAGCTCGCTTTGTGGCTCTTTAGGCGATGGGCACCCGATTTAAATTGAGTGACTTTCATTTTTTTCATCGTAACTCACCTAGTCTAAGTTAACCCAAGATTTCGTCTACAGATTTACCACGTTTAGCTGCCATCTTCTCTGGAGTTGACATATCACGTAAACCGTTAAACGTTGCGCGAACAACGTTAGCAGTATTGGTAGAACCATAACATTTAGTCAAAACATCTTTGACACCAGCAACTTCTAATACAGCACGCATTGCGCCACCAGCGATTACGCCAGTACCTTCAGATGCAGGCTGCATATAAACTTTACTAGCACCATGACGTGCTTTGATCGGATGATACAAAGTTGCATCATTTAGCTCAACAGTAATCATATTACGTTTGGCAGCTTCTAGTGCTTTTTGAATAGCAGCTGGCACTTCACGTGCTTTACCGCGACCAAAACCAACACGACCATTGCCATCGCCCACTACGGTTAACGCAGTGAAAGAGAAAATACGACCACCTTTAACAACTTTTGCAACGCGATCAACGGTAACTAAGCGTTCTACTAGACCGTCAGTCTGTTCATTTTTATCATTTTTATCATTTCTAGCCATGATTAAAACTCCAATCCGTTTTCGCGAGCTGCTTCTGCTAAAGCTTTAACTCGACCATGATATTTAAAACCACTACGGTCAAAGGCAACTTTAGTAATACCAGCTGCTTTTGCGCGTTCTGCGATCATTTGGCCCACAGACGTTGCTGCATCAGCATTGCCAGTCGCGCCTGAGCGCAAGCTGCTGTCTAAGGTAGATGCCTGAGCAATCACTTCACCACCAGTAGGAGAGATAATCTGGGCATAAATATGTTTTGGCGTGCGAGTAACCGTTAAGCGATGAACGCCTAAGAAACGGATATGCGCGCGGGTTTTCTTAGCTCGACGCAGACGAGCTGCTTTTTTATCAAACATTTCAACTCACCTTATTTTTTCTTGGCTTCTTTGCGAATCACATGCTCGTCACTATAACGAATACCTTTACCTTTATAAGGCTCAGGTGGGCGGAAACCGCGGATATTAGCCGCTGCTTGACCAAGCTGCTGTTTATTGTTTGATTTCAAAACAATTTCAGTCTGCGTTGGGGTTTCAGCTGACACACCTTCAGGCAACGTATATTCTACTGGATGAGAGTAACCAACGTTCAAAGTTACCTTGTTACCAGCAACTTGTGCGCGATAACCAACACCAATTAACTGAAGACGTCTTTCGAAGCCTTCATTTACGCCTGTAACATAGTTGTTTAGCAGAGCGCGCATGGTGCCAGTGTGCATCATAGCTTCTTTTGAATCGACTGTAGGTGAGAAAATGATCGCATCATCTTCCTGTTTCAGCTCGACCAATTCATGCAGGCGTAAAGACAAATTGCCGTTCTTGCCTTTCACTTCGACCTGCCGATCGTTCAAAGTAACACTTACGCCGTTTGGCAGTGTCACTGGGGCTTTAGCCACACGAGACATAGGAATATTCCTTAAAAAATTAACTTCTTTATATTAGCGAAAAAACTAACAGGCTAAAAAGCGTGTTAGTTTAGCATAGTTGACCGCGTTAGACACCTATCAATTTGAAATAATTCATCATCAATAGAGGTCTAACAACCATCAAATAGACTTCATCGTCGTATAGCTTACGCTACAAATGCGACGATTTCACCACCGATACCAGCAGCACGTGCAGCACGATCACTCATGATACCTTGGCTAGTTGATACGATAGCAACACCCATACCTTGCTTAACAGTAGGGATAGCGTCTTTACCGCGATGCTGGCGTAAACCAGGACGGCTAAAACGTTGAATCGTTTCGATGACAGCTTTGCCTTCGAAGTATTTTAATTCGATAGATAGGGTTGCTTTGTTGTTTGCTTCTTCAGTAACAACAGCGCTCGCCACATAACCTTCGCTAACTAGTAAATCAGCAATTGATTTACGTAATTTAGAGCTCGGCATTGCTACCGATACTTTGTTAGCCATTTGTGCGTTACGAATACGGGTTAGCATATCCCCAACGGTATCTTGCATACTCATATAGTTACCCCTTACCAGCTTGCTTTACGAACACCAGGCACATCGCCTTGCATGACACGCTCACGCAGCATATTGCGTGATAAGCCAAACTTGCGGAAGTAACCGTGAGGACGACCGGTGATAGCACAACGATTGCGCAGACGTACTGGTGATGAGTTGCGTGGTAGGGCTTGTAGCTCTAGCATCGCTTCCATACGAGTTTCGTCACTTGCAGTCATATCACTGATAGTTTCTTTTAGCTTGATACGCTTATCAGCGTACTTAGCAACCATTTTTTCGCGCTTTAATTCGCGGTTGATCATGCTCTTCTTTGCCATAACGTCTTTACCTTATTTAAATGGGAAGCCGAATGCTTTAAGCAACGCACGACCTTCTTCATCATTACCAGCTGACGTGGTGATCGTCACATCCATACCGCGGATACGATCAATCTTGTCAAAATCTACTTCTGGGAATACAATTTGTTCTTTGATACCCAATGAGTAGTTACCACGTCCGTCAAAGGCTTTAGGTGAAAAACCGCGGAAATCACGAATACGAGGAATTGCAATGGCAATGAGACGATCTAAAAATTCGTACATTTGCTCACCGCGTAGCGTTACTTTACAGCCAATTGGCCATTCTTCACGAATCTTAAAGCCAGCAACTGATTTACGCGCTTTGGTGACGACAGGTTTTTGACCAGCGATAGCGGTCATGTCAGCTACTGCACCTTCAAGCAATTTCTTGTCTTGAGACGCGCCGCCTACACCCATGTTAAGTGTGATTTTAGTGATTTTAGGCACTTGCATCACATTCGCTAAACCAAGCTCTTCTTTGATTTGCTGCTTTAATTCTTCGTTATATAAAGATTTTAATCTTGCCATTACCATTACACCCTTAGTGTCTTACGCAGTCGCCACTACTTCACCGTTCGAACGATAGACGCGTTGTTTCTTGCCGTCTTCGCCGAACTGATAAGTAATACGATCAGCTTTTTGGGTTTGCGCATTTAATATTGCGACATTTGAGATATGTAGAAAAGCTTCTTGCTTGAGAATGCCGCCTTCAACGCCAGTCGCCTGATTTGGCTTCTGATGTTTAGTGACAATGTTAATGCCTTCAACTTTAATACGATCATTTTTTACAGCTTGTACAGTACCTTGCTTGCCTTTGTCTTTCCCAGCAATCACGATAACTGTATCGCCTTTACGTAATTTTGACATGGATTACCTCACAATACTTCTGGTGCTAGTGATACAATTTTCATAAACTGATCACCACGTAGTTCACGAGTTACCGGTCCAAAAATACGAGTTGCAATCGGTGCTTTATTTTGGTTCAACAATACCGCAGCATTGTCGTCAAAACGCAGAACAGAACCATCAGGACGACGAACGCCTTTTTTGGTACGTACAACTACAGCATTCATCACGTCGCCTTTTTTAACACGACCACGAGGAATGGCTTCTTTAACCGTTACTTTAATAATGTCGCCAACTGATGCATAACGACGATGAGAGCCACCCAGTACTTTAATGCACTGAACTCGTCTTGCACCGCTATTATCTGCAACTTCCAGCATCGATTCAACCTGAATCATAGCGTTACTCCACACGTATGAGCAATAAAAACCAGTTGCTGCCGCTAGCACAGTATGAGTAGTCGGCATTTTAATAATAATAACCGCTTCTACTCTTAATGTGAGTGATATACGCTCGGCGCAATCAGTATCCTTAAAAAGGCGGCTATTTTAACAGCTTCTGGCTTTTAATGCAATTTACTTAGATTTTTTCTACTTTTTCAACCACTTCAACCAAAGTCCAAGACTTGGTTTTTGAGATTGGACGCGTTTCTTTGATGCGGACAAGGTCGCCTTGTTGGCAAACATTATTCTCATCATGGGCTTTGATTTTTGTAGAACGACGAAGCTGTTTGCCATACAAAGGATGACGAACCAGACGCTCAATCAAAACTGTGATGGACTTGTCCATCTTGTCGCTGACAACTCGTCCTGTCAGTACGCTAGCATTAGCTGTTTGATTGTTATCGCTCATGAGTCGCCTCGTTGTTTCTCGTTAATCAAAGTCTGAAGCTGAGCAATCGCACGACGATTGACACGTACTTCATGGGTATTCCCCAACTGACCGGTTGCTTTAGCCATACGAATACGGAAAGCATCAAGTTGCTTTTCATCAAGTAACTGAGTCAGTTCTTCTAATGATTTATCACGTAATTCACTGATCTTCATTACATTATCGTCCGCTTAACAATGGTAGTTTTAAAGGGCAGTTTTGCTGCAGCAAGCGTTAACGCTTCGCGAGCAAGTTCTTCTGAAACCCCTTCGAGTTCATATAGCACTTTACCAGGTTTGATTTCGCATACCCAATATTCTACAGGACCTTTACCTTTACCCATACGCACTTCTAGTGGTTTATTGGTAATTGGTTTGTCTGGGAATACACGAATCCAAATCTTACCGCCACGCTTAATTTTACGAGTGATGGTACGACGTGCTGCTTCAATTTGACGGGCAGTCATACGACCACGAGTCAACGATTTTAGACCAATTTGTCCGAATGCAACGGTGCTTCCACGATGAGCTAGCCCAGTGTTACGACCTTTGTGCATTTTACGAAACTTGGTACGTTTTGGCTGTAACATAGTTTAACCTCTGTCTGTGTTTCGACGGTTTCCGTTTCCACGACCACGGCGTTTTGGCGCACGAGTCTGCTCTTCTTTGACGGGATTATATACACTGTTCATACCGTCAAGGATTTCGCCACGGAAAATCCAAACTTTTACACCGATAGTGCCGTAAGTGGTTTCTGCACGTACTGACGCATAGTCAATATCAGCGCGGAGTGTATGCAATGGCACACGACCTTCACGATACCATTCAGTACGAGCAATCTCAGCACCGCCAAGACGGCCAGACAACTCAACTTTAATACCTTTAGCACCAGAGCGCATGCTGTTTTGTACCGCGCGCTTCATCGCACGACGGAACATAACACGACGCTCAAGCTGGCTGCTGATACCATCAGCGACCAAACGTGCATCAAGATCAGGTGACGTGATTTCTTCAATATTGACCTGAGCAGGTACGCCCATAATTTTGGTCAATTCTTTCTGAAGTCTTTCAATATCTTCGCCTTTCTTACCGATAACAATACCAGGACGCGCAGTGGCGATGGTAATCTTAGCAGCGCCAGTAGGACGCTCGATCATAATGTTACTGATCATAGCGTTATCTAGCTTTTTGCGTAGATACTCACGAACTTGAATGTCGTTGATGAGGTATTCTGAGTATTGTTTAGGGTTAGCATACCAATTTGCATTATGCTTTTTTACAACACCAAGACGAATTCCGATTGGATGTACTTTTTGACCCATAACTTATTCTCCTACCTTTATAGTGATGTGACAGGTACGCTTACTGATACGATCAGCGCGACCTTTGGCACGTGGTAGGATACGTTTTAGCGTAATGCCTTCATCAACGTAAATAGTTGATACTTTAAGCGTATCAATATCTAAACCGTTGTTGTGTTCGGCATTGGCGATGGCTGAGTTAAGACATTTCTTAACAAACACAGCGCCTTTTTTATTACTATACGTTAGGATATCCAAAGCACGCTCGATAGATTTGCCACGAACTTCATCAGCAACGAGTCTAACTTTTTGTGCCGATATGGCGGCACCGCGTAATTTTGCAGTTACTTCCATGGTAAGCACCTTATCTCTTAGCTTTTTTGTCAATGCCATGACCACGATACGTACGAGTCGGGGCAAATTCACCTAGTTTATGACCAACCATCTGCTCACTCACAATAACCGGTACATGAGTACGGCCATTGTGAACAGACAAAGTTAAGCCAACCATTTGTGGTAGGATCATCGAGCGGCGCGACCAAGTCTTAATTGGCTTGCGTGAGTTGGTGTCTAATGCATTCTCAACTTTGGCAAACAAATGCGCGTCTATGAATGGACCTTTTTTCAATGAACGAGGCATGAAATTCTTCCTTTATTTCTTCTTGGCGCGACGGCGGATGATCATATTGTCAGTACGCTTATTACTACGCGTTTTAAGTCCTTTAGACTTCTGACCCCAAGGGCTGGTTGGATGGCGACCTTTATTACGACCTTCACCACCACCATGTGGGTGATCAACCGGGTTCATAGCAACACCACGAACAGAAGGACGAACACCACGCCAACGTGAAGCACCCGCTTTACCAAGTGATTTCAAGTTGTTTTCAGTGTTAGAAACTTCACCAATAACGGCACGGCAGTTCACGTGTACACGGCGTGTTTCGCCAGAGCGCATACGTAGAATAGCATAAATACCTTCACGACCTAACAACTGAACGCTAGCACCCGCAGAACGAGCCATCTGTGCGCCTTTACCGATTTTAAGTTCGATATTATGGATCACAGTACCCAATGGGATGTTTTTCAGCGGTAAACAGTTACCTGGACGAATTGGTGATAGCTCACCTGACATTACTGTATCGCCAACTGCTTGTTTTTTAGCAGCAATGATATAGCGACGTTCGCCATCAGCGTACTTAAGTAAAGCAATGTGCGCAGTACGGTTAGGATCGTATTCAATACGCTCTACCGTTGCTGGGATATTGTCTTTAGTACGTTTGAAATCGATAATACGATAATGCTGCTTATGACCACCGCCAATGTGACGAGTCGTTATGCGACCATTATTGTTACGACCACCAGTTTTACTTTTTGATTCGAGAAGCGCTGCAAACGGACGACCTTTATAAAGGTGTGGATGCACCACTTTTTCAACAAAACGACGGCCTGGTGATGTTGGCTTTGCTTTTACGATAGGCATGAGTGTAATCCTTATTCGTTGTTCGCTGTTTCACTAGTAGAAGCAGTCGTATTCGCGACCTCTTCACCAGCATCAGCCATTTGTACATCTTGACCAGCTTTTAAGGTAACGTAGGCTTTTTTGTAGTCATTACGACGGCCGATACTTTTACCAAAACGCTTTGTCTTACCTTTAACATTCAAAGTGTTTACTTTTAAAACTTCAACACCTTCAAACATCATCTCAACCGCTTTTTTGACTTCAAGCTTAGTAGCGTTAGAGTCAATTTTAAATACCTGCACACCAAGTGAGTCGCCAAGCATTTGAGATTTTTCTGAGAATACAGGCCCTCTTAAGACCTGATAAAGTCTTGCGTTATTCATGCTAGTGCTTCCTCAAATTGTTTCGCAGCTTCAACTGACATGATCACTTTATCAAATGCGATCAAACTCACTGGATCCACTTCATTTGTACCAAGTACATTGACATGTGGAATGTTGCGAGCGGCTAAGTATAAGTTTTCGTCAACATCTTTAGTGACGATTAGTGCACGAGGTGCGTTAAGCTCACTTAACTTTGCGATCAGCTCTTTGGTCTTAGGACCAGAAACGCTTATCTCTTCAACCAAAATCAAACGCTCTTGGCGAATCAATTCGGCTAGGATGCACTGCATCGCACCGCGATACATCTTACGGTTTACTTTCTGTGACCAATCTTGTGGCTTAGCCGCAAATGCACGACCGCCCCCACGCCAGATTGGGCTACGAATAGAACCTGCACGAGCGCGACCAGTACCTTTTTGGCGCCATGGCTTAATGCCACCACCAGAAACTTCGGCACGGGTTTTCTGAGCGCGTGTACCTTGGCGAGCACCAGCAAGATATGCGGTGACGACTTGATGCACTAGTGCTTCGTTGAATTCACGACCGAAAGCCGTATCAGAAAGCTCAACTGCCGCCCCTGTAACTGTTTTTAAATCCACGTTAATCCCCTTGCTTAGGCTTTGACTGACGGACGTACGATGACATCGCCACCGGTGGCACCTGGGATAGCACCCTTGATGACAAGTAACCCTTTTTCAACATCAACCGATATCACTTCTAGGCCCTGAACGGTAACGCGTTTGTTACCCATCTGACCTGGCATTTTTTTGCCTTTGAAGACTTTACCTGGTGACTGGTTTTGACCAGTTGAACCAATGGCACGGTGAGATACTGAGTTACCATGAGTGGCATCTTGCATGCTGAAGTTGTGACGCTTCACGCCGCCTTGAAAGCCTTTACCTTTACTGTTTCCTGTGACATCAACCATCTGACCTTGTTCGAACAAGTCAGCTAGGATCTCACCACCAATCTCACGACCTTCAAGATCGCTGTCATTGGCACGAAATTCCCAAACACCACGACCAGCGGCAACGCCAGCTTTAGCGAAGTGACCTTTTTGAGCTGCTGTTACGCGGCTGTCACGACGGGTACCTGTGGTAACTTGGATGGCTTGATAGCCATCTACATCAGTATTTTTTACTTGAGTAATGCGGTTAGCACTGATCTCAACCACTGTTACAGGGATAGATGCGCCTGCTTCAGTGAAGACACGGGTCATGCCGCATTTTTTACCGACTAAACCGATCGCCATTTTAGACCTCTTTATATCTTATATTAATGGGTTGGGTGTGTAATGTGCATTAACCCAAAGCAATTTGAACGTCAACACCCGCCGCCAAGTCAAGCTTCATTAGCGCATCCACAGTTTTGTCGGTAGGTTGAACGATGTCAACCATACGCTTATGAGTACGGATTTCGTACTGATCACGAGCGTCTTTGTTTACGTGTGGTGAAGTTAGAACGTTGAAGCGCTCAATGCGAGTCGGCAACGGTACAGGACCACAAACTTGCGCACCGGTGCGCTTTGCAGTATCAACAATCTCTTGTGCAGATTGATCAATCAGACGATGATCAAAAGACTTAAGACGGATACGGATTCTCTGGTTAGCCATGCCAGCAAGCTCCTAATATGTGCTTTTGTCATTCTTGCTTTGCAAGGATATGAGCAAAAGACGTTTGGTTAAATATTCACTTAAAGCGGCCTTCTGTTCTTAACCAGAATGAGTTCTTTTTCGGAACTTATAGCGTGCCAAAAGCAAAATAGTTTAAAGCCCCGCCGACCCTTCCATTATAGGATGTCAGCAAAGGCATAATGAAATAGTGCTAGAAACGATGCTCTAGCTGTCATAGCGCCAGCTGTTTAATTGGCTGCGCATATATAATTCAGTGGTGTATATTATACATAGAATTTCATTCATTGCAAGGGTAATATCTACGCCATCCTAGATTTTACCCTTTATAAACAATAATATCTGCTGGTAACAATCACGCTTGTATACATCAATGATAGTAAAAACATCAGTCCAAAACAATATCATATTGCTCTTGGGTATAGAGATTTTCGACATCAAAAGTGATCACTCTACCTAATAGGTATTCTAGGTCTGCTACTGTGTCTGATTCTGATGTTAGCAACAAATCGATGACTGCAGCATGAGCCACAACAGTAAACTTTTTGGGAGAATTATAAGTACGAGCACAGCGCATGATTTCACGGAATATTTCAAAACAAACGGTTTCTGCTGTTTTAACAAAACCACGCCCCTGACAGGTTGAGCAAGGCTCACAGAGCTGCTGCCCCAATGATTCACGAGTACGCTTACGTGTCATCTCTACTAACCCAAGCTCACTGACCTGAGTAATTTTGGTTTTTGCATAGTCTTGGGTCAGTTGCGACTGTAGGCTATCTAACACATCATCTTTATGTTGCTGTTCTAGCATATCAATAAAGTCTAAGATGATAATACCGCCCAAATTACGCAGACGTAGCTGACGTGCAATGGCATGGGTGGCCTCAAGATTGGTCTTATAAACCGTGTCTTCTAACGAACGCCCGCCTACAAATGATCCTGTATTGACATCAATTGTGGTCATCGCTTCTGTTTGGTCGATAATAAGATAGCCGCCAGACTTTAAGTCAACACGACGTTTTAAGGCGTCACGCAAGTCATCTTCGACACGGTGTACATCAAATAATGATTGCTCAGCGGTATAATGCACAATGCGATCATAGACGAAAGGCACAAACTCTTTGGCAAAGGATCTGACTTGCTCATAAACCTGTGTATTGTCAATGATGACTTTTTCGGTGTCAGCGTGTACCAAATCACGGATAGAGCGAAGTGGCAGTGATAACTCTTGATAAATCAACTCTGAGCTTTGGTGATGATTTATTTCTTGGCGACGCGCACAAATGGTACGCCAAAGCTGCAATAGGTAATAAATGTCTTCTTCAAGCTTAGCGACAGGAACGCGCTCAGCAGCGGTACGAGCAATAAGACCACCTTTAAGATTGACCGTTTGCATCAAGCTAGACAGCTCAGTCTTTAATCTTGTGCGCTCTTCTTCGCCATCAATGCGCTGCGATATACCAATGTGTTCGCTTGAGGGCAGATACACCAAATAGCGAGACGGTAACGAAATATTGGTGGTCAAGCGAGCGCCTTTACTGCCTAACTGATCTTTGGTCACTTGCACTAAAATACGTTGGCTTTCGTGCAAACGATGTTGAATCAACGTTTTAGAGACCGGTATGACTTCAGTACTTTGTGTGCTAATTACTGTTGGCGTGACAGCCAAGTTATCAGTACTGTTTGCTACTACAGTATTGTCTATATTGGTATCCATTTTATTAATATCGTCAGCCGCTTTGTTTTTATTTTCTGCGACTGAACGCGGCTCACGCTGCATATCATTGACATGTAAAAATGCTGTCCGCGATTGACCGATATCGACGAAGGCTGCCTGCATACCCGGAAGGACACGTACGACCGTACCCAGATAGATATTGCCGACCAAACCCAATTTGTGATGTCGCTCAATATAAATCTCACCCAAGATGCCATTGTCTAAAACCGCAACACGGGATTCCATTGGACTAATATTAATCAGCAGCTCTTCGGACATAGTTTTTTCTCTTATCTCTCAGCTTTCTTGTTAGACGGTCATCGTCTATTAGAGTGACAGTGTAACAAATGCAACTTGCTCTTGCCCATTACCCTACCGTGTCATTATGTGCATATGCAATTATGATGGGTTAACAATGTCCACACTGCCTTCTGTCATGTCTTTAATTAACGCCAGCGTTTGTGGCAGTGGCAAACCCACGACATTGGTATAGCTACCATTGATACGGCTGACCCAAATAGCACCCAAACCTTGTATACCATAACCACCCGCTTTATCAGCAGGTTCACCACTGTCCCAGTAATGACTCATCATCTCGGTCGTCAGTGGAATAAAGCTTACCTCTGTGCACTCAGTGATTTTTTGTTGATTAACGATACGCAGCACCGGCTCATGACTCGATGTATCAGACAACTCTGATGACAATGATACTTTGGTTACTTGAACCGCTGTCCATACTTCATGGACATTATCAGACATCTGTTGCCACATGCTATACGCGTGCTCACGATCGACTGGCTTGACCAGCACTGTTTGGCCATCTGCCAGCACACCGATGGTATCAGAAGTTAGAATGATAAGTGATTCAGAAAAACAGCCTTTATCGGTTTGCAAGCGTGATGTTAGTTGTTGTATTGCACCCTCAGATTTAGTGGCAACCATGCGCTCGATATAGTCTGTGGGCGACTCATCTTCATGCTTTTTTTCATCGATATCCACACTCAATGTGCTAAATGCTAGTTGTGCTCTTTCTAATAGCTCACGACGGCGCGGCGAACCAGAGGCTAAAATAATATCCATCGCTATTCTCTTTATATACGAATTTATCTATATACCTACTACCCAAAATGGTTGTCTGTTATGTTAGTGTATTAGCATTAGTTCATGATGATTAATAACCGCTAGCGCTACAATATTATTAGTTGTCAGCGAAAATTATTATTACACAAATTTACGCAAAGCCAGTAGCACCAATGGCCAGCTGATGATGCTCATCAACAGTGACAAGGCAGATTGGGCGACAAAGACATTTTGGATAAACATCTGCAATATCCATAAACTTAATTGAAAGACAACCAATCCTAAGCTTGCTAACAACCATGCACTGATGGTATTTAGTTGCCTAATATAGATACTGGTTATTTTGATGACAAGGGCGACGGTCACCGCGGCAAAGGCTTGCTGCCCCAAATGGGTATCCATGAGTAAGTCAGCAATGAGACCGATGGTAAATGCCGTAAAAATACCAACATAGCGTGGTTTAAATAACAACCAAAAAATCAGCACCATGATCATAACCATAGGGCGCAATGCGGCCATACTAGGACTTAACGGATAGACATTAAGCGATGATGCAATGACAAAACTTAGAATAATGGTAGCAATCACTAGTACCGTTGCATTCTCAGAATCAGGATACGGCATGGGTACTTACCTTAACGAATGTATTGGCGGCAGCTGTTAAAGCATGAGTGAGCATTGATAAGATGAAAGCGATGGCTAAAAATGTATCGACAAACAGACCAGTTAATAAATAGGAGCCAGCCATTATCTGATTGGGGCTTACATGTTTCGCACCTAACGTCTTAGCGCTCACTGAGAACAACATTATTTCTATTCACCAACTTATCTTGCAAGACTAATACATACGCATTATCGATAAAGTTTGCCGCTGGTGTCACCTCTATGCTTCTGAAATTATCAGATTGAACGTCTTCAATATGAGCAATACGCCCAACACGATACCCTGCTGGAATACGTCCACCTAATCCTGATGACACTAGCTCATCACCCACACGCACGTCTGAGGTTTTAAATACATAATCAAGGCTTAATGAGGTTGGTATGCCCTGCCCTGTCACGATAGCACGTTGACCTGTGCGCTTAACTGTAACCGCAACCGATTGCTGCTCATCGGTAATCAATAGCAGGCGACTGGTGTTAGGATAGACATTAATAACTTGCCCTAAAACACCGTCTTCATCAATCACTGTTTGTCCAACTTGCACGCCATCTTGCACGCCCTTATTGAGTACCACGATTTGTCTGAGTAAGTTGGTGTCTGTACCGATTACCTGTGCCAAATTAAGATCAAATTGCTCAGGCTTGGTCGTTGATAAAATACCTTGCAGGCGCGCATTTTGTGCCAAAATATAATCTTGCTGCTGCAATTTGGCTTGCGCGTGGATAAGCTGCGACTTCAACTGTATATTTTCGCGGCGCAGTGCTTCTTTAGACTGTAAACTGCCACTTGCCCAATGCTTGGCATAACTCGGTAACAGTGACAGCTCATAAATAGGCTGCATAGCGGCATGACTGGTACTACGTACGGGTTTAAACCATTCTGAATTTTTGCTATCGAACCACATCAGTATTAAGGCTGCTATTAATACAATGGCAGTCTTACGAAGTGATAACGGCTGGCGCACAAAAATACTTGGGGTCATAAGTCGTCTAACTCAGGAGTTATAAAAATAAGCAGTAGCCAGTACTGGGTTCTAGTTGATTAATGCAATTAAAGGCAGCACAACTGGCTACCTTTAATTTTATACTGTTTTAGCCCACTATTTTTGCGCTCACTATCATCAAGCACTACCAATGTGATCATCACAATACCGCAGTGCTCAACTCAAGCAATCTAAACAAAAATCATATTCAGACTTTTGTTATTGATAAAATCAAGCGCAATACCACCACCACGGCTGACACAAGTCAGTGGATCCTCGGCAACGGTCACAGGCAGACCTGTCTCTCTTGAAATCAACTTATCCAAATCACGTAATAGCGCACCGCCACCCGTCAAGACAATACCACGCTCTGCGATATCTGATGACAGCTCAGGTGGCGTCTGTTCAAGTGCCGCTTTTACCGCGCTCACGATACCGCTTAATGGGTCACTCAGGGCTTTTTGTACTTCTTCTGAGTTGACAGTGAAGGTTTTTGGCACGCCTTCTGCCATGCTACGACCGCGAACTTCGACTTCTAGCTGACTGTCCTCATTGAGTGCCGAGCCAACTTCTTGCTTGATACGCTCAGCCGTCGTCTCACCAATCACGCAGCCATGGGTACGGCGTACGTGAGTAATAATCGCTTCATCAAAAATATCGCCACCGATACGAATTGACTCAGCATAAACGCAACCAGATAAGGCGATAACCGCAATCTCTGTCGTACCACCACCAATATCAACCACCATAGAACCACTGGCTTCATGAACCGGCAAGCCTGCACCAATTGCAGCAGCCATTGGCTCTTCTAGCAATAGTACTTTACTCGCACCTGCAGACGATACCGCTTCACGAATTGCTTTACGCTCAACCAGAGTAGACTTACAAGGCACACAAACCACCACGTTAGGCTGCGCCATAAAACGCTTGGCTTTCACCTTCATGATAAAATGCTTGAGCATTTTTTGCGTCACCTCAAAGTCAGCAATCACGCCGTCTTTTAATGGCCGAATCGCCGTAATGTTGGCAGGTGTACGACCAAGCATCTGCTTGGCATCAATACCAACAGCCGCAACGGTAGGATTTTGTGTACGATTACTTCGTAACGCAACCACCGTAGGCTCGTCAAGTACGACGCCTTTATTAGGAATAAAAATGAGGGTGTTCGCAGTACCGAGGTCGATAGCGATATTATTTGATAAAAATCCAAACAGGTTCATGACTAATATATCCAGCGTCTTACGAATGAGGCGAATGAGATTGACTGAGGCGTTACTCGTCAGTGTTGAGCAGGTCGTCGTTAGACATTACTTATGGCGAAATTTGAACCTCGCAACAAGTCAAACCTAAGCAATAATGATGAAATGAAAAAACTGAGCTAAATTATACCGATTTGGCTCAAAAAAAACACAGATATTTGCATCAGTAAGTTAGGATTTTGGTCTTAAACGCTAAAAGTTGTTACAAAGTTTAAAATAGCAGTGAACACCATTCGACTTAATGAAACATCATTTAATTCAATAACTAACAAGGGACTACAGGCAGATGATAATTTTGCTTAGCAGCACAGGTGCATACTGTAACGTATTTCAGAACGTAATGGGTAAGCAATTGAGAATCAATCGTGAATTATACGGTCAATTTTGCAAATCGCGCCATCTTGGTTGATATTGTGCATCAATCAAGCGTCATGCTCTGTAAACTTAAGCCAGATGCTTTATAATAAAGCCACTGTATATATCTTAAGATAAACCCCTTATTTTAGTTTGTGCTAATAATTATCTATTCTAATGCTTGCCTATTTTAGCCGCATTCTACTCTAACAAAAACTGTCCTTTACTGGAGAAACTATGTCACAGCAACCAGCAACGTCTGACAGCAACGTCAGCCGTGAAGAAATTCTAGAAGTTGCCAACCTTGCACGTTTGGGTGTCGATGAAAGCACAGCCGATAGCTATGCTGACGATATCAGTAAAGTGTTAAAACTTATGAATACGCTATCCAACGTTGATACAACTGACATCAAACCACTAGCAAACATTCATGAAGCTTGCCAAGAATTGCGGGCTGACGTGGCCAAACACGATATCAATCGTGAACGTAATCAATCAGTCGCCCCAGCTGTTGAAGATGGCTTATATCTGGTGCCGCAAGTAATTGAATAGCCTGTTGATGCTATTGTTACCTTTATCTCAATTTATTTTATGTTATTAACACTTTGACGGACGACACCTTATGTCTGAACTTCATCTATTAAGTACTCAGCAGCTGATTACTGGCTTGCAAGACAAACAATTTAGCAGCCTTGAGCTGACCGAACACTACATCAAGCGTATAGACGCGCTAGACGGTAAGATTAACAGCTTTATCACGCATACCTCCGAGACAGCACGTGCACAAGCAAAAGCAGCAGACGAAATGCGGGCACAAGGCGATCAGCGTCCACTACTTGGCGTACCGATGGCGCACAAAGATATCTTTTGTACCCAAGGCGTACTAACCACTTGCGGCTCTAAGATGCTGCATAACTTTGTCTCACCTTATGACGCGACCATCGTCTCTAATATCGATAAAGCGGGTATGATTAGCTTAGGTAAGCTCAACATGGATGAGTTTGCGATGGGCTCAGACAATAGCAGCTCATACTATGGCACGGTGCAAAACCCTTGGAATCTAGAACGCGTTCCTGGTGGTTCGTCAGGTGGTAGTGCTGCTGCTGTTGCCGCAGGTTTTGTCCCTGTTGCTACAGGTAGTGATACGGGTGGCTCTATTCGCCAGCCTGCTTCATTCTGCGGACTAACGGGTATCAAACCTACTTATGGCCGTGTGTCACGCTTTGGTATGATTGCCTACGCCTCAAGTTTAGACCAAGCTGGTAGCATGGGACGCAGCGCGAAAGATTGTGCTTACCTACTCCAGCCAATGATTGGTCACGACCCACGCGATGCCACTTCTATCAAATACGACATGCCTGACTACATACAGGATATCAATGATGCCCAAGCTGCTGCTGGTGATAAGCCATTTGCTGGCCTTCGCATTGGTGTTGCGAAAGAATACTTTAGTGCTGGACTAGACGCTGAGGTAGAAACGGCCGTACGTGCCGCTTTGAAAAAATATGAAGAGCTAGGCGCGACGATTGTAGAAGTGAACATCACTGATCCTGAAATCACACTTGCGACTTACTACATGCTAGCGCCTGCCGAAGCGTCATCAAACCTTTCACGCTTTGATGGCGTACGTTTTGGCTATCGTTGTGAAAACCCAACCGACCTTATTGATCTATATACGCGCTCACGTTCTGAAGGCTTTGGCCCTGAAGTACAGCGCCGTATCTTAACCGGAACTTATGCGCTCTCGGCTGGCTACTTCGATGCTTATTATACGAAAGCACAAAAAATACGCCGCTTAATCGTCAAAGACTTTGATGAAGCCTTTACTAGCTGTGATGTGATTGCTAGCCCAACCGCACCAACCGCTGCCTATAAGCTTACTGACAACCTTGATCCTGCGACGATGTATTTGGGCGATGTCTATACCATCGGTGTTAATTTAGCCGGTCTACCAGCACTCAGTCAGCCTGTTGGCTTGACATCAGAAGGCTTACCTATTGGCTTACAATTAATCGGGAAGCACTGGCAAGAAAGTCAATTGCTCACGACAGCGCATTTATTCCAGCAGCATACGGATCACCATTTGCAACACTCTGCCATCGCGAAGGAGACGGTATAATGAACACAGCAACTACTACCGATAACAATGCCGACCGCAAACATGATGTGCGTAAAGAGCTATTCGTCGATGGCTATGAAGTGGTCATCGGTATCGAGATTCACTGCCAGCTCAATACTGAAAGTAAGATATTCTCAAGTGCGCCCACTGACTTTGGTCATGAGCCAAACAGCCAAGCGAGCATTGTAGACTTAGGTCTGCCTGGTGTATTACCAGTTCTCAATGCTGGCGTGGTCGATCGTGCCTTAAAATTCGGCATCGGCGTCAACGCTGAGCTAGGTTTGTTCAATACCTTTGACCGTAAAAACTACTTCTATCCAGATTTGCCTAAAGGCTATCAAATTACCCAAATGGCCAATCCTATCGTTGGCGAAGGCTATATCGATGTCGTGGTCAATGAAGGCGAGAAAAACGAATATCCAAAACGTATGGGCATCACCCGCGCGCATTTAGAAGAAGATGCTGGCAAGTCAGTACATGATGCCGTCGATGGTATGACTGGCGTTGACTTGAACCGTGCTGGTACGCCATTAATCGAAATCGTCTCTGAGCCTGATATGCGCTCGGCTCATGAAGCACTGGCCTATATTAAAGCCATTCATCAGTTGGTTACTTGGCTTGGTATCTCTGATGCGGTCATGGCAGAAGGCTCATTCCGCTGTGATTGTAACGTCTCTATTCGTAAGCCTGGTGCTGAGCTTGGTACCCGTACTGAGCTAAAAAACTTAAACTCGTTCCGCTTTATCGAACGTGCTATCAATCGTGAGATTGAGCGTCAAATTGATATTTTAGAGGACGGTGGAAAAGTTGTCCAAGCAACGATGCTCTATGATCCAGAGCGCGATGAAACTCGCACCATGCGTACCAAAGAAGACGCCAACGACTACCGCTACTTCCCTGATCCTGACTTGCTACCAGTGCGTATCGAGCAGCATACCGTTGATAGCATTCGTGCGGCTATGCCCGAGCTACCGGTTGCTCGTCGCACCCGTTTTGAAGAAGTGCTTGGTCTGTCAGAGTACGATGCTCGCATCTTGACTGGTAGTCGTCAAATTGCCGATTATTTCGAAGCTGTGGTCGCAGAAATTGGTCAGCAAGATGCCAAAATGGCTGGCAACTGGGTCATGGGCGACTTACTCGGCGCACTGAACAAAGACGACAAAGACATCATCGACTCCCCTATCAGCGCCAAGCAGTTGGCTGGCATGCTAGCACGTATTAAAGACGATACGCTATCTGGCAAACTGGCTAAGAAAGTCTTTAGCGCGCTCTATGAGCGTGAAGGCGGCGATGCTGATGATGCCGCTGACAAAATCATTGAAGAAAAAGGTCTTAAGCAAGAAACCGATACAGGCGCTATCAAAGCCATCGTTGAAGACGTCATTGCGAAAAACCAAGCGATGGTTGATGAGTATCGCGGCGGTAAAGAAAAAGCCTTTAACGGTCTAGTTGGACAAGTCATGAAAGCCAGTCGTGGTAGTGCTAACCCGCAGCAAGTCAACCAAATCCTAAAAGAGCTACTAGGTTAAGGGTAGTTGCTGATTGGTTATACTGACTGTGATACGTAAATTGGGGTTATAGATTTTGGCTAAAACAAATAGCTCTTGCAATATGCATAATTTTGCGTAAAATAGTCAGTCATTCGGGGCGTAGCGCAGTCTGGTAGCGCACTACACTGGGGGTGTAGTGGTCGCAGGTTCAAATCCTGCCGTTCCGACCAAACATAGTAGTAATAGAGAAAAGCCAATCATTGTTTTCAATGGTTGGCTTTTTTTTATAGAGTAATTTTGGAGGATGATAAAGTGACTTAAAAGGATATCCGTTTTAGTAATTCAACAAAAGATTAACCCTTCTTAATAAACTTCCCACTTCCTTCCAACCCTATTATTTGTACGCTTCATAAAACCTACAGACTGCTATACTACGAACAGACTTCTTTGTTCAAAACCACTGTTTCTACTAGATTATCTTGATTGTCATAACTCGATAGCTTAACCACAACATTATTAGCTGCTTGATACTTTGCACTATAAAAACTCTGACAAAGTTCATCAACACCTAACTCTTGAAGGCTAGGCTCCATATTCTTAAATGCTATTGAGCTTGAATATAAATTCATTTTCCAGCTCATCAGGTAATTTTTATCTCCCAGTTTAAACTCAGGTTGCTCGTTATTGATTTTTTCATTAGCTACTCGATCCATTGAATCAAAGAAAATAGACGCAGTGTCTAAGTCTACATAATGGTAGTCCTCATCTACGACCTCAAAATCTTCAAAAAACTGATCCATCATACTGAATACTTCAGCATTAGCATTAACTGTTATTCCCATTGATATAACTGCGACTAGCCATTTGTTCATAATATACTACCTCTCATAACCATCATTTTTATCTCTTCAAACAATTCGAACTGTTCCTTGATTTTATCATATGTATAATTGCCTTTTTTCTCAGAACTTGATGCTTCATCACTACCGTTTATTTTCTTAACTTGATAGAAGCCATGCACTATTAATTGCTTGTTGAATACCTTTTAAAATAGTTTCTTATGGCAAAGTAGAGTTTTGTATCATAGCCAAAGTTATTACCATAGACGCACAGGCAGCGACAAGTAGTGGACTTATCATGCATGAAATATGGTATAGATGGTTATTTATCATAGATTATTACCTTAGTTTTAATAGTAAGGCATTATCGAGAAACGCTATCCAGCTTAATTTTTATATGATGAATATCATGCTTTAGTAATAGGACAGTCAAGCACTACCCTAGCGGATACTTGTCATCTATAGACTTTTGGCAAGTGAGCAGCTAGGGTAAATACTACACCGTTATGATGGCCTATTATATGTCCGAAATTATAGCCCAGCCCTTATCTCCCTATGTCACAAATAACGCACCTTGGGAAGCATACCAGCGACCTTATGTGCGTGATTTGGCGTATGTGCTTGCCTGCCCTAACGTCTTAACGGAATGGTTGGACTTTGCGCTGCATCAGAATACACATACCGTATCGGTACATAGCGCACACTTTTGGCAACAGCAGTTTGAGGCGTATCAGCAGCGTTTGGAAGAGCTAGATAGCACCAATGCTTATCAGGCGCTGACTCGCTATTTACTCAAGCGTCCTAGTCCTAATCGATTAGGATTTCATTTTGAAGGATTGCTATCGTTTTGGTTAGAAGATGGGTTTACGCGCAAGCTACATCCGTATGAGACCCTAGCGAACAATGTGCAGCTGTACAATGGCAAGCAGACGACTGGTGAGCTGGATTTAATTTTATATAATCATGCAGAAAATCTGGTCGAGCATTGGGAACTGGCTATTAAGTTTTTTATGGGCTCAGCGCCGTTTGCTCCTGAGAACTGGGTTGGCATCAACTCCAATGACAATCTACAACGTAAAATGACCCATATGCAAACCAAGCAGTTTCGCACCGTATGGATAGATACTAAAAACCATGGTAAGATTAAAATTGATAAGCGTTATGGCGTGATAAAAGGGCGATTCTTTTTGCCAATCAATACCCACAGTTTTACTTATCCATCTTGGTTAGCACCAAGCTTTCCTATACATAAATGGTGTGATAGCAATGACATGACTAGTCTTGCGACGATTGATATAAGAGCATTACGAGCCGCCCATTATATCGAATGGTTTACTAGGCGCGACTGCTATGATGGACGACAGCCACAGGTAGCTTGGTCAAACGACGCACTGCCTACGACGGGACTATATTTCGAAGGTGATAGTCCGATCGTCATTTATCCTGAACAGCGCGACAGAACGCATGATAAATTTTAGTAATATCCACTGTAATTGAACCATGAATCAAGCTACCAAGCATAGCGAGTGCTTGGCATATCTTTTCAGCGCATGTATTCAAGAATATCGTAGCCGCGCAGAGACAACTGACCCGTGAGCTGCAAATCGAGCGAATGACCATATCCCGAAGGTTTCTCGGGGTTCCAGTTTAGATTTTCCACCCCCAAGGCTGGTTCATCATAGTAATAATCTATATCCAAAGAAGCACTCTAATCATCCAAAAATTCTAAGAAAAATAAATGCGGCTATCTTAATAACTTTTAATTGTCTACCAAAGATACTTTATCAATAATTTTCAATCACTTGCATCAGCTCATACCTGAGCATATCTGCGCTTGGCATGCGCTCAGCGTGAAAGCGCACAATAGCAATACCAGCACTCGCAAGGGCTTTGTCTTTTTTGTCATCCGCCTTTTGACGTGCTTTACTGGTGTGTGTCCAATCATCAAGCTCGATAGCAACCAGTGTGGTCTGAGCATCAATATCCACAATCACATAATCGACACTTTGACGACAGATACGATTGAACCAAAAGCTACGCTCAGAGGCCTCACTGCTATTTGCTTCGATGATGCGTGACAGCTGAACTTGAACAAAAATATGATATTCCGGCAAAGCGCTTTTTAGCTTATTAAAGAAAATGACCTCAGTATCCGTCATAATCGGCATCGGTGCAAAGGGCCAGATGGCCAGCTCATCACCGCGCACAGGCTTTGGATCAGGCTCAGTGACTGGACGTTTTGCTAACAGCTTTGGTACTGTAATCAGCCCTAAAAATCCAACGGCTAATATTAAAAATATAACACCAAATGACATGGTTTTACCTTATACATGATTAAGGCAGCCAAATATGTATGACAACTTCAATAAAGTGAACTACATACTCAACTGCAACAGGTCAGCCCTTATAGGCTGACAGGTTATACAGAAAAAATCAGGAGCAATCGGCGCACATCGTAGCTAAGCTTGCGCCAATCAGCAAACATTAAAACAAAAAACACGACAATGAATGTCGTGTTTGAATGAAACTTAGATAAGACAATGAAATATTCACAAGAACTTGCTATTTACTTAGCAATAATAGTCATCTGATGATAGTGATTTTCACACTATTTTAGCGCCAGTATAAAACCCAAGCACTGGTCGTATTGACCTTGGGATCGCTATTGATTTTATCTTTTAACGCTAATGCCGCTAATTTACCTCGCTCAGGACCGACGATGACGCGAACCCCACGACTGGTCGGGCTGGTCTTAACTTGGTAGCCAGCTGATTGAAATTTCTTTGCTAATTCATCAGCTTTGGCTTGGTCGTTAGCCAATGCTACTTGCACCCCAAAGCTGCCTTTGGCGTCAGTTTCTTTGACTTCTTTACGGGCTTCGCTGAGTTTCTGCTGTGCTTCACGCTTAGCATCCGCTGATTTTTTGGCTAAAGCCTCTTCTTTCTTCCGCTTGTCTTCACGTGCCTGCTCAGCCGCTGCCGCTTCACGCGCTAAACGCTCCACCTGCTTACGTGATGGAATGGTGATGTTTTGACCCAATTGTAGCGATGTCGACGGTGACAGATTATTCGCTTGCGCCAACACTTCTACTGGCATATTGTATTGCCGCGCCAGTTTAATTAATCCATCCCCTCTTTTGACTTGATAATCAGAAGGTGATTTTGGTGGCTCATTTTTAGCCGCTTCTGCTGCCTCTCGTTTTTTCTCAGCCGCAGCTTGTGCTTGTTGCTTAGCATCCGCTTGTCTTTTTGCTTCCGCTTCTTTTTTACTTTCTGCTAATTTCTTTGCGGTAGCCTGCTCTTTAATCGCCGCTTGCCTTTGAGCCTCTTGTTGCGCTTGAGCCGCTTTTTGCTGGTCACCAGTGTTTGTCTCACTTTCAGCTGACGCAGCAGCGCTAGTCTTTTTTATTGGCGTTGTAGCGTCATTTTTTTCCGCGTCGGATTTATCACTCTCTTCAACAGCTGGTGCGCTACTGTCCATATACTGCTGACTTTCTGCACGGGCTTTTGCCAATGCTTCCGCTTCAGCGGCTTCTTGTTCGGTTAAGAACTGCTGGGCACGTTTTTCTTGTTCAGCAACACGAGCAGCGCGCTCTTTTTGTTTTTGTGCCAAGATACGTTTTTCAGTCTCGATATCCGTCGTCAGTGGCTGAGGAGATTCTTGCTCAGGGCTTGGCTTATCTACCATTGCTGACGCTGGTTGTGGTTCATTACTATCACCAATCTGTTGCACCATGGCGTATAGCATCACGCTACCGCCGATAATCATCCCAATGCCCAATAAGGCTTGTCTCGAAAAATTCATCCGTTTACGTCTCTTAGTTGGTAATAAGGTTGATTGAGCGGCGCAACTCTTGTTCAAAAACTGTCATCTCAAAACTATGTTTAGATAGACCTAATAGCTTTGATAGGTGCAAGTGCCACCAGTTGCGTCCATCCATTTTTAAAAGTTATGTCGAGCTTTTTATAACATTGTATTGCAGTATGCTAAATCACTTTGATTATAAAGCATATTTTTCATACTGTCTGCCATCATGCTACTGCTAAGATTAACATTAAATAAGCATGATTTTAATTTAAATTATCAGCCACAAGTGCTGCCAGTGCCTCGCCGATCGTATGAAAGGAGCCACATACCACAATGAGGTCTTGCGGCTGACTGGCATTTATCACGGCCTGCGTCGCATCTTTCAATCTAGCAAAATCGTGTATTTGAGCATCATCGACATAGCTTGATAAGATACCTTGCAAGTGCTCAGTGCTCGCTGCGCGTGGATAATCAATCTCAGCGACAAACCAATCGCTAATCGGTAATCCCGCTTCGGTCAAACGCTGCACGACTTTATTGATATCTTTATCGCCCAACATAGAAAACAGCATTTTAATGCTGGCAGGTTTGCTGTGAGCTTGATTTTTTTGGCTGCTGTTTTGACTACTGCTTTGATTAAGAGCATCAAAGCTCTTTTGATTGGCTAAATGCTGCTGCCAAAGCGGTAATAATTGCGCCAATAAAAACTCAACGCCTTGCTCGTTATGCGCGACATCAAACAACCAATGGCGATTATGCATCTTGCGATAATCGAAGCGACCGGCGAGCTTTACCGCTTGTAATGCTTGCTCAATAGCAGTGCTATCGACATTTAACGAACTTGCAAGCACTGCTGATAACGCATTGGCAGTATTGGTCAATGACAATGCTGGGCGTGGTAACTGCATGGTGACCGCGGCATTGCTGTATTGCCAAGCGCTTGCATCCACTTCACGATAATCAAAATCTTGCCCAACTCGATAACAGGTCGCCTGATGCTTATCAATGGCTTGCTGCACACTGACTGGCATCACAGTAGCGCCATAAATCAAGCTGATACCATCACGTAAGATACCTGCTTTCTCACGCCCAATATCTTCGACATTGTCACCCAGCCAGTCAACATGATCGATAGCGATATTGGTAATCACTGCCATATCAGGATCGATGATATTGACCACATCTAAGCGCCCTCCCAGCCCGACTTCTAGTACCCAGACATCGCAGTCCGCTTCGGCAAATATTAATAACGCGGCAAGTGTGGTCATCTCAAAAAATGACAAGGTCAGCTCACACGCTAATCGCGCTGCTTCTACCTTGCTAAAGGCATCAATTAACGTCTCGTCACTGACCATCTCGCCATTGATACGCACGCGCTCGTTAAATACACTTAGATGCGGTGATTGATACAGAGCCGTCTTATACCCTGCTGCTTGGCACATCTGCGCGATGACAGCTGTCGTTGAGCCTTTGCCATTGGTGCCCGCCACCGTGAATACATAAGCATCATCTTTGGCTGACTGTACCACGCCTAACGCCTCAGCAACTGGCAAAACTCGCGACAACCCCATATCTATTGCTGATACATGAATCTGCTGCATATAATCGAGCCATTCGGTCAAGCTAGAGTGATTGTTGGGAGTGTTAGGGTTAGAAAGTAGAGAGTCGGACATGGACAGAACCTATATATAATTTTTCGAATAAAAAATAGAGGATTAGAAAGCAGTCATTAAGAAAGTAGAGACAGTATATAACTACCTGCTCAAAAAGCAAAAATAGCATTTACCGCTGTTGACGATAAATGCTATTGATTGGTTTTACTCTGTCAGCAAAATTTAGCATTCTGCTACATAATATGCAGTGTTAGACTCAATTATCCGTTAGTCAAGCCGCTGAGCAAGTTAAGCATCAACATTAGGCATGTGACTTAACTTTGCCAGCAAACGATAAATGGTATCAATCATTTGATGACGATGTACAACTTCATCAACCACACCATGCTCTAATAAGAACTCGGCACGCTGGAACGGCTCTTCTAGCGTCTCACGGACCGTTTGTTCAATGACCCGTTTACCAGCAAAACCAATCATCGCTTTTGGTTCTGCTAAATGAATATCACCTAACATAGCGAGTGATGCAGTCACACCACCATAAACAGGATTGGTCAATATCACGATATACGGCACGCCAGCAATTCTCAAACGCTCAATCGCTGCGGCAGTACGAGCCATCTGCATCAAAGACAGCAAACCTTCTTGCATACGCGCTCCACCAGAAGCGGCAAAGCATACTAAGGGTACTTTATCTTCAAGCGCTTTTTCAGCTGCTTGGACAAAACGGTCACCAACGACAGAACCCATAGAACCGCCCATAAAGCGGAAGTCAAAGGCACAAGCAACCACATCAAGATTGCGCAGCTTGCCATACAGCACAATCAGCGCCTCAGACTCGCCTGTCTTATCTTGTGCTTCTGTCATACGCTGCGGATACGGCTTACTATCCACAAAGCTTAGCGGATCTTTGGCAGTAAACTGTTGCCCTAGCTCACCTTCTACTTGATCGAGCAACCAGTTTAAGCGCTCACGAGCACTCATCGGTAAATGATGATCACAATGCGGGCAAACATAGCAGTTAAAAATCAGTGCCGTATTGGTAATCATCGAGTGGCAGCTGCTGCATTTCGTTGACGGTTCAGTCTCTACTGCCGTTAAAGGTGCGGTCAGTTGCTGCTTAATACCCGGTATCGGGCGATTAAACCATGATTGCCCAGCAGTATTACCGTTTGGCTCAGCGTTGCTTTTTTCAGTATGGTTCGGAGTCGTCATATCAGGTTTTATTATCGTATCAGTCATATTATTCGCCATTATCAAAGGCTTATCGACAAGCCGGCTCATTCGCTTGTCCCTAAGAATCCATTTATAAGAGTCAGTTTAATCGTCACATATCCCCATAACTTTAGCAGTTATAAGGCACGCTTACGTGAAACTGTAACAATTTATATGTGATGTTAGTTTACACACGTAAACTAACTTTAGCAAAGTCATTTAACCTTGTCTTTATAAACATTGTTATTCGTATTGCCATGACGATTTAAGTGACGATAATTTAACTTTATTTAACTCAGACACTTAAACTATCAAGTGCACCGCGTAGCTCATCCATTTTTGCCATGATTTTTTGCTGAGCGGCGGCAACCGCAGTGCTATCATTTGCATCTATGTCAGCAAAATTTTGAACTAAGGCACTACCGACGATAATACCATCGGCATGCGCTCCAATCGCTTTGGCAGACGTTGCATCGCGAATACCAAAACCCACACATACTGGCAGATCCGTTGCTGCTTTAATCGCTTGCACTTGAGTCGCAACATCATCAGTATCAAGCGTTGCCGAACCAGTAACGCCTTTTAGTGACACATAATAAATATAACCACCGCAATGGGTCAATACTTGCTCACGGCGCTCAGGCAAAGTCGTTGGTGATAATAAGAAAATCTCATTCATCGAATGTTCAGTCAAATGCTGGGTAAAGCTGCCCGCCTCGCTTGGCGGCAAATCAACCATCAAAATACCATCGACACCTGACTGCTCACATAGCGCGACAAAGTTGTCATAGCCGATGATTTCAACGGGATTGAGATAGCCCATCAAAATAATGGGCGTCTGCGTGTCTTGCTGACGGAACTCTGCAACCATTTTCAGTGCATCACGCGTACTCGTACCTGCGGCTAATGCACGCTCGCCAGCCAACGCGACGGTTGGGCCATCTGCCATTGGGTCAGAGAACGGCAAGCCGACTTCAATCATATCCGCGCCATGCTTAACCAAATCATGAAGCAAACCAACGAAGTTGCTTGGATTGGGGTCACCTGCCATTACATAAGGAATCAAGGCTTTTTTGTTTTGTGCTTTTAAGGTTTCAAAAGTGCTTTCAATTCTGGTCATAGTAGTCTCTTAATTATTATAAACTGGCTTGGTTAACCCTTGATTTAATAATCCATATTAAACAAAGGGTGCTAAGCAGTTTTTCTTATAATGGATAATTCAATAACTTGTAAAATAGCTTATCAAAATAGAGGCTACTACAACTCAATCCCTTCTGCCTTCATCACTGAATGCAAATCTTTATCGCCGCGACCTGACATGTTGACGATAATGGTTTGATCAGGCGTCATTGTCTTAGCGAGCTTCAGTGCATAAGCGACCGCATGAGCAGATTCGAGTGCAGGGATGATGCCTTCTTTACGCGTGACTTCATGGAAGCCTTCTAGCGACTCTTTATCGGTACAACCAACGTATTCAACACGCTTCATGTCTTTTAAAAAGCTATGCTCAGGACCAACACCAGGATAATCAAGTCCAGCTGAAATAGAATGCGTTTCTTGAATTTGACCTTCATCATCGGCCATCAAGTAGGTACGGTTACCGTGTAATACACCAATACGACCAGCAGCCAGTGGCGCTGAATGGCGACCTGTTTCGATACCGTCACCCGTTGCTTCAACGCCATACATTTTGACTTCAGTATCATTTAAGAAGTCAAAGAATAGACCAATAGCATTCGAGCCACCGCCAACGCAAGCGACCAAGGCATCTGGTAATTTACCCGTTTTTTCTAAATGCTGGATACGTGCCTCTTTACCAATAATCGCTTGGAAATCGCGTACTAAGAGAGGATAAGGATGCGGACCAGCAACTGTACCAATGATGTAATACGTGCTATCCACATTGGTAACCCAATCTCGCATGGCTTCATTCATCGCGTCTTTAAGGGTACGTGAGCCAGAAGTCACTGGTACGACCGTTGCACCAAGTAAGCGCATACGATAAACGTTCATCTTTTGACGCTCGACATCGTCCGCGCCCATATAAACGATACACTCAAGCCCTAAACGCGCGGCAATCGTCGCCGTCGCGACACCATGTTGCCCTGCGCCAGTCTCAGCAATAATGCGTTTTTTACCACACATTTTGGCAAGCAATGCTTGTCCGATGGTATTATTGACCTTATGTGCACCTGTATGGTTCAGGTCTTCACGTTTGAAATAAATTTGTGCGCCGCCGATCTCATCACTCAAACGTTTGGCATGATAGAGTGGCGTTGGACGACCGACATAATTAACCAAATCATTGTGATACTCTTCCCAGAACGCTGGATCCGCTTTAACCTTAGTGTATAGCGCCTCTAGCTCTTCTAGTGCTGCCATCAAGGTTTCAGAGACAAAGCGACCACCATGGACACCAAAATGTCCACGGGCATCAGGATATTGGTTAAAGTCCTGTACGTTTTCAGGATTGGTAAAGGTATTGATAGCGTTGGCAGTAGCCGATACATCTTTGTTAGCGACATGACTCATGATAATTCCTACTATAATAAGTGGTATTTTTTAAGATAAATAAGGGGAAAAATTTTCAAATAATTAGCTATTTAACGGATAAAAACTACACGGCTAAAAAACTAGTTACCGATATTCGAAGGTTCGCCAAGCGTCTCATTTTGCCATCGGTCGCGTTTTACCGCTTTCATAAAGGCACGCATTTTGGCAGCGTCTTTTTTGCCTTTGTCAGACTCAATCCCACCACTGACATCGACCGCATAAATAGGCAAATCTAAAGTGGCAGCGACATTATCGGCATCAAGCCCGCCCGCTAAAATAATGGGTAGCGAGCTGTTTTGCGGTAACAGACTCCAATCGAAGCGTGCCCCTGTGCCACCATATTTATGAGGATGGTAAGCATCCAATAAGATACTGTTCGCGCCAGCGGCGGCAAACGCATTAATCTCGGCGCTTACGCTAGCAGCAGTGTGTTGTTCAGCATTGATACGCAGTGCTTTTATCCAGCGTTTATTGACCGCACTGGCCAACTGCGCACATTGCTCCGGTGTTTCATCCCCATGAAATTGAATGATATCAAAAGAGACTCGGTTCGCTAATTCTGTCAGCTCTGCGCGCGGCATATTCACCACTAGAGCCACTATACTTATAAACGCTGGCAAAGAAGCACTTAACGACTGCGCCTGCTCGATAGTGACAGCGCGTGGACTGGGCGGATAAAATACCAAGCCAACCGCATCAACACCCAACTGGGCGGCAGTTTTAATATCATTAGGCTGGGTAAACCCGCAAAACTTAACGTGCATGATGTGACCTTAGATATAACACTCAGTACGACATTATTAGACTGTCTTGGCTAACTTGACAGAAGGTAAACGTCAATTGCCAACGCTAAAGCGTAAATATGAGGATTTGTTAATTGAATGGTAAATCCATTGCATCCAAAAACTTATCCTAGCATACTTTTATTACCAGTTTTGTTTATGATTGCGATTGATTAATAGAGGAATAGTTGAATGTCTAAAACGGCGGCGGAAACGTCTCATAACACTGATGGTACCGATAGCACCGAAACGAGCAATGTCAACAATAATGACGATGCCACTAGCGTAAATCCACCGCATTATTTAATGTGGTTTCGTCGTGACCTGCGAGTTCATGATAATACCGCATTGGCAGCGCTTTGCGAGCGGGCAAATGCGGATAACGCCTCCGTAAGCGCTATTTACTTCGTGACGCCTGAACAATGGCAAGCACATGATATGTCGCTGACACAGCTCGACCACATCGCTCGCACCTTGCCTATCCTAGCCAAATCCCTGCAAACACAATTAAACATCCACTTAACAGTACAGGTCTGCTCAAGCTTTTCTGACTGTGTTGAGGCACTGCTAGATATCTGTAGCGCGAACCAGATCAGCACTGTCATGGCCAATCACGAGTATGAAGGCAATGAGATTAAGCGCGATCAACAACTAACCAAGCAACTGGCGCACAACGATATAGAATTTATCCGCTGGCATGATCAATGTATCTTACCACCACAAACCATCACCACGAACGATGACAGCATGTATCAGGTATTTACCCCGTTTTATAAAAAATGGCGGCATACCTTGGACGTTAGCACCATGCAAATGCATGAGGCATCCGCCATAAGTGGCAATACTAAAGTCAAACTAGAAATATCACACGCCAGCGCTACTATCAAAGACTTAGAAAGGTTAAGTAAAGAAGTAGTCGAAGATTATCAAAAGACACTGCAAAATACTGGCTTATTAGAACACATAAATATAGACACTCAGCTTGAGCACGCTCGGGCAGCCTACCCTGCTGGCGAAGATGCTGCTTGCCAGCGTTTAGAGGATTTCATCACTGATGATATTGATAACTACGATATGAGTCGCGATGTGCCGAGCTTACACGCGACCAGTCAGCTATCCGCCTACCTCACTATAGGGACTATCAGTCCTAGACTGTGCTATTTGCAAGCCACCCTACAATTAGACAAGGCGTTAGAAAAATTACATGGTAATGATAGCGATAACAACGATATTAACCGCTGGATAAGTGAGCTGGCTTGGCGAGATTTTTATCGTCATGTTTTAGACTATAAGCCCGAGCTGATTCATCATAAAGCTTATAAAGAAGAGACAGACACCAAAGTTAGTTGGTCATACGATGAAGATAATTTCAAATCGTGGTGTACTGGTAAAACTGGCGTGCCGTTAGTAGATGCAGCAATGCGCTGCCTGAATACAACAGGCTTTATGCACAATCGCTTGCGCATGGTAACGGCAATGTTTTTGACTAAGGATTTATTGATTGATTGGCGCTTGGGTGAGCGTTATTTTATGCAGCAGCTTATAGATGGTGACTTTGCGTCCAATAATGGCGGTTGGCAATGGAGCGCGTCGACTGGCACCGACTCTGCGCCTTACTTCCGTATTATGAACCCTTTTAGCCAAGCCAAAACCCACGATACCGATGGCGAGTTTATCAAGACGTGGCTGCCTGAATTAAAAGATATCCCTACTACTATCTTGCATAGCGAGGATAAAATGCGTCAAGCACTGGCAAAGGGCGGTAAGTTTGCTGACATTGATTACCCGCTACCGATGGTCGAACATAAAGCGGCTCGCCAATTGGCGATTGCTGAATTTAAAAAATAAGCATCAAAAAGGGCTTTATACGATTTGATTAGATATTTTCGCTCAATATAAAGCCCAGTTCGCCAAAACTCAATTATTTATCAATCACTGCCAACCCTACGAGCTTGTGGTTGGCAATTGACACGCCCCTGCACCCTGCGTGGTTACCGTCACTACGGCACCAGTTAATGAAAATAGCTGTTGCAGTTGGGTTTGCGCATTCTCTAGTGCCATATTCATCACATCACCGCGACAAGCACGTTCGAGCACTTCTTTTTTTGCCATACTTTGCGCTTGTTGCAAGATTTTCGGATCGACTTGCATCATGCCAAAAGCGCCTGTCTGCCAGTCATAAATCTCGATATCATCTAGATAGACAGAAAATATCTCTGACGGTGGTAAGGTAATATTAATTTGTGGCATCGTTGGGACTGGCGTACGAGCGTCGGCTTGCTGTATCTCATCCATATTACTATCAGGCTGCACCACTTGTACCATCTCAGGGGTTATTGCACTTAAATCAATCCCAGCCTCTACACGCCCACGTGCGATAAACAAACCCTTTTGCTCGTCTTGCCACAGCTTCATCCAACTGCCAGGGCGCTGGCTAGTAATGACGGTATCGACACTGAACGCCACCGTTTCCAAACGATTTAACTTTTGGATTTGTGTGACAACGCCTTCACGAGTAATGGTTTCTATCGGTTCCTCTTTGGTCATATTTTGCACGCTATAAATCGCAAAAACGAGTGCGGCAAGACCAATGAGTAGTACTAACCACGACATCATCGCGACGGGTTTTTTCACTTGTGGCTTAGTCGCACTATTATCAAGAGGAGAGCGATTGTCAGGACGGTTCATATATGCACCTTCATAGTTTTATCGTTTATTTTTATAACTACATATTAGGACGTGTCCTCAATTCAATCGAATATCTTTTAAACGGTGATAAAAATGACTAAATTTTGCCAAACATCGTCAAATAGCTTATCAATATCTTGATATTATTTGCGCTACTTTCCTTGTTTAACGCCCATTTATCTCATTTTTATCACCGTTTTTTAAATGAGGACACGCCCTAGAGTCTGTTCAACGTTCAAAGATTGGAGCTATATTGGAGCTACACGAAAAATCATGCACTAATAGGATTAATGCTATTTTTGAGTAGCAACTTCAAGTAATAACTACCAATACGCTACATAATGACTAGCGTTACCCTTTTCTAAAATCGCGGCTCCATTTACTATAAATACGCTTAAAACTGGTAAATAATCGAGTTATAGCGACCTCATTTGCTCCTTTAAGTCTGGTTCTGTCTGAAAAAACAAAAAGTCATTGCGTCTTAGGCTAACTTTACCTAACATAGTCAGATTGTATAAGCAAAATGTTGGCGTACATCTATTTTTCTGGTTTTTATGCTTAAAATATGACGCTGCCAACATAAACGTTGTAATGCAAAATGAAAAGTTTCAGCCTTTTTGCAAAGCGTTTTATGAATGCACTTTCTACTCATGTACTGTTTGTCGCAGTACTTTTTAGCTAGGTATGTCCTAGACTATTACCAAGTGATAAAAGGTAAGCTTGCGTCGGCCATCAAAGCACACGCTCAATATCCTACTATTTCTTATTTATTTTATCGTTGATAAGGTTATGCTTTATTTATGAAAGCCAGTCAATTTTTATTTGCCACTCTAAAAGAAACCCCAAATGATGCCGATATCGCCTCAAGCCAATTGATGGTGCGTGCCGGTCTTATTCGTAAAATTGCTTCTGGGTTATATATTTGGTTGCCCATGGGGCTGCGTGTCTTACAAAAAGTCGAGCGCATTGTTCGTGAAGAGATGCAAGAGGTTGGTGCTCAAGAAGTGCTTATGCCCATGACCCAGCCTGCCGAGCTTTGGCAAACGACCGGACGCTTTAACGATTATGGTCCTGAGCTATTGCGCTTCAAAGACCGTCATGATCGCGATTTTGTATTAGGTCCGACGCATGAAGAAGTCATCACCAATCTGGCGCAAGGCGAGCTGCGTAGTTATAAACAACTACCGATTACTTTCTTTCAAATTCAGAACAAATTCCGTGATGAGATTCGTCCACGTTTTGGGGTGATGCGCGCACGTGAATTCACCATGAAAGACGCCTACTCATTCCACGTTGACCAAGCGTCATTGGCCAAGACTTACCATGATATGTATGATGCTTATACGCGTATCTTTACCCGTTTGGGCTTAGATTTCCGTGCGGTACAAGCAGACACTGGTTCTATTGGTGGTTTTGCTTCACATGAATTTCACGTCTTGGCAGATAGCGGCGAAGATGATATCGCCTTCTCTGACTCTTCTGATTATGCAGCCAACGTTGAACTGGCTGAATCGGTGAGCACTGCTGAGCGTCAGCCGCCGAAGATGGAGCGCGAAGACGTCTTAACGGAAAATATGACCACTTGTAAGATGGTTTCTGAGCACCTAGGTGTGCCACTAGAAACGACCGTAAAAACCTTGATCGTCCACGGTCATACCGAAAATGATGAGCCACAACTGATTGCTATCGTCTTACGTGGCGATCATCAGCTAAACACTATCAAAGCTGAAAAAATCGAAGAGGCTAACGTGCCACTGACATTGGCTTCTGATGAAGAGCTAAAAGCAGCTGGCTTGCATAAAGGCTATATTGGTGTTAATTTAGATATGCCTGTATTCGTTGATCGTTCTGCGGCAACTTTGTCAGACTTTGTGTGCGGTGCCAATGAAGTCAATAAACACACCATTGGTATGAACTGGGCACGTGATGCGAGCATTACTCGCGTCGTTGATGTGCGCAATGTGCAAGAGGGCGACCCTTCTCCTGATGGTAAAGGTACGCTAAAAATCAAACGCGGTATCGAAGTCGGTCATATCTTCCAGTTGGGTGATAAGTACTCGCAAGCATTAAATGCTACCGTATCTGGTGAAGATGGTAAGCCTGTGACCCTAATGATGGGTTGCTATGGTATTGGTGTTAGCCGTATTATCGCTGCTGCCATCGAGCAGAACAACGACGAAAACGGCATTATGTGGCCACAAACGCCGACGGTTAATGATTCGATTGCACCTTTTGAAGTCGCCATCATACCGATGAAGTCAAAAGAAGAGACCGTCATGCAGACAGCGACGGCACTCTATGAAGAGTTAAAAGCACAAGGCATCAATGTGCTTCTTGATGATCGTAACGAGCGTCCGGGTGTCAAATTTGCTGATCTTGAATTGATTGGTATTCCACATCGTATCGTGGTTTCAGACCGCAACTTGGCTGAAGGCAAATACGAATACGTCAATCGCCGTGAAGCAGAAAAACAAATGCTAAGCCGGGAAGAAGTACTGGCAAAAGTAAGCAGCAAATAGTTTTTTTAATAAAACTTACGTAATAAAAAGCGCCTAGCTCATAAATGAGATAGGCGCTTTTTTATTAGCTATCTATTTGAGCCATATCTACTGACGAATCAAGCGGCTTGGCTGCGGCATTAAGCGGATATCACTGACGCGACAAGGATTGATATCGATACCACCACGGCGTGTATACCAAGCGCGAACCATCAGCTCACTTGGCTCATAGTATTGACTCAAATCAGCAAATATTTGCTCCACACACTGCTCATGAAAACCATTGTGCTGACGAAAACTTAAGATATAACGCAGCATTCCAGCCTCATCGACTGTTTTATTACTGGTAATCGAAACTGCTAATGTACCCCAATCTGGCTGATTGGTCACCGGACAATTACTACGTAGCAAATTAGAATAAAAAGTATAAGGCTGAGCGCTGTCGATTTCTGAATGAGTACCCGTTTTGTCATCATTCAATAACGACGCGTCAGGATGTTCGCACAATGCGACTTTTTCACTACTATTGGCAAGCGCGTCATCGATACAAATACCCTCAGGTTGAGCTACCAATAACCCTGATGCCTTATCATGCAGGTCGTCATTTAAGCCAAACAACTCAACTTGTACGTCTGCTTGTACGCAGGCTGATAAGTCTTTAGCAATCAGCGTTTGCACCTCTGCCCAACTAGCGAATTCAGTAAAGTTGATACTGTTTAGATAGAGCTTAAGTGACTTTGACTCAACGATAAATGGCGAGCTGGCCGGAATGCCAAAACGTGCGATAGCAACTTGCGAGAGTCCTTGCGGATTCAACCAAGACATCTCAAATGCCTGCCACCAATCGATGCCAACCATTAACTTATCGTCTTGCCAGCCAATGACATCACGCCCCATACTGCGGGCAATAGGATACAAGGTTTCTGGACTATACTCAGTTGGATAGTCAGTGGTTTGCTCACCCAAGATACCGTGAATACTCATAAGTTACTTACCTTTCATGCTTAAATATAATGAAACGAAAACACGCTATTTTACAGTAAGGGGCTACCTTACAGGAATAATTTACTACTTACCATCAAGGTCTACTTTGGCATCATTAAAACGTAAGCCATATCGTCAAATCACCTTCAAATATTATAATCATTCGTTCCTTAAATTAGCCAAAAAGCTACTGCTTAGAATGTTACAATTGCCTCTTTTTGCTTAACACTACCTATGATAAAAAGAATTCCTTTAGGCTCAGGCTGGATGGTTATTGCAGCCTTCTTGTTTGCCATGATGAGTATCTTGGTCAAAAATGCCGCCACTCAATTGCACATGAATGAATATGAATTGGCCTTTTGGCGCTCCTTGTTGCCTGCCCTAGTCATTTTTGGCACCACACTTGCGCGAAAAAAAACCCTTAAAACACCGTTTTTTTGGGGTCATATGCAGCGTAGTCTCGCAGGCACGACAGCATTGTTACTGGCATTTTATGGCTTGGGTCATTTACCACTAGCAACGTCTGTGACGCTGAACTACACCTCTGTCGTTTTTATTGCCTTGCTATCTATTTTTTGGCTAAAAGACAAACCGTCACTCAAAACGTGGGTCGCGCTGCTGATGGGATTAGCGGGTATTTGTCTGATGCTAAAACCTGCCTTCGCCTCCGATAGATTATTGGAGACTTTAATTACCTTAAGCGGCGGTATTTTTACGGCTTTTGCGCTGCTGCAAGTGCGAGAGCTATCCTTGATGGGTGAACCTGCATGGCGGATTGTGTTTTACTTTTCGGCAGTGGCGACCATTGTCTCAGCCATAGCCGCAACATGGTTTGGTTGGAACGCTTTCACGAGCGCAAGTTTGCCTTACATCATCGGCATTGGTGTGACAGGATTGCTCGCTCAATTGGCGATGACGCATGCCTATCACGTGGGGCAAAAATTCACGGTCGCGGCATTGTCCTATTTAACGGTCGTGTTTGCGGCGGCTTATGGGGTCATTTTTGCAGGTGAACACATTGGCTGGGTAGAGATTCTTGGTATTGTGGCGGTCATTTTGGCAGGGATTGTCAGCAGCGTGCCTGACAAAAAAACCGTTAAACTATAGTTTTTCGCTTTTTATACGGATGAATCACAGGTAAGCCTTGATGACTCGTCAGAATCTCAATATCCACGTGATACACTTGGCGTAAAATCTCGGATTGTAATACAGCGCTTGGCGTACCTTGGGCGTGAATATGACCATCAGCTAACAGTAAAACTTCATCCGAAAATTGCGCGGCTAGGCTCAGATCATGCAAGACCATGATACAAATTAACTGGTGCTGCTTGGTGTAATGGCTCACTTTGTCCAATAGATTGATTTGATGGGCCATGTCCAGTGCTGAGACGGGTTCATCAAGCAATAAAATCTTGGGACGGCGCAGTAAGGCTTGGGCAAACATCGCCAGTTGCCGCTGGCCACCACTCAATGATCGGATAGAGCGATGTGCCAAATGGGAAATATTTAACTCTGCCAATAGTTCAACGGCTTCTGTTAATAACTCATCACTGATATGGCGGCTCAAGGCATTCATGCGCCCGAGCAGTACTACTTCGAGGGTAGTCAGCTCGGCGTCGGTGTGACTGTCTTGCGGCATATAAGCAATGGGTTTTCGCCATGCATTGAGATTGGCTTTGCTCTGCGTAGCGCCCTGATAGACGATAGTGCCAGAAAATGCCAACTCGCCAAAAATCGCCTTAAGCAAACTTGACTTACCTGCTCCATTCGCTCCCAAAATGGTATAAATTTTGCCTGATTCAAACTGGGTATCCATAGCGTGAGCCACGGTGTGCGAGCCATATTGGATGGTTAAACGGTCAAGCTTGAGCATAGCGACTTCTTCTATCAAATTGTCAAAAACTAGGGCATGTCTCTACTTAAGCAAACAAACCGCTGAACCAATTCATGAGCTTAGTAAACCACGACACATTTTCAGACGTATTGGCAGCAGGATCGGCTTGAGTCACAGCTGTCGATGAGTCTACATTATTATTGGCTTGGTCTTTAGCATCGTCTTTAGCACTGTCATCACAAACAATTTCTCCACAGCCTAGCTGGATAAAAAACGTACCGTTTGGCTTGACTGGCAAGTATTTTTCGTGAAAATTCATGTAGGTTTTTTCAGGGTCGACATCGGTAAAGGCTTTAGGGTATAACGCTTTTGCCATAAATTGTGCGGCTGCCAAGTCAGACAACGAGCGAGAAGTCGTGTGATAAATGCCATATACACGGTTGTTCTTCACTGCGGGCAGATTTTCCCAACCATTGCGGGTAGTAAAGCCTTTTAGACGGCGCTGGGCTTCATCGGCACTGATATCAATGCCCATTGCCATCGCATTAGGCTGTTTCATACCCACTTCGGTGCCTGAGATCATAATAACGTCAGGTTTACTCACCAAAACTTGCTCAGGGTTAATGACGCCCCAGTCTTCGATAAAGGGTTTACTGATGTTATCACCGCCCACAATATCGGCAATCGCTCCCCACATATTTTTACCAAAGGTAAAGCTGTGCTCTTTTGGTCCTTTATCACCAAATTCGATGTAGATTTTGGGCTTAGGACTTTGTGCCGCTTGTACTCTTTTTTGGATGTCCGCTATACCATCAGCATATTCTTGCGCCACTTGGCTGGCACGTTGCTCGCTGCCCGTCAGTTGCCCAAATATTTGAGTGCTTTTGACATGATTTTTCACCGTTTGATCGTTGTAATCAACTACCACCACTGGAATGTTAGCCGCTTCAAAACGAGGTATTTCGGCTTTTAGCGTATCGTATTGCTGCTTTGCCAGTATCACCACATCAGGTTTCATTGCCAAGGTTTTTTCAAACGAGAACGTGCCCCTATCGATATTGCCAATATCGCCAATGCTTTGCAAATTAGGCAATTTTTGATTATACAAATCCCAGCTACCAGGGTTGAATTTTTCCCAAAACTCTCGAGAAATACCCACCACCTGCCCAAAGTTTTCCGCCCCTGTCGCGGCAATATAATCAGGATAATAGAATCCCAACACCACGCGCTTGGCAGGTACATCGACTTTTACGTCACGTCCTAGTACATCATTGATGGTTTTGACTTCTGCTTGGGCAGTTAACGTCGTTAACATTAAACCTACTGCCACTGTCCCGCAAATCCAGTTTTTCATCGCTTAGTCCAAATAATCCAGAATAAAAAAGGCACGCCCACAAACGACGTGACAATCCCAACCGGAAACAATGCTCCTGGGATAATCACTTTCGATAATACCGATGAGAATGATAAAAACGCCGCGCCAGCGAGCATGGTCGCGGGTAAAAAATAACGTTGGTCTTCGCCAACGAGCAGCCTTGCAACGTGCGGTGCCACCAAACCAATAAAGCCAATCACCCCGACAAAGCTAATCGCTGTTGCCGTCATCATCGCCACTAAAATCAAGGTTTTGATGCGTAAACGCGTAATATTGACACCAAGTGCCGAGGCTCTCTCTTCACCCAGTCTTAGCGCGGTTAATTTCCAATTGTCTCGCATCAGTAGGGTAATACAAATACTACTCACGACGGCGACCACCACCACATTGGTCCAAGTGGATTTGGTTAAACTACCAAATAACCAAAACAAAATCTGCTGCGAGACCTCAGATGATGCAGTAAATTGTACCAATGACAATAGTGACTGAAAAATAAATAACAGCGCAATGCCTACTAATATCAGCGTAGAAGCACCAAACTGTCGCAATGATGCAAACAAAAACAGCACCGCAGAAGCGAGCATCGTCATCGAAAATGCCCCAATAGGCACGGCATATTGCAGTGGCATGCCGAAACTACCAAACGCAATGACCAGTGACGCTCCAAACCCTGCTGCCGCTGCAAGCCCTAGCGTATAAGGGCTTGCCATCGGATTATTAAGTAATGTCTGCATCTCAGCACCACCGGCACCGAGCGACGCCCCCACTAGCAAAGCCATAAACGCAATAGGCAACCGCAGATCATAAACAATGGTATGCGAGGTATCATCCACACCGCTGAGCTGTAGTAATGTTCTAACGACCTCTCCCATCGGTAGCATGGAAGGCCCTGTCATCACATCAAGCACCAGACCCAATAAACACGCTGCCGCCAGCGCCAATAATACCACTCGGCGTTTTGACTCTATGCGACGTTGTTGTCGAATGATTTGTTCGCTGACGGATTGGGTCATCTTGTATCTCAATTGCTAAGGCAGACTTAAGCTACCTTTTGTCTTAAAGATGAGAATTATAGTGTTAATGAGGAACATTCGCAATTAATAGTCTTATCTTTCCCCTTATTAACCCTTTGAATTCACATAATAAGTGCTATTCCATTTGAAAAAAGACATGATAAGACTAGCCTGTTCTTTCACCACCAAGAAATTGCCACGACCGATACGCACCTATTCGAAAAAGAACGATACCAAATTGCGCTAAAGAAAAGGAAAGAAAACTGTCTCCGTGGTACTTTGCAATATTTGCACATATTTTATGCAGGACTGACGATAGACAAACACAGCTGGCAAACTAAAGGTAAAGCTAACATTATTGTAGTATTGTATGAAAAAATGCTATTTGCTATTAATAATTTCAAACAAAACAAAACCTGCCATTGCTGCTCGCGGCGCGGCATGCATTGGGGTCACACTTGCCAACCCCAATGCATGCCGACCACTACCCCAGTATTTTTTGCCATGATCTTTACATAAAAAAAGCCCAACAATGTTGGACTCTCATAATAAGGTGACAAGCTACATTTTACAAACTAATCTACAAACGTACGCGCGAACCATTACTTAGTAAGCGGTAGGCAATGGTATAGAATATTGCACAGAAGACAAAAATAGCCGCCATCGAATACCAAACATTCACATCAGAATAACCCAGAATACCGTAACGGAACGAGTTCACCATATAAACGATAGGATTTAATAGCGAGATATTTTGCCAAAATGGTGACAAGTTTTCCATCGAATAAAATACCCCGCCTAGATAAGTCAATGGCGTAAGCACAAAACTTGGAATGATAGAGATATCATCAAATGAGCGAGCAAAGACAGCATTAATAAAGCCGCCAAGTGAAAACAAGATAGATGTACCCAGTACCGTAAATACCGTCACAAATAAATGCTCAATACCCAAGTCGGTAAAAAATAGCGCGACTATTGAGACGATGATACCAATGGCCAGTCCACGAAAGATACCACCACTAATATAGCCCATCAAAATCGCATGTTTGGATACTGGTGAAACCAAAAGCTCTTCGATACTGGACGTGAATTTGGCGCTAAAAAAGCTCGATACCACATTGGAGTAACTGTTGGTAATAATCGACATCATAATGAGGCCAGGCACGATAAACTGCATATATGGCACGCCGCCCATTTCACCCACACGCGAGCCAATCATCTTACCAAAGATGACAAAATAAAGACTCATCGTAATGACTGGTGGCAGCAAGGTCTGTGGCCAAATACGCAAAATTCGGCGAACTTCTTTTAACAAAATGGTGCGAAAAGCGATCCACTTTTTATTCCATGACATTGTTTTATTAGGATCTATCATTTCTTGACTCACAATCCCGCCTCCTTCATGCTGTCTGTACTTTGGATATTTTTGTCTACTAAGCGCATAAACAGCTCTTCTAGTCGATTGGCTTTATTACGCATACTAGCTACCGTGATACCTTGTTCCGATAACTGATCAAAAACACCATTCAATGACTCACCTTCAGTCAGCGTGACTTCTAGCGTCTGATCATCAGGTTGTGATGTGTCTGTCACTCCTGCCAAAACCAGTTGACGCTTAAACGGTGTCTCCAAATCAAAAACAAAGGTCTCAACCGATAGCTGCGCTAGCAAGTCCTTCATCTCGGTATTAATACGAATCTCACCATGATCCAAAATCGCAATGCGTTTACACAGCTGCTCCGCTTCTTCCAAATAGTGCGTGGTCAGAATAATCGTAGTGTTTTCTTCGATATTAATCTGCTGCATAAACTCCCACATAGAGCGGCGTAACTCAATATCGACACCAGCGGTTGGCTCATCGAGAATCAATAGCTTTGGCTTATGAATTAATGCTCGCGCGATCATTAAACGGCGCTTCATACCACCTGATAGCTCACGTGACTTGCTATTGCGTTTGTCCCACAGACCTAGCGCCATTAATAATCGTTTTGCCCGTGGGCGTGCTTCTTTGGCAGGAATACCAAAGTAACCTGCCTGTGTAATTAAAATATCTTCGACTTTTTCGAACATATTAAAATTAAACTCTTGTGGGACGATACCAAGATACTGTTTAGCGACAGACGGGTTCTCTAGTAAGTCTGTGCCAAAGATCTTTACACTGCCAGTTGTTGGTTTAAACAACGAGCTAATAATACCGATCATGGTTGATTTACCAGCACCATTTGGCCCCAGTAACGCAAAAAACCCCCCTTGCGGGACAGTTAAACTGACATCTTTGAGTGCTGAAAACCCATTGCTATAGGTTTTGGATAAATTCTGGATAGCAAGTGCTGGTACCTCAGACATGACAACCTCTTTATTGGTTATAAATTTATGTAAAAACGTTTTTAGAATATGAATAGACAGAAGAGATGGTGTAATGTCATAAAGTGAGGCTAGTGTCGGTGAATTTCAACTGCTATGCCTTAGAAGTACCGTATTGATAATACTCATCATTAAAAAAGCGCCTATCTCATTTAATGAAATAGGCGCTCCATTGATATATATCGTGAAAGGCTTAGCCAGATTTTCAATATAAATTAGCTTGCTTCACCAACCATATAATCAACAGCATTTTGAACTTCTTCATCAGGGATATCAGCACCACCTTTAGCAGGCATGGCGTTAAAACCATTGATAGCATGAGTATATAACGTTTCTTTACCCTTAGAGATACGTGGGCCCCATGCACCAGCGTCCCCTAAGATCGGTGAGCCAAGTAGACCTGCAGCATGACAAGTATGACATACAGCATTGTATACTGCCTTGCCCTCACGAGGACCATCACCCGCTGCTGGGCCAGCGGCGCGTGCCGTCACATCACAAACTTCATCGTCTTCAAAGCACACTTTACCAACTGGCTGAATGCGAGCAATTAGGTTAGGATACAAAGCAATCAGCTTTTGCACTTGCGGCGTATCTTGCGGAATAGGCTCTTTATCAACCGCAGGTGCGGCAGCAGCAGTTTCTGCAGCAGCTTGGGTGTCATTACCCAACTGCTCAGGCGCATTTGCTACGACTTTCTGCGCTTTTGCTACATCAGAGACAGTTACAGGAGTGTCTACAACACTTTCAGCTTGGCTCACCGCGATACTAGCGATTCCTAGAATGGCAGCTGCCGATAACATAACTACTTTTCTCATTCGTCACGTTCTCTTATTACATATACAAAGGCTTATACGGCTCAGACATTCTGCTTGTCCTCCTTTGACAACCAAACAGTTATCAATAGCAAACAGCCATCCCGCGTACCAGCACACTTGTAATCGGTGATTATAAATATGAATTCTCCCTAACATTATAAGGGAAAAGGCAGGTAAATTGCCATGCCTGTTTAATGACTATCCTGTTTTTTCTTAAAAAACATCAATCACTGCCTTCATTCATTGGCTTTATGACTTTTATTTGTTAGACTAAGCGGTCTTTATTTTTCGACATCTTTACTGCTCATAACGCTCGTTTAGGCATGATGTTGATAATACCGTACGCTGTTGTTGTTATGCGCTCGTAGCTCAGTTGGATAGAGTATCGGTCTCCGAAGCCGAGGGTCGTGGGTTCGATTCCCGCCGAGCGCACCAATAATCGTATTTATTCCTTTTCTAGTATTACCCTAAATCTTGAATACCCATCAACTCTGCGCTTAACAATATTTGTGGATTTCGCCATGCGTGCTCGTCTATTGATAGACACTTTTCTTATATGATAGATATTTTGCTTATAGCACTCGCCTACTCTGCTTCCTGCAAGTTAGCCGCTAGCTGGGCACGGCTAGGTACACGATGATAATTAATCACGGGCACGTTACCCAACAGGCGCTGACCTGAGGCAATTTTCTTATCCATCGTAATCATAGCAATTTTTTTGTCTTGTTTACTGAGCAATAAATGATTCGTCTTGCGTGTGACTCGGTAACCAGGGAAATACTGTTTAATCAGCGCGGAGGTTTTTTGTAGGTCGTCATTAATAAGCTTTTTCGAGCTTTTAGACGATTTATTATGAATTGTCTCACCCACTTTTACGCCGCGTGACTTTGCCAACAACCATAAGGCAGCAATAACGGCAAACAATATGACAAGCCACCAAATTCCATCTATCATTAGAAGAGATATCCATTATTAGCAAGGGTTGGCTCATGTTAGCAGAATTATCACCAGCGTTAATAGCAGAAGTAGAACTTGCTGCTAAATTATTGACATCCAAACAGCATATTTGCATCTTAACGGGTGCAGGGATTTCAGCAGAAAGCGGCATTCCGACTTTCCGAGATAAGCAAACGGGCTTGTGGGAAAACTATGCTGTGGAAGACTTGGCCACACCCGAGGCTTTCACTCGTGATCCAAAGCTAGTATGGTCATGGTATCAATGGCGCAGGCAATTGGTCGCAGATAAAACACCGAATCCTGCACATACTGCCTTAGCGCAGTGGCAATACCATACTCAGTCATCTCATCAATCATTGACGCTGATCACCCAAAATGTCGATGATTTACATGAGCAAGCAGGCAGTACGGTGACTCATCTGCATGGTAATCTATGGCGCAACCGCTGTAGTCAATGCAAGACAGCCTACCAAGATCAATCGAGAGGTTCGTATCATAGTAAGGATACAATTAATTTTGATGACACGCTGATCACCTGTCCACATTGCGACAGTTATATCAGACCAGATATCGTTTGGTTTGGCGAAGCATTACCAGTACACGCATGGCAAACAGCAGAAGATGCGGCGGCGAATTGCGAGGTGTTTATCAGTATTGGTACATCTAGTCTCGTCTATCCTGCCGCTGGACTTGCACAGTTGGCGAAGCAAAATGGTGCCAAAATCATTGAGATAAACCCCAATCCAACGCCCAATACTATTGTGGATATCACCTTAGCGGAAAAAGCTGGTGTGATTATGCCGTTATTAATCCAGAAAATCACTGCGCTGTAGTCGCTTGAACCTAAAAAGCATACCGTGTAAAAGAGAAAAGGCTTAACGATTGATATCAACCGTTAAGCCTTAACGAATAAAAATCTTTTCGGTCATTGCTTATTGTAGAGCCAGATCCACCTTTGCTAAATACTCTTTTTTTAACTCATCACTAATAAATGAGGCATTAAAGGAGTTTTTTACCAAAGTAACAACATCATCTGCTGTTAACGGTAAGTTTTCGCATATATTTATAAAGTTCTGATTCATGTAACCTTTGAAATAGGCTGGATCATCAGAGTTTACGGTGATATTTAGACCATAATCTAGCAGCTCTTTGATATTGTGTTCTTTGTAATTATCAAAGACTTTTAGTTCGATGTTTGAGTTTGGACAAACGGTCAGCGGCATTTGCTCATCTTTAAGTCGTTGCATCAACTCTGGGCTTGTTATCGATTGCACACCATGATCAATTCTATGGATATTTAATAAGTCCAATGCTTCATAAATATACGAAAAATCAGCCTCTTCACCAGCATGAGCGACCAGCTTGAACCCTGCTTCTTTAGCTTTTTTGAAAACTTCTTTAAATTTCGATGGTGGATTGCCTAGCTCTGACGAATCAAGACCAACACCGATGATGTCATCTTTGAATGCCAGTGCTTGCTCTAAAGTCTCAAACGCGGCTTCTTGTGATAAATGTCTTAAGAAACACATGATGATACAAGAGGTGATGCCATACTTTTCTTTGGCATCTGCGAGCGCTTCTTTGATGCCTGTGATTGCTGCTTCGAAAGGTACACCTCGTTCGGTATGCGTCTGCGGGTCAAAAAATATCTCCGTGTGGATGACGTTGTCTTCAACACACTTAAGTATGTATTCCCACGTTAAATCATAGAAATCATCTTTTGTGATAAGGACATTTGCACCTGCATAATAAATATCTAAAAAAGTTTGCAGGTTGGTAAAGTTGTAGGCATTGCGTACATCTTCTATGTCTTTATAGGGAATCTCTATCTGGTTCTTTTTAGCCAATCTAAACATCAGCTCAGGTTCTAGTGAGCCTTCAATATGTAAGTGCAGCTCAGCTTTTGGTAGTTTCTTTATTAAATCAATCATAGGGTTCCAGTGACGGCTTTTTGTAGTAGAGTGCTTTCGAGAAGTGCCTTTATAAATGCAAAGCCTATATATATGCTTGAGCAATATATCGGTCGCCCTCTCTTTCTAGAGTCGCTATTATATTGTAATTCATGCCAAAACCCTATAAAAGAACACGACGATGCGAGCAAAATAACAAGCCATCAAGTTCCCTGATCAACGTTACTTCAAAAACACCACAGTATCAGACAACTCATTACCCGCTGGATCCTGCTCCAGATGATAATACTGACGCAGCACTTGCCCAACTTCATCTAACAATTCAGCAAGGCTTTCTTCGGTTTTTTGATTGGTAATACCTGACACAGCCTTGTCACACATAGCGCGCCAAACGGTGGGGCTGACATGAGCACTGATACCACGATCAGCTACAATCTCTAACTGATGCTCGCAAATATTGACATACACCAAGACGCCCGTATTCTCTTCAGTATCCCACACGCGATATTCGCTAAACAGCTCAATTGCACGTTCGCGACAGCCAGTATAATAGGCGTCTTGAATAGGCAAGTGATTTTCTACAATCAAAAACACCTCACCGCGATGCCCTCGCTCTGCGCGTGTAACCTCATCTGTTAGACGCGCTTTGGCTGCTGCTGTTAACCACTTACTATGCAATATAGGGATAAATAAGACTTGACGCCACCAGCGGGCAAAACTGGGATTTGACGCGTTGTTTTCTGACATTTTACTAGTTCCTCAAATACGTCATTGCTGACGGTCGTTTAGTATCCGTTCTTACTTAAGCATCCATCAAGCATCTACCACGAGCCACCAGCACCACCACCGCCAAAACCGCCGCCGCCCCCACCAAAGCCGCCACCTCCGAAACCACCACCGCCAGATCCACCACCACCGCCCATACCAGGCAGGAATATCATGCCGCCGCCTCTACGACCACCGCCAGAGCCACCTTTACCACCACCGCCACCGCGTGAAATCAAAAATAGCCATAAGAATATAGCCATGATCACGGTCATAAAAAAACCACCGCCTAAAGCTAAAGATCCCGCAAAAAAGCCACCAGCAGTAATAACAGAACCAAATACACGACCAAAAATACTGGTAATAAAGCTTCCAAATATCATTGCCATAATGAATAAAAATATGGGCGATGGTAGCTCGTCTGAACCTTGTTGCGCACTACGCTCCTCAGCTTGCGCATCAGCACGAGCCAATACCTCAGGATCAGCAGTCAGCCTCGTTTTGAGTGCGTCAACGCCAGCTATTATTCCAGCACCATAGTTATTTTGCTTAAATAACGGCGTGATATCTTCACGAATAATACGACTGACCGCGGCATCTGGCAACACACCCTCTAGTCCATAACCTGTCAAAATGTACATATCACGGTCATTGACGGCGACTACCATGAGTAAGCCATCATCAATGTCTTTATTACCCAGCTGCCACTTCTCAGCTACTTGTAGAGCATAGTCAAATATAGGAACGCCATTGGTCGTAGGAACGATAACCACTGCTGCTTGGGCAAGACCTTGCTGATAAATACTTCTAAGCTGCGCCTCTAAACGCTGTTTCTCTTGCGGATTTAGAATATTGGCCTGATCAACGACAGGATTATTTAATATGAGTTTATCGGCATCGACACTGGTCGCATTTGACTGTACAGGAGGGCGATTCTCTGCTGTTGACCCAACTGTGGCTTCATTATCAGCCGCATTAGGATTAATCGCCTCATTGCCTAAAATGGCATCATTGATTGCGTCATTACCCAATACGGCATCATTGATTGCGTCATTAGACTCGCCCGCTTTGGCAATCGCTACCAAATCCTCAACACTACGACTTTGCATGCCTGATGTGCTATCAATTGCTTCATTGGGCGCAGCATACAACACAGACGCACTACTGACGCTGAGTGTGAATAGTAATACTGATAAGATTGCTTTTGAATTGTTCATCTAATCTATACCACCTCAAGTGACATCTGTACTGAGTGAATCTACGTGATACCATTCACAAAAATTAGCATAGCAAAGAAACCAAATTTGACATAGCTAATCGTACTTTTTGGATTTGGTATTAAGTTTATAGGCAGTCATATCCATCAATACCTTTAAAAATATGGCTAAGTAAACCAGTAGCTAACTAAGCTAAACGATAAAAATCTAAACAAACAGAGCGGTAAACCTCACTCTGTTTCTGTCTCTATTCAATCACCGTTACTCAGCTGCCGCTGACTTATCATCACCGAAATCAACACTTGGTGCAGTTGAAATAGCCTCTTCATTCGCCACGCTAAAGTTTGGTTTGGCATCCATACCAAATACTTTTGCTGTAATGTTGGTTGGGAACTGGCGCACCGTCGTATTATAGCTTTGCACTTCTTGAATATAACGGTTACGAGCGACGGCAATACGGTTTTCAGTGCCTTCGAGCTGGGCTTGTAAATCTTGGAACAAGGCATCTGACTTTAGCTCAGGATAACGTTCAGAGACAGCCATCAAACGTGACAATGCACCTGTCATCTGTTCCTGTGCGGCCGCATAACGCTCCATCGCTTCTGGATCATTGAGTACCTCTGGCGTCACAGTAATGCTGCCAGCGCGAGAGCGCGCTTCGGCGACTTGAGTAAACACTTCTTGTTCTTGCTCAGCATACTGCTGCACAACTTTGACTAAGTTTGGCACCAAATCAGCGCGGCGTTGATATTGGTTAACCACTTCTGACCACGATGCAGTAACCTGCTCATCTTGCGCTTGCAGGTTATTGTAACCACAACCGCTTAGACCAACGGTAGAAGTCGCTAACACAGCTGCCAGCAATATGGGTTTTACAATTGATTGACGCGTCATCATTGTTTCTCCTAATAATGGTAAATAACAAATAGTCAGTGACACTTTTTTAATAATTTTTGAATGCTTGTATTTTGAAGCTGATATATGAGGTCATGCAAATATATGTCTGTTTATATTGAAGCAATATACATGTACATGGAAATACATGGGCATCGAATATAAAAACAGCAGTTAATGAGTACGATAGCAATCGTCTTCCGCTATATGATCTCGTATCACAGATAATAGGATATCTTGACAATGATGGCGCTATCTCAACGTTTTTACAATTGACCGTTACCAAAACACAACCGCAAAACCACACTGCTATTCCATTACCATTACTCCCCTTTATCCCCTGCTATTAGCAAAATTCATATTGCAAATATCATCGCACCACTGGTATTACTTTTAGCGCATAGCTTATCCAGCATAGAGTACTGATAGATTAGCAACGAATAACCATTCTATTTGTGCATATTCGATGTGCCTTTATATATTGGTTTGATATCTAAGAAAGGGCAAAACATGCGATATTCTATCGTTATTTATGGCTGTATCTCCCTGACTAAATACGAATATATATGCTTCTGTACAAAGAAAATTCTAGTAATTGCTACAAAAATATGGCAAATTGCAGTTACGTAGCCGTACGGTTTGAATACATTTGGTAGTGGACTTATAGTTTGATTAGTATTAGCGAGTCATTGATTTCTATGTGAAAATATTATTCAATTATTAAATACTTGCTCAATCATTTCAATCAGCCACACCAGCCGTGTAGTGAATCGATACTGCTCATAGCAAGTTGAATGCTATCGGCAGGATAAGTATTTAATATTATAACCGCCTGTTTTATCCACTGGTCTACTGCACCTTCATCTCATGTATTAGGTGATGATAGGATGCCGCAGTAATTGAGACAGCAAAAACCTTGCAACGATGCTGATAAGCCAGTTGGATAATTACAGACAACTACAGTCCATTCTTAGTGGCTAAGCGCGTATGAGACTTAACTGATATACATGAGTCAATGTAGATAATTTAACTGCTTAACTTAAATAAGTAAGTTAACCAGTTAGCTTACTCCTAGCATACAGAGCCACTTTGAGACAGTACTAGGAATATACATATGGAAGGTTTAGTTAACTTAGTAAACGGAATTATCTGGAGCCCCGCACTGATCTACCTGTGTTTGGGCGCGGGCCTATTTTATTCCATTATGACGCGCTTCGTACAAGTGCGCCTGTTCGGTGAAATGATCAAGTTACTATTCACTGGTAAATCTAGTGATCAAGGTATTTCATCATTTCAGGCACTTGCCGTATCACTCGCAGGACGCGTGGGTATGGGTAACATCGCTGGGGTAGCTGCGGCTATCGGCTTCGGTGGCCCAGGTGCCGTATTTTGGATGTGGGTCGTAGCCTTCTTAGGCGCATCTACTGCTTATGTTGAGTCTACACTCGCACAGATTTATAAAGAAAAAGACGTCGTCACTGGCGAATATCGCGGTGGTCCAGCTTACTATTTTGAGCGCGCACTTGGCCAAAAATGGTATGGCATCCTCTTTGCAATCTCATCTATCCTCGCTTGTGGTATGTTTTTACCAGGTGTACAGGCAAACGGCGTTATCAATGCTTTCGCACAGGTAATGGGCGAAGGGTCTGTCATAAACATTGGCGCCTTAGAAGTTGGCTCAATGCGTCTAGTAGCCTTAGCCATTATCCTTGTGGTATTAGGTATTATCATTTTTGGTGGTATCAAGCGTATCGCAACGTTTACCGAATATGCCGTTCCTTTTATGGCATTAGGCTATATCGCTTTAGCGCTGATCATCATGTTCACTAACTTTGATATGATTCCACAAGTATTCGGTCTCATCATTAGCGATGCCTTTACAGCACAAGCGGGTTTTGGTGCAGCGATTGGTTGGGGTGTAAAACGTGGTATTTACTCAAATGAAGCAGGTCAAGGTACAGGTCCTCATGCTGCTGCTGCTGCCGAAGTTGAGCATCCATCACAGCAAGGTCTCGTTCAGGCATTCTCAGTATATGTTGATACATTGCTAGTTTGTTCTGCTACTGCCTTCATGATCCTAACAATGGGTACTTATAACATCCAAGGGACATTACCAGACGGTCAATTTATCGTACAGAATGTAGCCGCTACCACTGAAATCAACGCCCCAGCATTTACGCAAATGGCAATGGAATCTGTTTATGGTGGTTTTGGTAACACCTTTATTGCGATTGCTGTCTTCTTCTTTGCTTTTACCACTATCTTGGCTTACTACTACATCGCTGAAGTGAACGTTGCTTATCTAACTCGCTTTGTCGGTCGCGGTGCCAACAAGACTGGTCTATTCTTAGTCAAAATCTTAATCATGGTGATGGTTGCCTACGGTGGCCTAAACTCAGCTGGCTACATTTGGGCTATCGGTGATATTGGTGTTGGGCTTATGGCTTGGTTAAACATCGTTGGTATTTTGGTCATCTTCATTGTGGCTCGTCCAACACTTACGATGCTGAAAGACTATGAAGCACAGCGTAAAGCAGGTGTTGAGCGCTACAGTTTTGATCCTGCAAAATTCGGCATCAAAAACGCCCCTTATTGGGAAGAGCGTCATCTAAAAGAGCAACAAAGAATGGCAGCAGATCCACTACGTAAAGAGCATAAGTAACATTATTTAACGTAGCCATTATTTGAACTTCTCAAGCAAAAGCCCGAAACAATCGTTTCGGGCTTTTTTATTTCGAATTTTTGCATTCATAAACCTTCAGTCAATGTCTTGCATAAGTCGATATTAATCTTTAAAGCTGCGTTAATGCGAACCAATGAGAGTCTATTCTTCTCACTCCCCACCATACTCAACAGTTTTCATGCGACTGACTTATTTCAATGGTATGGTAAATATGAGTAGCCCCGAAACGCAAAAAAGCCCAGCTCAATGGCTAGGCTTCTTCAATGTCGTTATTTAACTAATTAAGTAATCATAAATAGAGAAGCGACTATAAAAATAACTTACTCAGGCATCAATACTGCATCGATAGTGTGGACCACACCATTCGTTGCCATGATATCTGTACTAGTAATATTGGCCGTGTTACCAGTCGCATCAGTGATAACGTTCGCATCGCTGATAGAAATTGTTTTGCCATTGGCTGTTTCTATGTCAGTCCCATAAGGGATATCAGCTGCCATAACAACCTTAGGTACTACGTGATACGGAAGTACTTTTTTCAGTAGATCTGTATCTGCTAATAGCTCTTCTTTAGTAACGCCTAGCTTTTCTAACACAGGAGCAAATGCATCATCAGTTGGTGCAAATACAGTATAAGTTCCAGCATCCATCATCATTGTATCTAGGCCAGCGGCTTGTAATGCAGCGGTTAGAATAGTTAGATTTTCGTTGCCAGCTGCTATTTCAGCAATAGATTGCGTCGCAGCAGTATCTGTCATTGGATCAGCTTCAGTCATAGGCTCAACTTCAGCAACTGGTTCTACAACCACTTCTTCAGTAGTGACTTCAGGCTCAACAGGATCAGTAGTTGCTTCTTTATCATTACAAGCGGCTAATGACATGGCAGCTGTAACGACAGCGATAGATAGTAAGTTCTTCTTCAACATAATTATTTCCTTATAGAATGATAATCTATTAAGTTATTTGTACAACAAATCACTTAACCCAAATAATGAATATAACAGCGAACAGCTTGTCTGTTGCAAACGATAGCAACCAAACCGTTGTGATAGTGTTGCCGCTGCTATACCAATAACTATAATTTTAACTGATTAATTTCGAATTGATGCTTACTTAGGTAGCAACACTGTATCGATCACGTGTACAACACCATTGTTCGCTTGTATATTTGCCGTCAAAATATTAGAAGTACGATCTCTTGCATCGATGATTTGTTTTTTGTCATTAAACGTGATGCTACTGCCTTCAAGCATCTCTTGACTGCCTGCCATAATTTCAGAGGCGAAGATGCGATCGTCTTCAATCACATGATAAGTGAGCACTTTCGTCAATAACATCTTATCCTGTAAGAGCTGCTCTTTACTTATGTCAAGTTCAGCTAGCAACTTAGCAAAAGCGGTATTGTTGGGTGCAAAGACGGTAAGATCAGCGGCTTCATCGGCGAGCACGTCAGCCAGTCCTGCTGCTACCACCGCTTCTTTGAGAATACTGAGATCTTCTGTGGCAACGGCTAAATCGACTATGGATTTATCAGTAGGTAACAGTACGTCATCGATGAGGTGAATGACACCATTAGTAGCCAATACATCCGTCTTAATGATTTCAGAGGTATCGCCACTTGCATCCATGATGACATTGGCATCACTAATAGACAACGCTTGACCGTTGACTGTCTCAATACTATCGCCATAAGGAACATCAGCAGCGTTGAGAGTCATATTAGGAATGACATGATAGGTTAAGACCATCGTTAGTAGCTCTTTGTTAGCCAATAATTCTTCTGACGTCACACCAAGGTCTTCCAATAATTCAGAAAATGCTTCATCAGTGGGTGCAAAGACGGTAAATTCACTGCCTGAGGACATCAATGTTTCGTCGAGACCAGTGGCCTTTAACGCGGCGTTAAGAATGCTTAGATCTTTATTCTCAGCAGCAATTTCTGCAATATTTTGCGTTGGTGCTTCTACAACAACTGAAAGATCATCGTCATCGTCATTACAAGCGGCTAACGGTAAAACGCTCATGGCCAGCGCCAACGATAGTAGAGTTCTTTTTAACATGATTATATCCTTATGTATGAGTCCAGATGGACCATCTACTTTGTCAGTAGAATCCGTTGAATGCTTGAAGCTATTAAATAATTAATTAACGCTTTAAACAAAAAACAAAGATGACTGTCGTTTATTGTCGTATTGTTAAACAATAATGATGACACATTTAAAAAATACGTAAAAACTCTAAATACCAACAGATTCATCTTAAACAACTGGTAGTTAAAATATCGCGTATTCAATAATCGTGTCATCAAAGACGACAGCTAATACTCAGACCAGCTTCATCATACAAAGTAATAGGAATATAATTCTTTAACTAATATTTTTAGATGCAGCTTATTTGGGTAGCAAGACTCTATCGATAACATGTACTACGCCGTTATTAGCAACAATATCCGTTTTTATAATATCAATAGTACGACCATTCTCATCCATCAATTTTCCTTGATCGGTGACCATCAAGGTATCTTTACTGAGCATAGTAATATTGCCTGGTTTAACGTCTTTCGCATATACTGGCGCAGCACCGTTAATCACGTGGTAGCCTAAAATCTTAGTCAATAGTGGCTTGTTGGCAAACAATTGCGCTTTGCTCATGCCAGTTTCTTGCAGCACTTGTACAAAGGCGGCATTGGTTGGCGCAAACACCGTATAGTGAGCATTAGGGTTAGATAGCGCACCCGCTAGATCTGCCGCTACCACTGCTTCGACCAGCAACGAGAAGTCAGGATTACTTTGGGCAATTTGTACCACATTCATTTTCGCCATAGACTGACCGTGCATGGGTGCTTTCATTGTGGCGCTTTTGGTTGGCATCATATTGTTACAAGCGCTTAAACCAGCGATTGAGAGTGCTAATGTACCAATGGTAGCAATTTTAGTAAGTTTCATAACATTATCCTTAATGATTGAGTATTTATTGACTATTCTATAACTGTCTTGCAGATTAGACCGTCTTTCCTTATGGCAAATACTTGTTTTAATGATCGTAATGAATGCTAGGTATTATTGAATAAAATCATTAGCACTTACTAGTAAGTATTGCTTACGAAACATTAATCCTTCTGAAATTAAATTAACATATAACAAAGCTCTATCAATTCTCCTTTACGCAACTTTTTGTAGTACCGGTGTAAACTCTGTCTGACTTTTAAGCACAATCGTTGGCTTTCATTTCTAGAAACAAAGCTTTATGTAATCTTTAAACGGAATGATATTCATTTGTGCACATATTCTTTATGAAATAGAATTTAATGCTATGCTCAGCAGTTCAGTGAATCAGTATCTACTTGTCTATGGTAAAAGTAGAATGGGCAGTATCCATGTGTGCTATATTTTTCATGCTAGAATAATTCAAATTTGACGATTTCCTTTATAAGACTTTGTACTCTATTGGTTTGTTACTCCTTCCTTTTATAATATTGACGATATAAGCAGCGCACCTATGACTCAAACGATGACCTCACCGACCTCTTCTCACTCTGATATTACTTCTAGCTCGTCATCCGCTGATGACTTTATTTTGACGCCACCTTCTGTATTTCCTTATAAAGAGCAGCAGCTGACCGCGCGTGCCCGTATCACCGAGCAGATGACGTCACGAATTTTGATGTTAGATGGTGCGATGGGTACGCAGATCCAGACCTATAAACTGGAAGAAGCAGATTATCGTGGTGAGCGTTTTTCTGATATCGATCAAGATGTGCGCGGCAATAATGATCTGCTGGTACTGACACAGCCGCATATGATTAAGGACATTCATCACGATCATCTATTGGCTGGTGCGGATATCATCGAGACCAATACCTTTAATGGTACGCGTCTGTCGATGGCTGACTATGACATGCAGTATTTGGTGCCTGAGCTGAATAAGACAGCGGCCAAGATTGCGCGCGACGCCGCTGATGAATTTACGGCAAAAACGCCTGATAAACCACGATTCGTTGCGGGTGTCGTAGGGCCGACCTCACGCACCTGCTCACTCTCACCTGATGTCAATGATCCTGCGTTTCGTAATATTACCTTTGATGAGTTGGTCCTAAACTACCGTGAAGCGACCTTATGCCTGATAGAAGGCGGTGTCGATCTTATTTTGATTGAGACGATTTTTGATACGCTAAATGCCAAAGCGGCAATATTTGCCATCACGGGTGTGTTTGAAGATATCGGCTTTGAGCTGCCTATTATGATTTCTGGTACGATCACTGATGCGTCAGGTCGTACACTATCTGGTCAAACGGCGGAAGCGTTCTACAACTCGATTCGTCATGCCAAGCCACTATCCGTTGGTTTTAACTGTGCGCTTGGTGCTGATGCGCTACGTCCGCATATCCAAACGCTATCGAACATCGCTGATACCTATGTGTCAGCGCATCCAAACGCTGGCCTACCCAATGAATTTGGTGAATATGACGAAACGGCTGAAGAAACTGCTGCCCTACTCGAAGGTTTTGCCAAAGCGGGTATCTTAAATATCGTTGGCGGCTGCTGTGGTACAACGCCTGAGCATATCCGTCAAATCTCTAAAATGGTGGCAAACTATGCGCCACGCGTGATTCCTGAAATCGCACCTGCCTGCCGCTTATCAGGTCTAGAGCCATTTACGATCAATGCTGACAGCTTGTTTGTCAATGTCGGTGAGCGTACCAACGTCACAGGCTCCAAAAAATTCCTAAGGCTGATTAAGACCGAAGCCTATACCGAAGCACTTGATGTCGCTCGCGATCAGGTCGAAGGCGGCGCACAAATCGTTGATATTAATATGGACGAAGGCATGCTCGACTCCAAGCAAGCCATGATTCACTTCGTCAACCTCGTATCAGGCGAGCCAGACATCAGCCGTGTGCCACTCATGATTGACTCATCTAAATGGGACATCATCGAAGAAGGCCTCAAACGTACGCAGGGTAAATCTGTTGTTAACTCCATCTCCCTAAAAGAAGGGCATGCTGAGTTCGTTGAGCGTGCCAAGTTATGCATGCGTTATGGGGCAGCCGTTATCGTCATGGCATTTGATGAAGACGGTCAGGCCGATACCTACGAGCGCAAGATTGAAATATCTAAACGCAGCTATGACGTATTGGTCAATGAAGTGGGCTTCCCATCAGAAGACATTATCTTTGACCCGAATATCTTTGCCGTCGCCACGGGCATCACTGAGCACAACAACTACGGCGCGGACTTTATCAATGCCACACGCTGGATCACTGAAAACCTGCCAAATGCCATGGTCTCAGGTGGTGTATCAAACGTCTCGTTTAGTTTCCGTGGTAACCCCATCCGTGAAGCGATTAACTCTGTATTCCTCTACCATGCAATCAAAAACGGCCTAACCATGGGTATTGTCAACCCAGCCATGCTTGAGCTGTATGATGATATTCCAAAGGAAGCGCGTGACGCTATCGAAGACGTCATGCTCAACCGCAATCAAGGTGAAACTGGTCAGGATGCGACTGAACGCCTGATGACGGTCGCTGAAAACTACCAAGATGGCGGTAAGAAAAAAGACAGCACGGTCGATATGAGCTGGCGTGAGGGTACGGTAGAAGAGCGTATCGCCCACGCACTCGTCAAAGGCGTAACAACTTTTATCGAAGCGGATACCAAAGAAGCGTGGGAGAAATATCCCAAACCACTCGAAGTCATCGAAGGGCCACTCATGGACGGTATGAATATCGTCGGTGATCTATTTGGTGCTGGTAAGATGTTTTTGCCGCAAGTCGTAAAATCTGCTCGCGTGATGAAGCAGTCCGTCGCATGGCTAAACCCGTATATCGAAGCCGAAAAGGTTGAAGGCGAAGTCAAAGGTAAAATTCTGATGGCGACGGTCAAAGGCGATGTGCATGATATCGGCAAAAACATCGTCGGCGTGGTACTTGGCTGTAACGGCTACGACATCGTCGATCTCGGTGTCATGGTGCCGTGTGAAAAAATTCTCGATACCGCTATCGCAGAAAAAGTCGATATCATTGGTCTGTCAGGTTTGATTACGCCAAGTCTCGATGAAATGGTCTATGTCGCCAAGCAAATGCAAGAGCGCGGCATGACACTACCATTGATGATCGGCGGTGCAACGACCTCTAAAGCGCATACGGCTGTCAAGGTCGAACCGCAATATCAAAACGATGCGGTCATCTATGTCTCGGATGCCTCGCGCTCAGTCGGCGTGGTGACCAAGCTGCTATCCAAAGAGCACCGTACTGCTCTCATCGATGAGACACGCGCAGAGTATGTCAAAGTACGTGAACGTCTTGCCAAGCGTCAACCTAAAGCGGCCAAGGTCACCTATGCCGAATCGGTCAAGATTGGCTTTCAGTATGATTGGGAAAATTATGTACCACCAGTGCCCAATAAGCTAGGACAAGTGATATTGGATGACTATCCAATTACCAACCTACTTCCGTATATTGACTGGACACCGTTCTTCATCTCTTGGGGTCTGACGGGTAAATATCCAAAAATCTTACAAGATGATGTGGTAGGTGAAGCGGCACGTGATCTGTTTGAGAACGCTGAAGAGCTACTACACAAAATGATTGAGGAAAAGTCAATCGTGGCAAAAGGCGTGTTCAAACTGATGCCTGCCCGCCGTACTGGCTCGGACACAGTAACAGTCTATGACAACGATCCACAACAAGACGGTAAGCCAACGTATCAGTTCGAGCACTTGCGTCAGCAAAGTGATAAAGCAAGCGGTAAGCCGAACTTTAGCTTGGCAGACTTTATCTCGCCATCAGACACGCATACCGATCATTTGGGCGGCTTTACCGTCTCCATCGTCGGTACAGAAGCGCTCGCTGAGCATTATAAAGCAGCAGGTGATGACTACAACGCTATCATGGTACAGGCGCTGTCTGACCGGCTAGCCGAAGCCTTTGCCGAGCATCTGCATGAGCTGATCCGTAAAGAGTATTGGGGCTACCAACCGACTGAGTCACTCACCAATGATGAGATGATTAAAGAAAAATACGTCGGTATCCGCCCTGCCCCTGGCTACCCTGCTTGCCCTGAGCATACCGAAAAAGGCAAACTGTTTGACTGGCTCGGTACGGTAGAGGCTATCGGTACGACTTTGACCGAAAGCTATGCGATGTGGCCTGCGTCATCGGTTAGCGGATTCTATTACTCGCATCCGGAGAGTGAGTACTTCAACGTCGGTAAAATCAGTCGTGACCAGTTAGAAAGTTATGCTGAGCGTAAAGGCTGGGATATGAAAACGGCTGAGAAATGGTTAAATCCGAATTTGTAGTCGATTGGCTAATGCAATTATAGAAACATGATAGTTATTTTTTGGCTTACTCATTTAATATGGGTAAGCCATTTTTTATAGAGTTATAATTTACTTTATATAAGTAACTTTATGGTTATGATGTGATTTTGGAGTAAATTTTAAACTATGTGTATAGAGTTTTACGAGCCTGATTATGATTTTAAATTACTTTCAAACGAGCTTTTAACTATCTAGAGTGTTGAGTATAAACTTTTGGTCAGCCAATCCATTAAACATCTTATAAAAAATAAGAATTAGTCTCTCGAGATCAAAGCATTTGTGGGCAGCTAATTGATATCGATTTGGCCAGTATGATGATAACCATTATGAAAATCGTAATCTTGTCCATCTTACTGGGTTTTATCTTTCATAAATTTTTGAGTAAAAAGATCGAAGTTCGTCACTGAGATATTACCAATGGTGTCAGTATTGGATATTTCCATCATTATAGCGGCAGTAGTTGCCAGGTCTAAAGCGACTATTTTAGATAGCGATACTATCGTGTTTAAAGTTATCTTCTGTTGATGTAGTGTATATAAGTATCACCGCTATGCTGTGTACCCATTATAAAAAGGGTAAAACGAGGAGCAATGATAATCAAGACAAGCATTACTATAACAAATAAAAAATCGTACATCTTAAAATAAATCACGATACCCGTAAATATAGTGACAAAAAAAACTGTCAGTATATTTGCATAATAAATGGTTTCTTTTCGATATAACCAAGCGCCTTTATCTATCTTTTCAAAGTTATCTGATAATACCGACTCTATCATTACACCAACACTATACAATATATATATGTTCTCATTAAAATTGGTTGACTGATACAAAAAAAACTTAGAACCATCTTTCATTTTTATAATAATCTTTAAAACTTCGATTTTGGATCTGTAATTATTAATTTTGTAACATCTGAATTTTTTTATATTCGTTACTGATATATACTGGATTTTATTGTCTACCCTTAACTCAATTTTATCCCCTTTCAATTTAATATGGCCTTGTCGTAGCCAGTTGACACCTCTAAAAATCACACTCGGATTTATCAATAAAACAGCTGATAATATAGCAGTAATAAACATAGCAATTACTATAAATATGTCATATTCCTTAATAGCGTGCATGAGATAGCCCGCAATAGGTATACTAAAGAATATAAGAAAAATGGCTATTATCTGAGTAAACCTAAGTAGTCCTAATCGAACACAAGTAAAGTCTTGCTCTACTGCCCAATCGTTTTCAAACTGTTGGCTATGGGAAGCGCTATTAAAGATCTGTATTTTACTTTCAATACTTTTTTTGCCATATCTTGATGGTTTTTTTACAGCTCGTTTTTGGCTTTTATTATGCTTAATTATATTTTTTTTCATTAATTTTTTTATACTTTAAAACATATTTTTCGCTATTTTAGCATTAAAACTAATATCTACCCTACTTTATTCAGTTAAATCAATACAATTGCGCCGACACCACTCCGAACAATAAATCACCTGCTCCCAGTCTTTCTCCCATTTCTTGCGCCACGTAAACGGGCACTGGCAGACAGGGCAGGTTTTTTGTGGTAGGTTTATTTTTTATGTACCATGACTGCCTTTTTTTTATATAGCATCAGACAAGGAATATTGTTTGATTAGTACAAAATCAATCTATCGTTTCCTCTGCTACGCCCACGCTAGAAAATAACTCGTTGATAATATTACCTTGTTTATCAATATGCAGCGTATGGATATTAACCTCATCAGCCTGACATGAGGTAGTGTTTTCATTATCATCGTAGCAATAATCAGCTTGGATGATGCCATTTTTAAAAGGTGGAAATATCTGATCAAATTGATAAGATATTACTGATTCGCCTTGTTGGCTAACAAACCCCCACTTATCATCATTTTTAACGCCTATCACACCTTCAGAAACTTGAGTAACATTGTCATACTTTACTGGTAGTACGATACTACCTTGACGATCAATAATGCCAAATTTCATTTCGGAGTTATCTCTAGATGTAAAACTATCCATGTATAACTCATCATCCCATTCTTCCGATAATGAGTACTCTTCTACCCCATCTATCATTTCGTCAGTATCACTGCTGCTATCTACTAGGTTTGTATTTACTCTAGCTACTATTGCATAGCCGTATTTAAAACTACTAATAGCATCATACTCAAAAGGTATAACTTGATTTTCTTGAAAGTCAATTACGCCCCATTTATCATTTGATTTGACAGCAGCCAGTCCTTCATTAAAGGAACTTACCTCTTCGTAATGTAATGGTATAACCTCCTCGCCTATGGTATTGATGTAGCCCCAAAGCGTTGATTTACTCTCTTGAGAGGATTGTTGTTTATGATTACTGAACCGCCCCGGGATTGTCGGAGACTCAACTTTCTGAGAGAATACGACAATGAAAAGACAAACCTACACTCCTGAGATTAAAGAGCGCGCCGTTCGCATGCTTATTGAATCAGCAAATGACTATCC